>REEV01000071.1 GCA_007694915.1 Cyanobium sp. PLM2.Bin73 | reverse complement strand
GACGGAATCTCGGCTGCCCCCTCCCGGACGGGAGGGGGTTTTTTCATGGCTCCATTACATGTCGGCAACGGGTGGCAATGCCAGCAGCCCCCTGCCAGCGGTTGACTGGTCTAGCCTTGAGTTATGGCAGCAGGCTGAACCTGGCGTTTGCTGCAGGTCATTCTGGGAATTGCTGCGGGCGCTCATGTGCAGCTGCTGCAACTTTCAGGGTCCCGGTTGCTTGGCCGAAATGTTTTGCTGGCGTTGACGACCACTCAGACCAGCCAATGCCAGCATCCCCGAAGCCAGTACCAACAGCGAGATGAAACCTCCCTGGTTGGCCACCGCGTACTGCACGCTGGACATTGTGAGATAGACGCAAGCGGCCCCGAACAGCAGTGGCAGCAACGGAAAGAGTGGTGTCCGGAATGGGGCCCGAATATGGGGGGTGTTGTGGCGCAGGATGATCACTGCCAGGGCAACCAGGCTGAGAAAGGTCCAGAACAAGGGGGCCGTATATTCCACGATGGCCTTGAATCCATCCGGCTGCACCGCAGCCACCACGATCATGGTGCTGCTGATCAAGCTCTGGAGCAGCACATTGGCGGTGCGAGTATGGCGCTGGAGCTGCGGTCCAGAGCCGATTTTCAGGATTTCCCAATCCTGTGCCAGGGCCTGATTGGCGCGGGCGCCCATCGCCATGGTGGCGTTGATGCTGGAGAGAGTCGCAGCTCCGATGAGAAGCACGACGGCTAGCTCGGCTCCTGGGCCGAGGGAGTTGGCGAGAACGGTCACCGCCGCCATGGAGTTCTCTGCCAGGGCGTTGATACCAAGCGCTGAAAGCAGCGCGAGGTTAAACAGCAGATAGATGGCAGTGATGAGCGTCAGGCTCAGCAGCAGCACAGCAGCGGTAGCCCGATGCCCCCCTTTCACGTCTGCGGAAATGCTTGCGGCTTCGTTCCAACCGCCGAACGTGAGCAGCACGAAAACCATTGCAGTGCCCAGGTTGCCTGTCGGCGGTCTGCTCTGGAACGCCTGGCTGGAGATGGCAGCGAGGTCGATGTCGCTGGCAAAGCCTGCCCATGTGATGATCAACAAGCCAGCAAGGAGCACCACGACAAGTCGCTTCTGCAGGGCGGCGGCCACATGGATTCCGAGCAGATTGAAAGCCGTGAGGAGGGCTACCACCAGCAGGGCCCACAGGCTTTGGGAGCGGGATCCCAGGGGCAGGACTCGACTGAGGCTGTCGCTGAATAAGAAGGCCAACAGTGCAATTGATCCCGGATTGATCACGGTTGCCTTGGCCCAGGCGTAGAGAAACGCTAATCGGCGGCCATAGGCCAGGGTGAGAAAGTGATAGTCGCCGCCGATGTGTGGGTGGGCTGAACTCAGCTCGGCGTAACAGAGAGCTCCGCTGAAGCTCACCCCCGCCCCCAGGATCCAGGCGGTGATCAACCAGCCTGGATCCTGGGTGAATTGCGCCACCAGACTTGGAGTCCTGAAGATCCCAGCGCCGATCACCAGGCCCACAATCATGCACACCGCTTCCCACCAGAGGATCATCCTGGCGGGAGGGTTGGCGGCGAAGGCATCAGGGGATCTGCTTGCCATTTGCAGCCCAGGCGGACTCATGTCAAACCCTGCCTCTGACTGGCCCGCAGGCGACCGGTGAGCTGTTGCTGTTTGGCTTGTTTGTTGAGGGTTCCCTGAAGCCGGTCTGCCCGTACAGTTCCCTGAAAGCTTCCGTGGGAGCGATCGCCGTTGGCTGTTCGGTGGCCATAGGTGAACGTGATGGCCTCACCCTCCATCCTCCCGGAGAGGATCGTGAAGACCTCGCCGTTGATGACGACCTCACCGCCGACCAGCTGGAACTCCTGGCGGAGATCCAGTTCGCCCACAGTGTTGTTAGTGGAATCCTCAAGTTGCCAGCGGCCCTGCACCCTGGCTGGTACAACCCAGTAGTACGCCCGGGTGCTCCTGTCCAGCTCAATCGTTGTGTCAGCTGGCCATGTCCCCATGTCGAAGGTATTGGAAACCACTCGGGTGCCTGGACGCATGGAGAGGATTGTGGGTTTAAGCTTTAGGTTCAGTTCCGGAAGCAGGTAGAGGGCTACTGCGCTGGCATTGCTGAAATCCTCTTGAAAGATATCGCCCCGCACAAAAGTCGTTTGGTCCTCAACTCCTGCGCGAGCAGCGTTGCGCTTGGCCAGCTCAACCAGTTGGGGGTCATATTCAATGCCCACTGCATTGATGTTGTATTGCTGGGCGGCGTTGATCACGATCTTGCCGTCCCCGGAACCCAGGTCGTAGAGAATATCGTCGGGCTGGATGTTCAGGGCCTCCAGCATGGCTTGCATCAGATCATCCTGGGTGGGCACCCAGATGACGTTTTTGCCGTCTTGTCCCACACTTGGCTGATAGAGATCATCGCCGTGAATCGCCTGGATCTGGTCAGTTCCCCCTTCGCTATCCGGTGCTGAGCGCCAGGCTATCAAGCGTGGCGCTCCAAGCCAGGCCAACAGGCCTGCCGTGATCATGACCAGGCCGCATGATGCCTGCATAGGCCAGCTGATTCCAGCTGGCCGAGGGCCCCTGGTTTGCCTCTTCTGGGGACTGCGATGGTCCTTCTTGGGCATCGCCTGACATCGTGAAACTCAAGCCATCATCGTGGCGATCCAGGCAGAATCCATGTGTTTCACAGCACAGAAAGTTTCAGGGTGGCCTGAAGGTTTTGGCCCAAAGCCATTGGCTTAAATCCCTTGTAATGTGGTCTTTTGAGGAGGCCTGAATGGGCGCCGTGGGTGGCGACGAAATGACCTGAAAAGCCGGTGACTGGATTTGAACCTGCGACCTACTGATTACGAATCAGTTGCTCTACCGCTGAGCTACACCGGCACCTGGCCAAATTAGCATTCGGCAATCCTCCCTCATCGTGCCCATGGCATCCGATTCCCCCAACTCGAGGCAGCTGGATCCCGCCGTGAAGGCCCGGCTGCTGCTTGAGGCGCGCACCCCCTGGCGGGGTCTGCGCAGGGCCCTGTGGCTGGCCCTCAGCGCCTCGGCTGCCATCGGCCTGGCCACCATGGCCATGCGCTCGGCCGGAGGTGGTGAGGTGGCCTCAGCCGACCTCTTGATCCAGGTCGTCGCCCTGCTCGTCTGCGGCTCCCTGCTCTGGCTCGACCGCAACCGGCTCCCCAACGGCTGAACGGGCGGCAGCGGCTGCGGGGGGAGCAGGGGGCGATTCCCTGGTCGCCCTGTCCAGGTCCAGGGGTTCGAGCAGCAGCAGCGGGATGCCCAGGCTCAGCCGTTCGCTGGCCAGGCGCTCGCTCGACAGCGGCGGTTGGCCCGCCAAAGCGCCGGGCGGGCGTGACAGCAGCCAGAAGCTCTGCACCAGCTGTTGCCACTGCCAGAGCAGCAGGGCCAGCAGCAGGGCGGCCAACAGCAGGCTCACCAGGCGGTTGCCGTTGCCGAGAGGCGAGAGGGCGCCGGCCAGGGCGGCGTGGCTGTCCAGGGTCCAGAGCAGCGGCAGCAGGGCAGCGGCACCGGACACCATCAGCAGCCTGGCGGGCAGGGCCTCCTGGGCCGCCGCCAGGCTGCGCTGGCTGGCGCTGCGGGCCCCCAGGGGAACCTGCACCAGCAGCAGGGAGCAGCAGTCGGCCGGCCGCCGCCAGAGCAGTAGGGCCGGAGCCAGGGCCCCCAGCCCCCACACCAGCAGCCGCTCCAGGGCCGGAAAGGGTCCTGGGTCGGCCCTGGCCAGCAGCAGCACCAGAGCCAGCAGTTCCAGGGGGATGGCCCCGATGGCGATCAGCTGTAGCCAGAGCAGGGGCTCGCTGCGCGGATTCACGGGGCTGGGGCCGGCGATGGAAGGATCAGGTGCTGAGGCTGCGGCGCTGGGTGACCAGCTTGAAGGCCTCGATGCGGTCGCTCTCCTGCCAACCACTGAAGCGGTCGCAGGAGACCCCGCACTCGAAGCCGGTGGCCACCTCCTTGACGTCGTCCTTGTTGCGGCGCAGGGAGTCGAGGTCGCCCTCGAACACCTTCTCCTTGCCGCGCCACACCCGCAGCTTGGCGTTGCGCTGCAGCTTGCCGGTGGTGACGTAGCAACCGGCCACGGCGCTCTTGCCGATCGTGAACACGGCCCGCACCTCGGCCTCGCCGAGGGGCTCCTCCACCAGCTCGGGCTCCAGCAGACCCTCCATCGCCAGCTGGATGTCCTCCAGCAGCTTGTAGATCACGTCGTAGTCGCGCACATCCACGCCGGTGGCATCGGCGGCGCGTTTGGCGCCGGAGGCCATCGAGGTGTTGAAGCCCACGATCACGGCGCCTGAGGCCGCCGCCAGGTCCACGTCGGTTTCGGTGATCTCGCCCGGTGCCGAGAGCAGCACCCGCACCTGCACCTCGCCCTGGGGCAACTGCTCGAGGGAGCCGAGAATCGCCTCCACCGAGCCCTGCACGTCGGCCTTGAGGATCAGGTTGAGCTCCTTGAGGTCGCCTTCGCTGGCCTGGCCCGACATCGAGGCCAGGGACACCCGGCGCGAGGCCATCTGCTGGGCCAGGCGGGTGGCACGGGCCTCATTGGCCCGGTCGCCCACCACCGCCCGCGCGGCCTTCTCATCGGTGTACACCTCAAACTCATCGCCGGCGGTTGGCACCTCGCTGAAGCCGAGGGCCTCCACGGCCGATGACGGCCCGGCCGTCTTCACCCGCTTGCCGGTGTCGTCAACCATGGCGCGCACCTTGCCCAGCACCGGGCCGGCGGCCAGCACATCGCCGCTGCGCAGGGTGCCGTTCTGGATCAGCAGGGTGGCCACGGGCCCCTTGGCCTTGTCCAGATGGGCCTCGATCACGGTGCCGCGGGCCATCCGGTCGGGGTTGGCCTGCAGGTCCTCCACCTCGGACACCAACAGGATCATCTCCAGCAGCTTGTCGATGCCGTCGTCCTTGATGGCGCTCACCGGCACCATCACCGTGCTGCCGCCCCAGTCCTCGGCCACCAGGTCGTGGCCGGAGAGTTCCTGCTTCACCCGCTCGGCCGAGGCGCCCTCCTTGTCGATCTTGTTGATCGCCACCACGATCGGCACCTTGGCGGCCCGGGCATGGCTGATCGCCTCCAGGGTCTGGGGCCGCACGCCATCGTCGGCCGCCACCACCAACACGGCGATGTCGGTGACCTTGGTGCCGCGGGCGCGCATGGCGGTAAACGCCTCGTGGCCGGGGGTGTCGAGGAAGGTGAGGCGCCGCGGCTCGCCGCCGTGCTCGATCTCCACCTGGTAGGCGCCGATGTGCTGGGTGATGCCACCGGCTTCACCCGCCGCGACGCGGGTCTTGCGGATGGAGTCGAGCAGGCTGGTCTTGCCGTGGTCGACGTGGCCCATCACGGTGACCACGGGCGGCCTGCGGATCAGGTGCTCGAGGTCGCTGTCCTCGATCATCTCCACCGTCTTGGCGGCAGCCTCCTCCACGTCGTCCTGGAGCACCGGCACCCCGAACTCCTCGGCCACCGCTTCGATCGTGGAAAGGTCGAGGCTCTGGGTGACGGTGGCGATGATGCCCTTGAAGAACAGGCTCTTGATGATCTCGGAGCTCTCCAGGCCCAGCTTCTCGGCCAGTTCCTGCACCGTGAGGTTGCCCTCGGGCACCACCAGCATCTCCGGTCGCTGCTGCTTCGCTTCCCGGGCCGCCCGCAGTTCCATCGCCCGGCGACGCTGACGCTGGCGGGTGGTTTCCTTGCGGCGCTTGCGCACGGCCACGGTGGGCCTGGGGGCCCTGCTGGCGGCGCCGCGGGGCTTGGCTGGCCGGGCCAGGCTGGCCTGCAGCACCACCGCCTCCTGCTCGCCGGCGTAGCCGCTGGTTTCGGCGGTGAGCGCATCATCGTTCTCGCCGATGATGTGCACCTTCGGCCGCTGCCGCTGGGGCGAACGGCTGCGCAGGGCCTCCAGCTTGGCGCTGTCATCCCAGTCGGGGCGGCGGGCCCGACCGGCGGGTCCCACCGGTGCCCGGAAGCCTGGGCGGCGCGGTGCTGTGGGGGGTGTGGCCGCGGGCCGCACCAGGTCGGGGCTGGAGGGGGCATCAGCGGCTGTGTCGCTGCGCTCGCCGGCGCGGCGCGGCGGCGGTGCCGGGGTGCGGCCCGAGGGCTTCTGGAGCTGCATCAGCTCGCCCGGTGCCATCGGCTTGCGCATGCCGGCAGGCATCCCGGGCCGGGTGGGGGGGGCCGGCCGGCTGGGGCCGCCGCTGGTGCCGCCAGTGGGCCCAGTGCTGGTGTCGCGCCGGATCGGCTTGCCCACCAGTTCCAGGCGACTGGAGCCGCCCGGCCTGCCGGGCTGGGTGGGACGCGTGGGGGCGGGGGCGCCCGAGCGCTTGGGCGCCATCGGCCGGGGGCTCACCGGCGAGCGGTTCACCGGGGTGGCGGGCCGGCTGGGGCTGCCCTGGCCGGCCACCGGCTTGCCCACGATCTGCGGTCGCGTAGGGGCCCCGGGGCGGGCCGGCATCTCCGGCCTGCGGCTGGTGCTGGGGGGGGCCGGCCGCGCGGGCTTGGAGGCGATCACCACCGGTGGCTTGCTCGCGGACCTGGGAGCGGGGGCGGCTGGCCGGGCCGGCGATGCGCTGGCTGGGCGGCCGGGTGCCGAGGCCGGAGCCGGTGCCGGGGCTGCGGGCCTGGCGGGAGCAGCCGGCTTGGCGGCAGGCGCCGGAGCCTTGGCTGCCGGGAGAGTGGCCGCCGGGGGCTTGTCCGCTGGCAGTTTGGCCGCCGGCGGCTGGACGGCTGCCGGAGGCTGGGCGGCTGCTGGAGGCTGGACCATGGCCGGCTTGGCGGCCGCTGGGCCTGGAGCGGCGGGACGTTGCGGGACGCTGGGCCGGGCTGCGGCCGCCGGTTTCGGGGCCGCCGGCTTCTGGGGCGCTAGAGGGGCCGGGGCGGCGGGAGCAGGCGCGGCCGCTTTCTTGACGGTGAGGATCGCCTTGCCCGCTGGCGGGCTTGCCGGCTTGGCGCCGGAGCCGTTGCTGCCCTTCTCCAGCAGCTGGCGGATCCGCGCTGCTTCCCCGTCGCTGATGGAGCTGCTGTGGCTTTTCACGGCCAGCCCGAGCTTATCGGCGGCATCGAGCACGTCCTTGTTCTCCAGGCCCAGGTCCCGGGACAGCTCGTAAATCCGCACTTTGCCGCCGCTGGTCATTCAGATCTCCAATGGACAGGGCCCCGGGCCGGCGAAGCGGCTGCAGGGGACACCGGCCGCCAGCGCACAGCGGCCAATGGCCATCTTGCCTCAGTGCGGGGAATCAGCGGCCGCCCCCGCCAGCAATCGCTGCTCCAGCTGATCCAGCAGGCTGTCCTCAACCGGGCAGCGCAGAGCCCGCTGCAGGCGCCGCCGGCGACGGGCCTCCTGCAGGCAGGCCGGACTGGGGCAGAGGTAGGCCGAGCGGCCCATGCCCCGGTCCAGCGCCACGCCGCCGCCAGCGAGGTGGATCACCCGCCACAGCTGGCGGCGGTCGCACAGCTGACGGCAGGCCACGCAGCGCCGCATCACCGGCCGTTCCCCCACCGGTCTCAGCTCTCCTGCAGCACGCCGGAGGCCTCGGAGTCCTCCGGGGAGCCCTCAGGCTCTCCGCTGCCGTAGCCGCCCTCTGCCTCAAGCCCGTCGTCGGCCTCGTCCTCCGGCAGCGGGTAGAGCTCCCGCAGGCGGGCATCCTCCTCGGCGCGGGCGGCCTGCTCCACCGCCAGCCGGGCTTCGGCCTCGGCCTGCAGGTGCTCCTCCTCCTCGCGGTGGGCGATCAGTTCCGCCACCACCGCGTCCTCGGCCTCCTGGTCGTACTCGCTGGCGTTCTTGATGTCGATCTTCCAGCCGGTGAGGCGGGCCGCCAGGCGCACGTTCTGACCCTCACGCCCGATCGCCAGGCTGAGCTGGTCGGGCGGCACCAGCACGTGAGCGTGGTGGCCGTCGGGATCCACCAGCCTCACCATCTCCACCCGGGCCGGACTGAGGGAGTTGGCGATGTACTGGCCGGGGTCGGGCGACCAGCGGATCACATCGATCTTCTCGCCGCGTAGCTCGTTCACCACCTGCTGGATGCGGGAGCCGCGGGCGCCGATGCAGGCCCCCACCGGATCCACCTCGCGCTCCACAGAATCCACGGCCACCTTGGTGCGGGGACCCACCGAGCGCGACGGGGGATTGGCCTCCCGGGCCACGGCCACGATCCGCACCGAGCCCTCCTGGATCTCCGGCACCTCGTTCTCGAACAAATACACCACCAGGCCGGCGTTGGCGCGGCTCACGAACAGCTGGGGGCCGCGCCGGGGCACCTCACTCACCTCCTTGAGGAACACCTTGAAGGTGGCGTTGGCGCGGTAGTTGTCGTTGGGCAGCTGGTCGCGGCGGGGCAGTTCGGCCTCCACCTCGGGCCGGCCCAGACCGCTGCTCACGGCCATGATCACGCTCTGGCGCTCGAAGCGGATCACCCGGGCGGTGAGAACCGGATCCTCCAGATCGGCGAACTCCTCCTGGATCATGCGGCGCTGCTGGTCGCGCAGCTTCTGGGCCAGTACCTGCTTGGTGGTGGCGGCCGCCATGCGGCCGAAGTCGTCCTTCTCGGGGGTGACATCGAGCACCACGGTGTCACCGATCTGGGCGTCCTCGGCCACCTGGCGCACCTCGTCGATGGCGATCTGGTGGTCGTCGCTCTCCACCTCGTCCACGATGATCTTGGAGGCCAGCACCCGATAGCCCTCCTCATCGAGGTCGAGCTGCACGTCGAAGTTGGAGAAGTACTCCTCCTCGAACGGGTCCTCGCTGATGCCGAGGTAGAGGGTGCGGCGGTAGCGCTCGTAGCCTTTGAGCAGTGCCTCCCGCAGGGCCGCTTCCACCACGGCCGGGGGCAGCTTTTTCTCCTCGCTGATGTCGTCGATGAGGTTGTTCAGGCCGGGGAGCAGTACCAGAGCCATGGTTCTTCGGTTTTGGGGTGATTCGGTTGTGGGGTGGAGTCAGGTGTCGTTGCCGCCGGCTTCGCCGGCACTCACCAGGCGCACGTTGATGACGTCCTCGCGGGGGATCCGCTTGGTGCGGCCACGGATGTTGATCAGCAGCTCGCCGGCGGTGCGCTCGAGCAGCAGCCCGCCGGCCTGGGCTTCGCCCCCCCGGCCGTCGCGATAGCGCACGGCCACCGGAAATCCGCGGAAGCTGCGGAAGTCGCGATCGTCGCGCAGGTCCTCGCCCAGGCCGGGGCTGCCGACCTCCAGAACATAGGCCGCCTCCCCCAGCAGTCCGGCCGCCTCGATGGCCTCACCCAGCGGTGCGCTCAGGCCGGCGCAGTCATTGAGGCTGATGTCACGGCCATCGCGGCGCTGCACCAGCACCTGCAGGGTCATGGGGATGCGGTGGGTGTGCAGCTGCACGCCGCGCAACTCGAACCCCGCCTGCTGCAGGGACGTGCGGGCGAGTTGCTCGAGCTTGGGGATCAGCGGATGGGGCACGGCGCCGCTCAGCCGTCAGCCGATCCGGCACCGGCCGGACCCGCGGCGCCGCCCAGGCCCAGGTTGATCGCAGGCGCCTCGTCGTAGTAATCGCTCTGCACCACCGTGCCGCGCTGGCTCACGTCCTGGTTGAGGCAGCGGGAGCGCTTGTCGTCGCTGTTCAGGAACTGGCACACCCGCGCCCACAGCTTGGCCCTGGTGCCCGGCGCCCCCTGGCTGAAGTGCACCAGGTCGTTGCCTCCCACCATGCCCTGGATCTCCACCTGACAAACGCTGCAGCACTGACGGCTGCCGGGAGGAATTGCTGCCATGGTGCGCAGAAGAGCAGAGGTGCAACTTAAGCGGATGCGCCTGCTACAGCTCAGCGACCCCCACCTGCTCGCCGACCCGGCCGCCAGCTACCGGGGCCGGCGCCCGTTCCCCCTGCTGGCGGAGGCCCTGCGCCAGGGAGCCGCCCTCGATCCGCCCCCCCACCTGTTGGTGATCAGCGGCGATCTCTGCCAGGACGAGAGCTGGGCTGGCTACTGCCGCCTGCGGGAGTTGCTCGAGGCCTGGCCCACCCCGGTGGCGCTGCTCAGCGGCAACCACGACCACCCCCAGCTGCTGCGGGCCGCCCTTGGCCGCCGGGCAGTTGTGGCGCCGGCGCTGCTGGAGCTGGACGGCTGCCGGCTGGCGCTGCTCGACAGCCACCAGGCCGGGCGCAATGGTGGTGCCCTCGGCCGTCGCCAGCTGGCCTGGTTGGCGCAGGGGCTGGAGCGCTGGGGGACGGGTCCAGCGCGGCCCCTGCTGGTGGCGGTGCATCACCCTCCCGTAGCGATCGGCGATCCGGGCATGGACGCCATCGCCCTGGAGGACGGCGCCGAGCTGCTGGCCCTGCTGCGCCCGGTTCCGGGCCTGCGCGCCCTGGTGTTCGGCCACGTGCATCAGCACTGGCGGGGCGAGCTGCCCGGTCGGCCGGGGGTGGAGTTGTTGGGCTGTCCCTCCACCCTCTGTGGCTTCGGCCCGGTGCAGCCCTGTCCCCTGGGGCGGGCCGATGATCCCGGCGGCCGCTGGCTGGAGCTGGATGCGGCCGGCGTGCTGCGCCAGCTGCTGCTGCGCTGGACGGCGCCGGAGGCGGCAGCTGCCTAGCGTCTGATGCGCAGCCCGCCCGCTGACCCTGTGATTTCGATACCGGCCCGGCTTCTGGCCCTGGCGGTGGCCGCCCTGCTGCTGCTGGTGTCGCCGCCGGCCCTGGCCGCCACCCCCGCCGCTGCAGCCCTCGCCGCAGCAGCCCCTGCCCCCGCAGCTGCAACCAGCGGCGTGGCCGACGGCCCAGCGCCCCACAGCTTCGTGGCCGCCGCCGCCCGTGCCGTGGCCCAGGCGGTGGTGCGCATCGACATCGAGCGCAGCGTGGCCCGCCAGCCCTTCGATCCGGTGCTGCTGGATCCGCTGCTGCGCGATCTGTTCGGCGATCCCTCCGGCAGCCGCCGCGAGCGCGGCCAGGGCTCGGGGGTGGTGATCGATGCCGGCGCCGGTCTGGTGCTCACCAACGCCCATGTGGTGGATCAGGTGGACAGCGTGGAGGTGACCCTCGCCGACGGCCGTCAGCTCGATGGCGAGGTGGTGGGCGCCGATCCGGTGACCGATCTGGCGGTGGTGCGGGTGCGGGGGGTGCGGGACCTGCAGGCCGCCCCCCTGGGTGATTCCGAGGCCCTGGAGGTGGGCGACTGGGCCATCGCCCTTGGCAGTCCCTACGGCCTGGAGCGCACGGTGACCCTGGGGATCGTGAGCAGCCTGCACCGCGACATCAACAGCCTCGGCTTCTCCGACAAGCGCCTTGATCTGATCCAGACCGACGCCGCCATCAACCCCGGCAATTCCGGCGGGCCGCTGATCGACGCCGCCGGCCGCGTGATTGGCATCAACACCCTGGTGCGCTCCGGTCCCGGCGCCGGGCTTGGCTTCGCCATCCCGATCAACCTGGCGCGCCGGGTGGCCGACCAGCTGGCCAGCGGCGGCGAGGTGGTGCACCCCTATCTCGGCCTGCAGCTGGTGCCGCTCACCGCCCGACGGGCCCGCGAGAACAACCGCGATCCGGCCGCCCTGCTGCAGCTGCCTGAGCGCGATGGCGCCCTTGTGCAGCGGGTTCTGGAGAACAGCCCGGCGGAAACAGCCGGGCTGCGCCGCGGCGACCTGGTGGTGAGCGTGGCCGACCAGCCGATCCGCGATCCGGCGGCCTTGCTGCAGCGGGTGGACCGCTCCGAGGTGGGCCAGCCCCTGGCGATCACCGTGGTGCGCGGCCAGCGGGAACTGCGGCTGACGATCCGCCCTGCCGCCCTGCCCCGGGTGGGCTGAGCCGGGCCATTGCTGCCGGGCCATTGCTACGGTCGCGGCCCCACGCATGGCAGCGATGGCCGACCTGCAGGACCAGATGAAGCAGGCGGTGGCGGCGGCCGCCACCGAGCAGATCCGCAGCGGCATGGTGGTGGGCCTGGGCTCGGGCTCCACCGCCGCCCTGATGATCCAGGCGCTGGGCGCCAAGTTGCGCAGCGGCGAGCTTTGCGACATCACCGGGGTGACCACCTCCTTCCAGGGGGAGGTTCTGGCGGCTGAGCTGGGCATCCCCCTGCAGAGCCTCAACGCCGTGGATCGGATCGATCTGGCCATCGACGGCGCCGATGAGGTGGATCCGGCCTTCCAGCTGATCAAGGGCGGCGGCGCCTGCCACGTGCAGGAGAAGCTCGTGGCCTGCCGGGCTGAGCGTTTCGTGGTGGTGGTGGATGCCACCAAGCTGGTGGACACCCTCAACCTGGGGTTCCTGCTGCCCGTGGAGGTGCTGCCCGGCGCCTGGCGCCAGGTGCAGGGCCAGCTAGGTGCGATGGGCGGCGACGCCCAGTTGCGCATGGCCACCCGCAAGGCCGGTCCGGTGGTCACCGACCAGGGGAATCTGGTGCTCGATGTGAAGTTCGCCGGCGGCATCAGCGATCCCGCGGGGCTCGAGAAGGCGATCAACAACCTGCCCGGCGTGCTCGAGAACGGTCTGTTCGTGAACCTCGCCGATCAGGTGCTGGTGGGCGAGATCGCCGGTGGTGTGGCCGGCGTGCGCGATCTGCAGAAGCGCGGATGACGGCCCTGCTGGCGACGCTTCTGGCCCCGCTGCTGGCCGTGCTGCTGGCCCTGGCACCGGGGCCCGGGGATGCCGAGCGCGCCTACCGCTGCGACGGCGATCTGCTCCTGGCCCGCACCGACAACGGCCCGGTGGATGCGCTGGACATTCCCAACGTGGTGGCCGGCACCGCGCCCGGTGCCTTCGTGGTGCTGCGCTGGCGCGACCTGTCCCTGCAGCTGCCCCGCACCAACAACGCCGGCGCCCCCAGCTACACCGATGGCAAGTGGTGGTGGAGCCTGGAGGATCCCGACCAGCCCCGCTTCCGCCTGCGCCAGGGTCTGGGCACGATCGAGGAATTCAGCTGCCAGGCAGAGCCTGCGCCCTCGCCGGCGGGTTGATCAGTCCTGCCGCAGGCGACGCCGCACCGATTCGGCGTGGCTGTGCAGGCCCTCGCTCTCGGCCAGGGTCACCACCGCTGCGCCGGTGGCCTCGAGGGCCTGGCGGTTGAAGCGGATCAGGGAGGTGTGGCGCAGGAAGGTCTCCACGCTCAGGGCCCCGGCGAAGCGGGCCGTGCCGCTGGTGGGCAGGGTGTGGTTGGGGCCGGCCAGGTAGTCGCCCACCGCCTCCGGGCTCCAGGGCCCGAGGAAGATCGCGCCGGCGTGGCGGATGCGCGCCGCCAGGGGCTCGGGATCCTCCACCAGCAGCTCCAGGTGCTCGGGCGCGAAGCGATCGCTGAGGGCCGCGGCGCTCTCCAGGTCGTCGCACACCACCACCAGGCCCCAGTCGCGGATCGCGGCGCGGGTGATGGCAGCGCGGGGATGGCCGGTGAGCTGGGCCTCCAGGGCCGCCGGCAGGGCGGCGGCCAGCTCGGCGCTGGTGGTGAGCAGGATGGCGGCCGCCAGGGGGTCGTGCTCGGCCTGGGCCAGCAGGTCGGCGGCCACCTGCTCCACCCGGGCGCTGTGGTCGGCGATCACCAGCACCTCGCTGGGGCCGGCCAGCGAATCGATCGCCACCCGCCCGTACACGGCCTTCTTGGCCAGGGTCACGTAGAGATTGCCGGGCCCGCTGATCACGTCCACCCGGGGAATGGTCTCGGTGCCGTAGGCCAGGGCCGCCACCGCCTGGGCGCCGCCCACCCGGTAGATCTCCTCCACGCCGGCCAGGTGCGCCGCCGCCAGCACGGTGGGGTTGGGATCCCCCTGGGGGCCTGGCGGGGTCACCATCACCAGCCGTTCCACCCCCGCAACCTTCGCGGGCACGGCGTTCATCAGCACCGTGCTGGGGTAGGCGGCGCGGCCGCCCGGCACGTAGAGGCCGGCGCGGTCCACCGGCCGCCAGCGCCGCCCCAGCCGCTCGCCGTGGGGACCCTCCACATCGAGGTCGGCTGGTCGCTGGCGCTGGTGGAAGTCGAGGATGCGGCCGTGGGCCAGCTCCAGGGCCCGGCGCAGCTCCGGATCGCAGGCCTGCCAGGCGGCCTCCAGCCGCTCCGGGGGGATGCGCAGCGGGTCTGGACGCACGCCATCGAAGCGCTCGCTGAGCTCCAGCAGCGCCCGGTCGCCCTGCTGGCGCACCTGCTCCAGGATCGCCTCCACGCTGCGGGCCGCCTCGCCCATCTGGGCGCCCCCGGTGCGCTCGGCGATGGCCGTCAGCCGCTCGGCGGCACCGTCGCTCTGCTGTACACAGGTGATCGTGCCCCCTGCGCTGGGGGCTGTGCCGGAGCGCGGAGCGGGGGAGGCAAGCATGGCGGTGAGCCAGGGCGCGGCTCCTCAAATTAGGTCGTTGCAGGAGGGGGCTGAACCGAGCCTGGAGGGCCTGGAGGTAAGATGATCGACCGCCGAAAACCGTCCTCTCCAGCCTGTGGCCAATAACAAGTCGTCGAAGAAGCGGATTGAAATCGCCGAGCGCAACCGGCTGCGCAACCGCTCCTACAAGTCGGCCCTGCGCACGCTGATGAAGCGCTGCTTCACCGCCTGCAGCGCCTACAGCACTGAGGCCGGGGAGGCCGGCCGCGAGGCCGTGCAGCAGAGCCTCAATGCCGCCTTCAGCAAGATCGACAAGGCCGTGAAGGTGGGGGTGCTGCACCGCAACACCGGCGCCCACCAGAAGTCGCGCCTGAGCGCCGCCGTCAAGGGCACCCTCGAGCCAGCCGCCAAGGCCTGAGCTGCGACGCCAGCATGGGGCCGCCTCCAGGCTGTGTGCCCGCGCCATGACCCCACACGCGCCCCCCGCCACGACTGCGCCCGCCGCCACGGCTGCGCCCGCCGCCACGGCTGCGCTGGCTGCGCCCCCTGACGGGGCGGCCCTGGTCGACTCCCACTGCCACATCGTCTTCCGTGATTTCGACGACGACCTTGAGGCGGTGGCCGAGCGCTGGCGCCAGGCGGGTGTGAAGGCCCTGGTGCATGCCTGCGTGGAGCCGGCGGAGATCCCCGCCATCCGTGCCCTGGCCGACCGCTTCCCGGAGATGCGCTACTCGGTGGGGGTGCATCCGCTCGACACCCGCCACTGGGCGGCGGACACCCAGCAGCAGCTGCGGGAGGCGGCCCAGGCCGATTCCCGCGTGGTGGCCATCGGCGAGCTGGGCCTCGACCTGTTTCGCCAGCAGAACCTGGAGGAGCAGCTGGCGGCGCTGCGGCCCCAGCTGGATCTGGCGGTGGAGCTGGATCTGCCGGTGATCATCCACTGCCGCGATGCGGCCGAACCGATGCTGGCCGAACTGCGCCAGCGCTCCGAAGCCGGCAGCTGTCCCCGCGGCGTGATGCACTGCTGGGGAGGCACCCCCGAGGAGATGGAGGGTTTTCTGGAGCTGGGGCTCTACATCAGCTTCAGCGGCGTGGTCACCTTCGCCAAGGCCGAGGCAACCCACGCCTGCGCCCGCCAGGTGCCTGCCCACCGCTATCTGGTGGAAACCGATTGCCCCTTTCTGGCGCCGGTGCCCCGCCGCGGCAAACGCAATGAGCCGGCCTACGTGGCAGCGGTGGCGGCCAGGGTGGCCGAGCTGCGCGGCGAACCCCTGGCCACCGTGGCATGCACCAGCAGCGCCAATGCGACAGCCCTGTTCGGGCTCCACCTTGACGATGTATGATGATTCATTGGTCTGGATGCGAATTCGCTCCTTGTTGTCGAAGTCTGCAGTCCTGAAGCGCGTTTCCTGAGGGCAGCCCCCGGGCAGCCGTTCCCCTGGCGGGGGACGGCTGTTCGTGTGGGCTGCCCTCGTCGCTGATGCCCGGAGGGTCTCCGGGATCGGCCGCCCTTCAGCGCTGACAGGCCGACAGGCCACTTTGTTCACCCGTTCCTGCAGGTTCACCGCATGAGCAGCGCGATCCAGGTCGCCAAGACCGCCACTTACCTGCCCGATCTGGTGGAGGTGCAGCGGGCGAGTTTCAAGTGGTTCCTGGAGAAGGGCCTGATCGAGGAGCTGGAGAGTTTTTCGCCGATCACCGACTACACCGGCAAGCTCGAGCTGCACTTCATCGGCAGTGAGTACCGGCTGAAGCGGCCCCGCCACGATGTGGAGGAAGCGAAGCGCCGCGATGCCACCTTCGCCTCGCAGATGTATGTGACCTGCCGGCTGATCAACAAGGAAACCGGCGAGATCAAGGAGCAGGAGGTGTTCATCGGCGAACTGCCGCTGATGACCGAGCGCGGCACCTTCATCATCAATGGTGCTGAGCGCGTGATCGTGAACCAGATCGTGCGCTCGCCCGGCGTGTATTTCAAGGACGAGCAGGACAAGAACGGCCGCAAGACCTTCAACGCCAGCCTGATCCCCAACCGCGGCGCCTGGCTGAAGTTCGAAACTGACAAGAACGACCTGCTGCACGTGCGGGTCGACAAGACGCGCAAGATCAATGCCCACGTGCTGATGCGCGCCATCGGCCTGTCGGACAATGACGTGCTCGACAAGTTGCGCCATCCGGAGTACTACCACAAGTCGATCGAGTCGGCGAACGACGAGGGCATCTCCTCGGAAGACCAGGCCCTGCTGGAGCTCTACAAGAAGCTGCGGCCCGGGGAGCCGCCGTCGGTGAGCGGCGGCCAGAGCCTGCTGCACAGCCGCTTCTTCGATCCCAAGCGCTACGACCTGGGCCGGGTGGGTCGCTACAAGATCAACAAGAAGCTGCGGCTCACGATCCCCGATGCGGTGCGCACCCTCACCCCCGAGGACGTGCTGAGCACGATCGACTACCTGATCAATCTGGAGCTCGATGTCGGCGGCGCCAGCCTCGATGACATCGACCACCTCGGCAATCGCCGCGTGCGTTCGGTGGGCGAGCTGCTGCAGAACCAGGTGCGCGTGGGCCTTAACCGCCTGGAGCGCATCATCAAGGAGCGCATGACGGTGGGCGAGACCGAATCGCTCACCCCGGCCCAGCTGGTGAATCCCAAGCCCCTGGTGGCGGCGATCAAGGAGTTCTTTGGCTCCAGCCAGCTCAGCCAGTTCATGGACCAGACCAATCCCCTGGCCGAGCTCACCCACAAGCGCCGCATCAGCGCCCTGGGCCCCGGCGGCCTCACCCGCGAGCGGGCCGGTTTCGCCGTGCGCGACATCCACCCCTCCCACTACGGCCGCATCTGCCCGATCGAAACGCCGGAGGGCCCCAACGCCGGCCTGATCGGTTCGCTGGCCACCCATGCCCGGGTGAACGAGTACGGCTTCATCGAAACCCCGTTCTGGAAGGTGGAGAACGGCATCGTGCTCAAGCAGGGCGATCCCATCTACCTCTCGGCCGACCTGGAGGATGAGTGCCGCGTCGCCCCCGGCGACGTGCCCACCGATTCCGATGGCCGCATCACCTCGGAGCTGGTGCCGGTGCGCTACCGCCAGGATTTCGAGAAGGTGCCCCCCGAGCAGGTGGACTATGTGCAGCTCTCGCCGGTGCAGGTGATCTCGGTGGCCACCTCCCTGATCCCCTTCCTCGAGCACGACGATGCCAACCGGGCCCTGATGGGCTCCAACATGCAGCGCCAGGCGGTGCCCCTGCTGCGGCCCGAGCGCCCGCTGGTGGGCACCGGCCTGGAAACCCAGGTGGCCCGCGACTCCGGCATGGTGCCGGTGACCCGGGTGAGCGGCACGGTGACGTTCGTGGATGCCACGGCGATCGTGATCCGCGATGAGAACGGCGTTGATCACACCCACTACCTGCAGAAGTACCAGCGTTCCAACCAGGACACCTGCCTCAACCAGCGGCCGATCGTGAAGCAGGGCGACCAGGTGATCGCCGGCCAGGTCCTGGCGGATGGTTCAGCCTGCGAAGGCGGTGAAATCGCCCTCGGTCAGAACGTTCTGATCGCCTACATGCCCTGGGAGGGCTACAACTACGAGGACGCCATTCTGCTCAGCGAGCGTCTGGTGACCGACGATCTCTATACTTCGGTGCACATCGAGAAGTATGAGATCGAGGCCCGTCAGACCAAGCTTGGACCCGAGGAGATCACCCGCGAGATCCCCAACGTGGCCGAGGAGAGCCTGGGCAATCTCGATGAGATGGGCATCATCCGCATCGGTGCTTTCGTGGAGAGCGGCGACATCCTCGTGGGCAAGGTGACGCCCAAAGGCGAATCGGATCAGCCGCCGGAAGAGAAGCTGCTGCGCGCGATCTTCGGCGAGAAGGCCCGCGACGTGCGCGACAACTCCCTGCGCGTGCCCGGCACCGAGCGCGGCCGGGTGGTGGATGTGCGCATCTACACCCGCGAGCAGGGTGATGAGCTGCCGCCGGGCGCCAACATGGTGGTGCGCGTGTATGTGGCCAAGCGCCTGAAGATCCAGGTGGGCGACAAGATGGCTGGCCGCCATGGCAACAAGGGCATCATCAGCCGCATCCTTCCCCGGGAGGACATGCCCTACCTGCCCGATGGCACCCCAATCGACATCGTGCTCAACCCCCTGGGCGTGCCCAGCCGCATGAACGTGGGCCAGGTGTTCGAGTGCCTGATGGGCTGGGCCAGTTCCCATCTCGACTGCCGCGTCAAGGTGGTGCCCTTCGATGAGATGCACGGCGCCGAGAAGTCGAAGCAGACGGTGCAGGCGTTCCTTGAGGAGGCCGCTGCCCAGCCCGGCAAGGAGTGGGTGTATGACCCCGAGAATCCCGGCAAGATCCAGCTCACCGACGGCCGCACCGGCGAGCCCTTCGACCAGCCGGTGACCGTGGGCTATGCCCACATCCTCAAGCTGGTGCACCTGGTGGACGACAAGATCCACGCCCGCTCCACCGGTCCTTACTCGCTGGTGACCCAGCAGCCCCTGGGCGGCAAGGCCCAGCAGGGCGGCCAGCGCCTGGGCGAGATGGAGGTGTGGGCGCTGGAGGCCTACGGCGCGGCCTACACCCTGCAGGAACTGCTCACCGTCAAGTCCGACGACATGCAGGGGCGCAACGAGGCCCTCAACGCGATCGTGAAGGGCAAGCCCATCCCCAGGCCCGGCACCCCCGAGTCTTTCAAGGTGCTGATGCGCGAGCTGCAGTCCCTCGGCCTCGACATCGCCGTCTACACCGACGAGGGCGCCGAGGTTGATCTGATGCAGGACGTCAACCCCCGTCGCAGCACGCCCAACCGGCCCACCTACGAGTCCCTCGGCGTCGCGGACTACGACGACGACTGAAATCACCCACTGCGTTTTTCCTGTCTGCTCTTCACTCCTCGCGTCCTGTCCCCATGTCCAACAGCAATCTCCGCACCGAAAACCACTTTGACTATGTGAAGATCACGCTCGCGTCCCCCGAGCGGATCATGGAGTGGGGGCAGCGCACCCTGCCCAACGGCCAGGTGGTGGGGGAGGTGACCAAGCCGGAAACCATCAACTACCGCACCCTCAAGCCGGAGATGGACGGCTTGTTCTGTGAGCGGATCTTCGGGCCCGCCAAGGACTGGGAATGCCACTGCGGCAAGTACAAACGGGTGCGCCACCGCGGCATCGTCTGCGAGCGCTGCGGCGTGGAGGTCACCGAGAGTCGGGTGCGGCGGCACCGCATGGGCTTCATCAAGCTGGCCGCTCCGGTGAGCCATGTGTGGTATCTCAAGGGGATTCCCAGCTATGTGGCGATCCTGCTCGACATGCCCCTGCGGGATGTGGAGCAGATCGTCTACTTCAACTGCTACGTGGTGCTCGATCCGGGCGACCACAAGGCCCTCACCTACAAGCAGCTGCTCACCGAAGACGAGTGGCTCGAGATCGAGGATGAGATCTACGCCGAGGATTCCGAGATCGAGAATGAGCCCATGGTGGGCATCGGCGCCGAGGCCCTCAAGCAGCTGCTTGAAGACCTCGACCTCAATGAAACCGCCGAGCAGCTGCGCGAGGAGATCGCCGCCAGCAAGGGCCAGAAGCGGGCCAAGCTGATCAAGCGCCTGCGGGTGATCGACAACTTCATCGCCACCTCCGCACGCCCCGAGTGGATGGTGCTGGATGTGATCCCCGTGATCCCGCCCGATCTGCGCCCGATGGTGCAGCTCGACGGCGGTCGCTTCGCAACCAGCGATCTCAACGATCTCTACCGCCGGGTGATCAACCGCAACAACCGTCTGGCGCGGCTGCAGGAGATCCTGGCCCCCGAGATCATCGTGCGCAACGAGAAGCGCATGCTCCAGGAGGCCGTTGACGCCCTGATCGACAACGGCCGCCGCGGCCGCACCGTGGTGGGCGCCAACAACCGGGCGTTGAAGTCACTCAGCGACATCATCGAGGGCAAGCAGGGCCGCTTCCGTCAGAACCTGCTGGGCAAGCGGGTCGACTACTCCGGCCGTTCGGTGATCGTGGTGGGCCCCAACCTGAAGATGCACCAGTGCGGTCTGCCCAAGGAGATGGCGATCGAGCTGTTCCAGCCGTTCGTGATCCATCGTCTGATCCGCCAGAACATCGTCAACAACATCAAGGCCGCCAAGAAGTTGATCCAGCGGGCCGACGATGAGGTGATGCAGGTGCTGCAGGAGGTGATCGAGGGGCACCCGATCCTGCTCAACCGGGCGCCGACGCTGCACCGGCTCGGCATCCAGGCCTTCGAGCCGAAGCTGGTGGATGGCCGCGCCATCCAGCTGCACCCCCTCGTGTGCCCGGCCTTCAACGCCGACTTCGACGGCGACCAGATGGCCGTGCACGTGCCGCTGGCGCTCGAGGCCCAGACCGAGGCCCGCATGCTGATGCTGGCCAGCAACAACATCCTCTCGCCGGCCACCGGCGAGCCGATCATCACCCCGTCCCAGGACATGGTGCTCGGCGCTTACTACCTCACGGCCGAACAGCCCGGCAAGGTCAGGCCCGAGTTCGGCGACCGCTCCCGCACCTTCGCGGGCCTTGAGGATGTGATCGCCGCCTTCGAAGATCAGCACCTCAGCCTCCACGACTGGATCTGGGTGCGCTTCAACGGCGATGTGGAGTGCGACGAGGAGGAGCACGAAGCCCAGAAGCAGGAAACCCTCAGCGACGGCACCCGCATCGAGCAGTGGCTCTACCGGCGTGATCGCTTCGACGAGGACGGCGCCCTGATCAGCCGTTACCTGCTCACCACCGTGGGCCGCGTGGTGATCAACCACACGATCATCGACGCGGTGGCTGCCACCTGATCCGCCCCAATCCCCCTCTCCAGCCCCTCCGTTTTCCCAGCAGCGTGCAGCCATGACCGCCACCCCCACCAATCCCGCCAGCGCCTCGAAGGCCCTCTCCCGCCAGGCGTCGCCCTTCCGCAACCGGGTCATCGACAAGAAGGCCCTGCGCAACCTGGTGGCCTGGGCCTACAAGCACCACGGCACCGCCGCCACGGCCGCGATGGCCGATGAGCTCAAGGACCTGGGCTTCCACTACGCCACCCAGGCCGCGGTGTCGATCTCGGTGGACGACCTGCGCATCCCCGGCGACAAGGCCGCCCTGCTGGCGGAGGCTGAGGAGCAGATCACCGAAACCGAGGAGCGCTACCGGCTCGGGGAGATCACCGAGGTGGAGCGTCACACCAAGGTGATCGACACCTGGACGGAAACCAACGAGCGTCTCGTGACGGCGGTGCGCCGCAACTTCAACGACAACGATCCACTCAATTCGGTGTGGATGATGGCTAACTCCGGCGCCCGGGGCAACATGTCCCAGGTGCGTCAGCTGGTGGGGATGCGGGGCCTGATGGCCAACCCCCAGGGCGAGATCATCGACCTGCCGATCCGCACCAACTTCCGCGAGGGCCTCACGGTCACTGAATATGTGATCTCCTCCTACGGCGCCCGCAAGGGCCTGGTGGACACCGCCCTGCGCACCGCCGACTCCGGCTACCTCACTCGCCGCCTGGTGGACGTGGCCCAGGACGTGATCGTGCGTGAGGACGACTGCGGCACCACCCGCGGCATCCCCATCGCCTCCGACGACCGCGGCCGTTTCGGCAGCAAGCTGATCGGCCGGCTGGCGGCCGAGCCGGTGCTCGATGGCGACGGCGCCGTGATCGTTGACCGCAACGGCGAGATCGACCCCGAGGTGAGCCGGCGCATCGAGGCGGCCGGCGTGAAGTCGGTCACCGTGCGCTCGCCGCTCACCTGCGAGGCCTCCCGTTCCGTGTGCCGCCGCTGCTACGGCTGGGCCCTGGCCCACAACGAACTGGTGGACCTGGGCGAGGCCGTGGGCATCGTGGCCGCCCAGTCGATCGGCGAGCCGGGCACCCAGCTCACCATGCGCACCTTCCACACCGGCGGTGTGTCCACCGCTGAAACGGGCGTGGTGCGCTCCCATGTCGACGGCACGGTGGAGTTCGGCGCGAAGGCCCGCGTGCGCGCTTTCCGCACCACCCATGGGGTGAATGCCCAGATCGCCGAAACCGATTTCACCCTGGCCGTGAAACCCAGCGGCAAGGGCAAAACCCAGAAGCTCGACATCACCGCCGGCTCGATTCTGTTCGTGGCCGATGGCGACAGCGTGCCCGCCGACGTGATCCTGGCCCAGATCTCCATGGGCGCCACGGTCAAGAAGAGCGTGGAGAAGGCCACCAAGGACGTGATCTGCGACCTGGCGGGCCAGGTGCGCTACGAGAGCGCCATCCAGCCCAAGGAGGTCACCGACCGCCAGGGCAACATCACCCACAAGGCCACCCGCCTGGGCCGGCTGTGGGTGTTCTCCGGCGACGTCTACAACCTGCCCCCCAATGCCCTGCCGGTGGTGGAGGGCAATAAGCCCGTGACGCCCGGCGATGTGCTGGCTGAAAGCCGCCTGGTGAGCGAGTACGGCGGTGCGGTGCGCCTGCGCGAGAGCGCCGGCGACTCCCGTGAGGTGCAGATCGTCACGGCCAGCATCATCCTCAAGGAGTTCAAGCTGGTCGGCCAATCCAGCCACACTGGCGAGAACTGGCACCTGGAGGGCAAGAACGGCACCCGCTACCGCCTCAGCACCATCCCCGGCAGCAAGATCGGCAACGGCGAGGTGATCGCCGAGCTGGCCGACGACCGCTTCCGCACCCAGACCGGCGGCATCGTCAAGTTCGCGCCGGGGCTGGCGATCAAGCGGGCCCGCAGCGCCAAGAACGGCTATGAGGTGAACAAGGGCGGCACCCTGCTGTGGATCCCCCAGGAAACCCACGAGATCAACAAGGACATCTCCCTGTTGATGATCGAAGACGGCCAGTGGATCGAGGCCGGCACCGAGGTGGTGAAGGACATCTTCAGCCAGACCGCCGGCATCGTCACGGTTACACAGAAGAACGACATCCTGCGCGAGATCATCGTGCGCTCGGGCACCCTGCACCTGGTGAGCGACAGCAAGACCCTGGCCAACTACGGCGAGGGCAAGCTGGTGAATCCGGGTGAGGAGATCGCCAAGGGCCTCAAGGCCGAGGCCATGGTGTTCGTGGAGGCGGTGGACACCGCCGAGGGCGGCGCCCTGCTGCTACGGCCGGTGGAGGAGTACACGATCCCCGATCAGGCCCACCTGCCCGAGCTCACCTCGGTGAAGCAGACCGGTGGCCCATCCCTGGGGCTGAAGGCCACCCAGCGGCTGGCCTTCAAGGACGGCGAACTGATCAAGAGCGTGGATGGGGTGGAGCTGCTGCGCACCCAGCTCAGCCTGGAAACCTTCGACACCACCCCGCAGATGACGGTGGATGTGGAGGCGGTGCCGGACAAGCGCGCCAAGACGATCGAGCGCCTGCAGCTCACGATCCTGGAATCGCTGCTGGTGCGCCGCGACACCCTCTCCGATGCCAGCCACGGCTCCACCCACACCGACCTGCAGGTGGCCGATGGCGACACGGTGAAGCGCGGGGATGTGGTGGCCACCACCCAGATCCTCTGCAAGGAGGTCGGACTGGTGCAGGTGCCGGAGGTGGATGAGGCCGAGCCCATCCGCCGTCTGATCGTGGAGCGCGATGAGGACACCCGCCGCATCGACCTGGGCGCAGCCAAGCCCCTGGTGAGCGTGAACCAGCGGCTGGTGGACGGTGATCTGCTGGCCGAGGGTGTGCCCGCCCCCTGCTGCGGCCAGGTGGAGGCGATCGACGGCAATGTGCTCACGATCCGCCTCGGCCGTCCCTACATGGTGTCGCCCGACTCGGTGCTGCACGTGCGCGACGGCGAGCTGGTGCAGCGCGGCGACGGCCTGGCCCTGCTGGTGTTCGAGCGCCAGAAAACCGGCGACATCGTGCAGGGTCTGCCCCGCATCGAGGAACTGCTGGAGGCCCGCCGCCCCCGCGATTCGGCCGTGCTCTGCCGCCGTGCCGGCACGGTGGAGATCAAGCAGGGCGACGACGACGACTCGATCACCGTGACCGTGATCGAGGGCGACGACGCCATCAGCGAGTATCCGATCCTGCTGGGCCGCACCGTGATGGTGAGTGACGGCCAGCAGGTGAAGGCGGGTGATCTGCTCACCGACGGGCCGATCAACCCCCACGAGCTGCTGGAGTGCTACTTCGACGACCTGCGCAGCCGCAAACCCACCCTGGAGGCGGCCCACGGGGCGATCTCCAAGCTCCAGTTCCGCATGGTCACCGAGGTGCAGAACGTCTACAAGAGCCAGGGTGTGGCGATCGACGACAAGCACATCGAGGTGATCGTGCGTCAGATGACCAGCAAGGTGCGGGTTGAGGATGCCGGAGACACCACCCTGCTCCCGGGTGAGCTGATCGAGCTGCGCCAGGTGGAGCAGGTGAACAGCGCCATGGCGATCACCGGCGGCGCCCCGGCGGAATTCACGCCGGTGCTGCTGGGCATCACCAAGGCCTCCCTGAACACCGACAGCTTCATCTCCGCCGCCTCCTTCCAGGAGACCACCCGGGTGCTCACCGAGGCGGCCATCGAGGGCAAGAGCGACTGGCTGCGGGGTCTCAAGGAGAACGTGATCATCGGCCGCCTGATCCCCGCCGGCACCGGCTTCAGCGGTTTCGAGGAGGAACTGCGGGCCGAGGCCGGTCCCCATCCCGACATCCTCGAGGAGGAGGCCATGGGCTACCGGCGGATGCAGAACCTGCGCCCCGACTACACCGTGGAGATGCCGGCCCCGGCCGCCTCGACTGCGGTGCTGGACGATCCCTCCGACGAGGACCTGGAGGCCACCCGCAGCCGCCATGGCATCGAGGCCAGCACCAGCAACCTGGCCGCCTTCACCCGCCCCACGGTGGAGGAGGGTCTGGAGGAGGAGCTGGTGGCCGATCCCGCCGCCCTCGAGGGCCTGCAGGACGAGGGTCTGCTCACCGATGACTGAGCCTGCTCTCACCAGCCTGGGCACCCCCATCCCCCAGCGCCGCCTGCCCCGCTACGGCTTCCACAGCCACACGGAGCTCCTCAACGGCCGTCTGGCCATGGTCGGCTTCATCGCCCTTGTGGCGGTGGAATGGAAGCTGGGCCACGGCCTCCTGATCTGGTGAGCGCTCCGGGTGCGGCTCCCCCTGCCCTGAGCCGCCCCCTGCTGGGCCTGGGCCGCCCCGAGCTGGAGCAGTGGGCCGAGGGGCAGGGCCAGCCGGCTTTCCGGGGCCGCCAGCTGCACGAATGGCTCTATGCCAAGGGAGCCCGCAGCCTCGAGCAGATCACGGTGCTGCCCAAGGCCTGGCGCCAGCAGCTGGCGGCCCAGCCCCCGCAGGGGGCGGCCGACTGGTTGGGGCGCTCGCGGGAACTGCACCGCAGCATCGCCCGCGACGGCACCACCAAGCTGCTGCTGGCCACCCACGACGGCCTCAGCCTGGAAACCGTGGGCATCCCGGCCGAGGGCCGGCTCACGGTGTGCTTGAGCAGCCAGGTGGGCTGCCCGATGGCCTGCAGCTTCTGCGCCACCGGCAAGGGCGGCCTGCAGCGCTCCCTGGCGGTGCACGAAATCGTGGATCAGGTGCTGAGCGTGCGCGAGGTGATGGGCGAGCGGCCCAGCCACGTGGTGTTCATGGGCATGGGCGAGCCGCTGCTCAACAGCGAGGCCGTGCTCGATGCCATCGCCTGCCTGTGCACTGATCTGGGCATGGCCCAGCGCCAGATCACCGTGAGCACCGTCGGGGTGCCGAAAACCCTGCCCACCCTGGCCGAGCGGGCCCTGGAGCGCCTCGGCCGGGCCCAGTTCACCCTGGCGGTGAGCCTGCACGCCCCCGACCAGCGCCTGCGCGAGCAGCTCATCCCCACCGCCCACGCCTACCCGCTCGAGGCCCTGCTGGCCGACTGCCGCCGCTATGTGGCGATCACCGGCCGGCGGCTGAGCTTCGAGTACATCCTGCTGGGGGGCCTCAACGACCAGCCCCAGCACGCCGAGGCCCTGGCGCGGCTGATCCGCGGCTTCCAGAGCCACGTGAACCTGATCCCCTACAACCCGATCGCTGAGGAGGAGTTCCAGCGCCCGAGTCCCGAGGCCGTGGCCGCCTTCCGCCGCCAGCTGCAGAGCCGCCACATCGCCGTGAGCGTGCGCGCCAGCCGGGGCCTCGACGCCGACGCTGCCTGCGGCCAGCTGCGCCGGCGGCTGGAGGGTGAGGGTGGCAAGGGCGTGATCACCACACGTTCTCGATCACATTCATCGCCTTGAGGTAGGCGGGGGTCTCCTCGCCGCTGTCGGCCTCGTCGCCGATGCTGTCGTCGGGGATGGCGCGGCGGGCGTTGTCGGCGATCACGGCGTTGGCCACGAGCTCGAGGGCGCCGGGACGCTCCAGGTTCTGCAGGGCCTCGGAGTAGCGGCGGCTGTGGGAGGGCCGCACCGACTCCTGGCAGTAGTTGGAGAGTTCGCGGCTTTCGGTCATCACCCGGAAGGCGATCGCCTTGGTGTCGCGTTTGCCAAAGATCGCCATGTACAGCAGGTTCACCATCGAGGCGTCGTGCACCTGGATGGCGTAGTTGCGCAGGATCTGGGGCCAGTAGCGCAGGGCCTTGAGCCCCTCCAGGCCACCTTTCTGCAGGCCCTCCTGCTCACACCAGTGCTCGAATTCCTCCACATCCCGCGGGCAGCGCCCCAGCCGCCGCATGCCCTCGGCCAGGATGCGCCCGGCCTGGAAGTTGCGGGTGGGCTTGCCATACATCGGCAGCATCATGCTGCCGCGCACATCGGCCACCATGGCGGTGAGCTGGGTGAAGGTGTGGTCGCGCACCTTCTCCATGTCGCCGCCGCGGTTGAGGGCCGCCTCGATGCGCTGCACGCCATAGCCCAGTTCAGTGAGCGGGAAGGGCTGGCGACCGTAGAGACGCTGGCGGTCGCGCCGCCGCATCGACACCGAGGACGCCTGGTCGAGGCACTGGTCGAGCAGCAGGGTGAGCAGGGTGGGAAGGATGCCGGTGTTTTCGGCGTGGTAGGTGTGGCCGAAGCCGGCAAAGATCGAGGAGATGTTCTTGGCGGCCTTGATGTATTGCGCCTCCACGTTGTGCACCCCCGGTGACACCTGAATGTTGGGGGAGATGCGGTCCAGCAGCCGCGCCCCCAGCAGGGCCGTGACGGCGTTGGGATGGCAGAAATTGGCGGTGAAGCTGTCCACCGGATCGCGCAGGGCGTCGTGGCGGTGGAAGCCGGAGAAGAAGGCCATGTTGGGCTGCCGCTCGCACAGCACGTAGGAGTCGTTGCTGAGCGGGTCGTGGCTGAAGGAGCCCGCCAGGCAGCCCAGCACCACCTGCTCCCGGCCCAGTTCGCGGCGCAGGTCACAGGCCTCCTGGAGGTCCTGCTCGATGTGGTTGCTGTTGGAGCTGAGCAGCACCAGATCGCACTGCTCGATCAGGGAGGCCAGGGTGTGGGGCGTGGGCCGGCCGTCCACCGTCTGCCAGGCCATCGCCTCCATGGTGGCCACGTGGGCCGGATCCATGCCGGTGCGGTCCTTGGCGGAAAAGGCCCCGAACAGGGAGCGTCCCGGCCGGGTGGCCAGCAGCAGCCGGTCGCCGCCACCGTGCATGGCGCTGTTGTAGGCCATCGAGGCCGGATAGAGACCGATGCTGTAGAAGCCCACCCGGCCCTGCTCCAACGCCAGGATCCGCTGCTTCACCGTGTCCTGGTCGAGGGAGTCGGCAAAGAAGCTGTTCTGCATCGGGTCGTGAGGCGTGGGGGGCCGGGGTCTGGCCTTCATACTGCGCCCACCGGAGCCGCCCGCCGTGCACCCGATCGACTGGCTGATCCTGATCGGCTATCTGGTGGCGAGCCTGCTGGTGGGGCTGTGGCTGGCGCGCCGCAACCGCGATGAGGCCGATTACTTCGTGGCCGGCCGCCGCCTCAGCGGCTGGCTGGCCGGGGCCTCGATGGCTGCCACCACCTTCTCTGTGGACACGCCCCTCTATGTGGCTGGGCTGGTGGGGGTGCGCGGGCTGGCGGGCAACTGGGAGTGGTGGAGCTTCGGGGTGGCCCACGTGGCCATGGCCGTGGTGTTCGCCCCCCTCTGGCGGCGCAGCGGCGTGCTCACCGACGCCGCTTTCACCGAACTGCGCTACGGCGGCGCCACCGCCGCCTGGCTGCGGGGGATCAAGGCCTTCCTGTTCGCCCTGCCGATCAACTGCATCGGCATCGGCTACGCCTTTCTGGCCATGGCCAAGGTGAGCGAGGCCCTGGGCCTGGCGCCCACCCCCGAGTCGCGCCTCACCCTGCTGGCGATCGTGGGGCTGCTGGTGCTGGTGTACACCGCCGCCGGCGGCCTCTGGGCGGTGGTGGTCACCGACCTGATGCAGCTGGTGCTGGCCCTGGGTGGGGCGGTGGCCGTGTCCTGGGCGGCGGTGAACGCCGCTGGTGGCATGGATGCCCTGCTGGAGAGCCTGCGGGCCCTCAACCGCCCCGAGCTGCTCTCGCCGGTGCCCTGGCAGCTGGAGGGAGGGCGCCTGCGCTGGCTGGACAGTGCCGGCATCTCGGTGGCCACCTTCAGCGCCTACATCGCCCTGCAGTGGTGGAGTTTCCGCCGCAGTGACGGCGGCGGCGAATTCATCCAGCGGCTGCTGGCCACCCGCGATGAGCGCCAGGCCCGGATCGCCAGCTGGGTGTTTCTGGGGGTGAACTACCTGCTGCGCAGCTGGCCCTGGATCCTGGTGGCCCTGGCGGCGGTGGTGCTGCTGCCCGATCAGACCGACTGGGAGCAGAGCTATCCGCTGCTGGCGGTGCAGCTGCTGCCTCCGGTGGCCCTGGGGCTGGTGGTGGTGTCGCTGGTGGCGGCGTTCATGAGCACGGTGAGCACGGCGGTGAACTGGGGCGCCAGTTACCTCACCCACGACCTCTACCAGCGCTTCATGCGCCCGCAGGCCTCCCAGCGCGAGCTGCTGCTGATCGGCCAGCTGGCTTCGGTGCTGCTGGTGGTGCTGGGGGTGATCACGGCGCTGCTGAGCACCAGCATCGGCGCCGTGTTCCGCCTGGTGATCGCCATCGGCACCGGCCCGGGGGTGGTGCTGGTGCTGCGCTGGTTCTGGTGGCGGATCAACGCCGCCGCCGAGCTGGCGGCGATGCTGGGGGGATTCCTGGTGGGCTTCTCCACCTCGGTGGTGCCGCTGCTGCGCATCGACGACTACGGCCTGCGCCTGCTGGCCACCACGGCCATCACGGCGGTGGTGTGGATCGCGGCGATGCTGGCCACCCCGCCGGAATCGGCCGAGGTGCTGGAGCAGTTCGTGCGCGTGGTGCGGCCCGCGGGGCCGGGCTGGACCGCCTGGCGGCGGCGCACCGGCGTGGAGCCCCAGGAGTCCCTGCTCGATCTGGTCAGCCAGCTGCTGGGCAGCTGCGCCGTGCTGTTCGGCGCCCTGCTGGGGCTGGGGGGCTTCCTGCTCAAGCTGCCCCTGTGGGGCTGGGGCGGGCTGGTGGTGGCGGTGCTGGGGCTGCTGGCCCTGCGTCAGCGGGCCCAGCTGCAGGGGAGCCTGCGCCAGGCGCTGGGCCAGCCACCGCAGGGGTGATGATGGGGGCCGGCACCGCTTCTGCCGGGTACTGCCTGTTCAATTCCCCTGTGCAATTCCTTCGCTCCACCCTGCTGCCGGCGGCGATCGTGCTGCTCTTCGCCCTTGCCCTGGTGGCCGTGAGCGCCCGCATCTGGCTGCCCGGTGACATGGCCGCCCCGGCTCCGTTGGCTTGAGCGGCGCCGTGACCAGCGGTCCCTACCCCGAGCAGAGCCCCCAGGAGCTCTACCTCGACCCCGAGGTGCTGGCCCAGGAGCTGGCCCAGGAGCTGCTCGGCGACCCACTCGACGAACTGGAGAGCAGCGAGCCGGCCCCGGCGGTGGTGGCGGCCGAGTGCGACCGGGGCCTGGAGCTGCTTCGCGCCGGCGACCCCAGCGCCGGCCATGAGGCCCTGATGCAGGGGCTGCGCGTGTTCTGCGAGCACCGCGACCCGCGGGCCGTGCCCCTGCTGCTGCCCCTGCTGGCCGCCAGCTGCCCGATCCTGCGCATGAGTGCCGTCTATGCCCTCGGCCGCAACCCCAGTCCCCTGGCGGTGGAGCCCCTGCTGGCGCTGCTGGCCGGCGACGACAACGGCTACGTGCGCAAGGCGGTGGCCTGGAGCCTGGGCAACTATCCCGACGCGCCGGTGCTCAACCCCCTGATCCGCGCCCTGCAGAGCGACATCGCCGCCGTGCGCCTGTGGGCCGCCAGCTCCCTGGCCGACGCCGGCGGCACCGGCGCGGCCAAGGCCGATCCCGCCGCCGCCCAGCTGCTGCTCAGCCTGCGCATCGACAGCGAGCCGGCGGTGCGCAGCAACAGCGCCTGGGGGCTGGGGCGGCTCTATCCCGATCTGGTGGAACCGCGCCAGCAGGACGTGGTGGAGGCCCTGCTGCACACCATGCTCCACGACGGCGAATCGGGGGTGCGCGATGAGGCCCGCCTGGCCCTGGAGCAGCTGGAGCGGCCGGAGGTGCTCGAGCGCCTGCAGACCCTGGTGGACGAGGGCCTGCTGGCCTGAGGGCTGCCAGCACAGCTCCAGGCCAACGCGGTTAGCATCAGCTCACTCTTCCGGTCTACGGGATGGCCCAGCAAACCATCCGCTTCCGCATCCGCCCCGACGGCCGCGTCGAGGAGCAGGTGGAAGGTGTGGCCGGAGCGGCCTGCGAGCAGCTCACCGAACGGCTCGAAGCCCGGCTTGGCGCTGTGCAGCAGCGCCGGCCCACCGCCGAGGCCTTCCAGGCCCAGGCCACCGTTGAGCAGCAGGTGCAACCGGCAGTCCAGTCCACCACTCCGCTTTCCTGATTTCTCCGGCCATGTCCCACTTCAGCACCGTGAAGACCGAGCTGCGCGACCTGGACGCCCTGCGCGCGGCCCTGGAGGACATGGGCCATGAGCCGCGACAGGGTGGCCAGAGCGTGCGCGGCTACCGCGGCCAGTGCGAAACCGCCGAGCTGGCGATCGCCCAGCCCAACGGCACCGACATCGGCTTCCGCCTCAATCCCGACACCGGCTGCTACGAGCTGGTGGCCGACCTGCAGCTGTGGAAGCAGCCGGTGCCGGTGGAGCGCTTCCTCGCCCAGCTCAACCAACGCTATGCCCTGCGCAGCATCCTGGCTGCCACCGCCGAGGAGGGCTTCCAAGTGAGCGAGCAGACCAACAGCGCCGACGGCAGCATCGAGCTGGTGGTGACCCGCTGGGCCTGAGCGCCGTGAGCGACCCCTCCCTGGCCTTCGCGGCCCAGCCGGCCGACGCCGAATCCGGTCCCAGCGGGGGTGAACCCCTGCTGGGGGGCCAGCTGCGCCAGCAGGCCGTGTGGGTGGATGAGGCGGTGTGCATCGGCTGCCGCTACTGCGCCCATGTGGCCGCCAACACCTTCGTGGTGGAGGCCGACTGGGGCCGCTCCCGCGCCATCCGCCAGGACGGCGACAGCACCGAGCGCATCCAGGAGGCGATCGACACCTGCCCGGTGGACTGCATCCACTGGGTGCCCTACGAAGACCTCAACAGCCTGGCCGAGCAGCTCAGCCAGCAGGACATCCAGCCCCTGGGCCTGCCCACTCCCGCCCGGCTGAAGCGCACCCTGCCCCGCCGCCAGGCCGGCTGACGGCGATGGCTGCAGCGCCGCTGCCCGTGCCGATCCCCACCCGGCGCTTCGGACGCACGGAGCTGGCGATGCCGGTGCTGTCCCTGGGGGGGATGCGCTTCCAGCAGAGCTGGAGCGATCTGCCGCCCGACCAGATCACGGCCGCCAGCCAGGACAACCTGAGGGCGGTGCTCGAGAAGGCCCGGCGTCACGGCCTGCACCACATCGAAACGGCTCGCCACTACGGCACCAGCGAGCGCCAGCTGGGCTGGCTGCTGAATCAGGTGGGCGACCCCGGGCGCATCCTGCAGACCAAGGTGCCGCCCCAGAGCGATCCGGCGGCGTTCGAGGCCGATCTGGCCACCAGCTTCGAGCGCCTGGGGGTGGCGCGGGTCGACCTGCTGGCCATCCACGGCATCAACCTTCCCGAGCACCTGGAGCACACCCTGCGCCCGGGCGGCTGCCTGGCGGTGGCGCGGCGCTGGCAGGCCGAGGGCCGGGTGGGCTCGATCGGCTTCTCCACCCACGCGCCGCTGGAGCTGATCGGCGAGGCGATCGCCAGCGACGCCTTCGACTACGTGAACCTGCACTGGTATTTCATCCGCCAGGCCAACCGCCCCGCCATTGATCTGGCCACTGCCCACGACATGGGCGTGTTCGTGATCAGCCCCACCGACAAGGGCGGCCACCTGCACAGCCCCTCGCAGCGGATCAGCGCGCTGTGCGAGCCCCTGCATCCGATCGTGTTCAACGATCTCTTCTGCCTCAGCGCCCCGGGGATCCACACGATCAGCGTGGGTGCCGCCCGGCCCGAGGATCTCGACCGCCATCTGGAGGCAGTGGCGCTGCTGGACCAGGCCCGGGCCCTGCTGCCGCTGCTGCTGGAGCGGCTGGAGGCGGCCCGCCGCCAGGCTCTCGGCGATGCCTGGCTGGCCAGCTGGGAGCGGGGTCTGCCGGCCTGGGCCGATACCCCGGGCCAGATCAACCTGCCGGTGCTGCTGTGGCTGCACAGCCTGCTGGAGGCCTGGGACCTGGAGAGCTACGCCCGCGCCCGCTACGGCCTGCTGGGCAACGGCGGCCACTGGTTTCCGGGCGCCAACGCCGATGCCCTCGACGGAGCGGTGAGCGAGGCGGAGCTGCGGGGGGTGCTGGCGGCCAGCCCCTGGGCCGAGCGCATCCCGGCGATCCTGCGCCAGCTCAGGGAGCGCCTCGGCGGCCAGGCCGTGCGGCGCCTGATGGCGGAGTAGGGGCGGTGCTGGTCGCCGGGGTGCTGCCCAGGGGCTGCTTGGCGGGCAGGCCCACCGCCCGCGGGTAGGCCCGGGGGCAGGGGCCGTCCGGTCGCAGCACCAGGGCATGGCGGAGGCCGCGGCCTCCTGGCAGCTCGCGGCTGCGGCAGCTCTCCAGCTCCGCCCGCAGCGGTGACAGCGCCGCCTCCAGGGCCGTCTGGTCGGCGGCGCTCCACTGGCCGCGGTAGAGCAGGGCGCGGCCCTGGGGGGCCAGCAGGGGCACCAGGTATTCCGCCACCACCGGCGCGCTGGCCACGGCCCGGGCCAGGGCCCAGTGGAAGCGGCCGCGGCACTCGGGGTGATGGCCGGTGCGTTCGATGCGCTCACAGCGCAGGCTCAGGCGCTGCTCCAGCCCCAGGGCGGCGGCCATGGACCGCACCGCCTCCAGCTTGCGGCCCACCGAGTCCACCAGGGTGAGCCGGGCCGTGGGCAGGGCGATCGCCACCGCCAGGCCGGGGAAGCCGCCGCCGGTGCCGACGTCGATCAGCTGCAGGGGGGCGCCGTCTGGCGCCGGGGCCTGGAGCAGGGGCACCAGGGGCCAGAGGCTGTCGAACACCTGGGCGATCCAGTAGTCGTCGCCCTCCACCAGGCGGGTGAGGTTGAGGCGGCTGTTCGAGCTGCGCAGCTCCCCCTGCAGGGCCTCCAGCAGGGCCTCCTGCTCGGCGCTGGGTTGCCAGCCCAGCTGCTGCCAGAGCTGCTGTCGGCCCTGCGGGGCCGGAGAGCTGGCAGGGGACGGGGCCATGGGATCGGTGCGGGCTGGCGGGCGGGTGAGGCTCCCTAGGATCCCAGCACGGGCTGCGTCCCGGCCCTCCAAGCCTTGCTCCTTCCGGCAGCATGCCCCCCTCCGGCGCCAGCCACTACCAGCTGCTGCAGCTGCCGATGGGCGCCTCGGAGCAGGAGCTGCGCCGGGCCTTCCGCAGCCTCAGCAAGCAGTACCACCCCGACACCACCAGCCTGCCGCCGGCGGAGGCGGAGCAGGCCTTCCAGCGCCTGCAGCAGGCCTACGCGGTGCTCAGTGATCCCGAGGCCCGCCGCCGCTACGACGCCCAGCTGCGCCTGGCGGCCCTGGCCGCCGCCGCCAGCAGCCGCGCCGCCGCCAGCAGCCGGCCGCCGGCCCCGCCAGCGGCCGTGGCCCCGGATTCGGTGCGCCGGGCCCTCTCCGGGGGCGAATGGCTGGCGCTGCTGCTGCTGGGGCTGGCGCTGCTGTTCAGCCTGGTGCTCGGCGTGGGCCTGGCCTGGGCGCGGGGTGCGGCCCTCAGCCCGTGGCCCAGCTGGTGGCCCCCTGCGTGAGCAGCCCTGCGTGAGACCCTGAAGCCCATGAGCTCCATGCCCAGCCCCGACACCCCCCTGTACCACCACCCCCTGCCGGCCCTGGAGAGTTGGCTGCGCCAGCTGGGGGCGGTGCAGGAGCGCAGCGATCCCTGCCTCTGGGACCTGCACCGGCCGGAGTGGAGCGCCCGCATCGAGCTGGAGGTGGAGGAGCTGAAGGTGAGCTGGCACGCCGACGGCCGCCACTGCGAGCGCCACTTTCCCTATGGCCTCTCCCGGGCCGACACCGAGGCGGCGATCCTGGCCGGGCCCTGAGGGGCCGCTGGCTCGGCGATCGAGGTCTCGGCTCAGCGGCAGAGCTCGCTGTCGCGTTCCACCTGGCGGGCCAGCGGACCGCAGGTGAGCCAGCGCACCGCTTTGCCGTCCACGTCGGTGAACAGCACCAGGATGCCCGCGCAGATCAGCAGCACGGCGCCGGTCACCAGGCTGTCGCGGCGGGTCATGGCGTGAGCTCCGGAGTGGCCTGGGGTTCCACTGAAGCCGGTGGCGCCGCCGCCGGCCAGTGGCGCGCCATCCCCAGCCGCCGCCACTGCTCCGCCAGCAGCGCGGCGCTGGGGGCGGCCAGGGGGGGGAACTGGGCCAGTACCGGCACACGCCCCAACTGCTCGAGGGTGCGGGGATTGTCTGGGTGAGAGGGACCGTTGAGCACCAGCCCCAGCACGGTGATGGCGCGGACGCGCAGGGCTTCCAGCGACAGCAACGTGTGGTTAAGGGTGCCCAGGCCGCTGCGGGCCACCAGCACCACCGGCAGACCCCAGCGCTGCAGCTGCTCGATCTGCAGCCACTGGCGGCTGAGGGGCACCAGCAGGCCGCCGGCGGTCTCCACCACCAGCGGGCCGTCGCCTGCGGGCGGCGCCAGCCGCTGGGCTTCGATCGTCACCCCATCGATCTCGGCGGCCCAGTGGGGCGACACGGGCGTCTGCAGCCGGTAGGCCTCCGGCATCAAGCGCTCGGCCGGCAGCCCCAGCAGGCGCTGCACCGTGGCGCTGTCGCCGCCGTCCTCCAGACCGCTCTGCACCGGCTTCCAGTAGCGGGCGCCGAGGCCCTGCACCAGCCAGGCGCTCACCAGGGTCTTGCCCACGTCGGTGTCGGTGCCGCACACCACCAGCCGCCGCGGCAGGCCCGTGGGGCCTTGGCCGCCGTTCACGTGGGTTTCTGGCCGATCAACAGCAGCACGTCCCATGTGATCCGCTCGCCTCGGGGCCAATGCTGCAGCAGCCGGCGCAGCTGTGGGGTGCTCAAGGGCGGGTGTGGGGAGGTGCCGGCACCGATGGCGCGCAGCTGGTGCAGCACGGTGTGGCCATCGCCCCGGCGGCTGAAGCGCAGCCGCTGAAGCTGCCGCACCAACAGCTGACGGCGGGCCACCGCCTCCAGAGCTGCCGCCTCGGGCAGCGCCAGGCCCGTGAACGGCACCCCGGATAGCTTGGCGGCCTGGTGCCACTGGGGGAAGCTGGCGGCGGCGGGCACCGCCAGGGCCAGCCAGCCGCCTGGGCCCAGCTGGACGCACCAGTGCTCCAATTGGACCGCCGGCCGGCTCAGCCACTGCAGCGCGAAGCTCGAGCCGAGAAAGGCGGCGCCGCTGAGCTCGGCCGGCAGGCCCTGCTCCAGATCCCACACCCGGGCGGCGGTGGCGGTGGCGAGGGGGTTGCGAGCCAGCAGCTCGGGGCAGAGGTCGAGCTGGAGCAGCTCAGGTGCTCTCCCTTCTGGTATCTGATCTGGGATCGGACCCTCGAGTGCTGCTCTCCAGCCTGCAGGCCGTTGAAGACTCAGGGCCCGACCCAGCAGGCCGGTGCCGGCCCCCAGGTCGGCCGTGGGGCCGGGGGGCAGGGGCAGATCGCGGCAATGGCGGGCCATCCGCCAGGCGATGGCCCGCTGCAGGGCGGCCTGGTGGTCGTAGGCCGCCGCCCCGGCCGCGAACCCCGCCCGCACTCGGGCGCTGAAGGCGGGCGGCGAGGTCACAGGCCGGCGATCCACCCCATCACCTCCCGCACCACCGGGGTTCCCAGCAGGCAGTGGCCCGCCTCGGGGTAGAGGATCAGTTCGGCGTGCGGACGCTCCTGGCGCAGCAGGACGCGGGCCTCGGGCACCACGATGTGGTCGGCGCCGGCCTCCACGATCAGGCAGGGGATGGCGGCGGGCAGGGCCGCCGGCAGGGCCGTGGTGCTCCCCAGCAGCTCCAGATCGGCCAGCAGCTGGCCGCGGGCGGCGTCCGTGAGGGGCTGGTCGACGATCGTGGCCGGCAGCTGGCTGAGGGGCTGGGGGGCGGCGGCCTCGCTCAGGAACTGCCGCAGCATGGCTTCCGGTGCGGGGCCGCGCAGGGCCTGGGCCATGCCCGCCAGGGCCGTGCCCAGGCGGCGCCCGGCGCGGCCCGGCGGCACGAAGCGCCCGAAGCTGGCCAGCAGCACCAGCGCCTCGGCCTGGGCCAGCACCGCAGAGGGCAGCAGCTGGGGGCCGAGGGAATGGGCGATCAGCAACCTCCGGCCGGCCCCAGGCTGCCACTGGGGCAGCTGCACTGGGCAGGGGCCATAGCCCCGGTCGGGCGTCTGCCAGGGCCAGCCCTGGCCCCCGGCGGCGGCGGCGAAGGGCTCCCAGCCGCGGCTGTCGCCCGCCCAGCCGTGCATGGCGATCAGCTGGGTGGTCATGAAGGGGGCAGCGGCAGCGGCGTCAGAAGGGTCAGGGGGTGCCGAGGGCGTGCAGGAGCCGCTCCAATGTGCCGCCCGGCAGGTCGGCCCGCAGCACCAGCCGCAGCCGGGCGGTGCCCTCGGGCACCGTGGGCGGCCGGATCGCCACCGCCAGCAGGCCGTCAGCCTCCAGCTGCGCCTGCAGCTCCAGGGCCCGCGCGTCACTGCCCACCAGCAGCGGCAGGATCAGCCCTTCGCCGGGGGGCCGGGGCCAGCCGGCGGCCTTGAGGCCATCGCGCCAGCGCCGGGCCCGCGCCAGCAGATCGGGCTGGGCCGGTTGGCTGTCGGTGCTATCGGCGCTGCCGGCTGCGGCGGCGCCGCTGTCCCGCCGCTGGATCAGGCGCAGGGCCGCCAGGGTGCCGGCGGCCAGGGGGGGCGCCAGGGCGGTGGTGTAGCGGAAGGGCCCGCTGCTCTGCAGCAGCCACTCCATCACCAGCTCGCCGCCGGCCAGGAAGGCGCCGCCACTGCCGAAGGCCTTGCCGAAGGTGCCGCTGATCAGGGCGATCGAGCCGATGCCCTGCCCCAGCCCCCGCCCGCCAGGACCCAGCACCCCCAGAGCGTGGGCCTCATCCAGCAGCAGCGCCGCCCCGAAGCGCTCGCAGAGCGCGGCCAACGCCGGCACGTCGGGGCTGGTGCCCTCCATGGAGAACAGGCTCTCGCTGAGCACCAGCAGCCGCAGCTGGGGCCGATCGCGGCGGGCCTCGCTCAGCCGCCGCTCCAGCTGGGCCAGGTCGTTGTGGGCGAAGCGCCGCAGGCGGGCGCCGCTGGCGGCCACACCGGTGAGCAGGGAGTGGTGGATCAGCCGGTCGGCGATCACCAGGCTGTGGCGATCGGCCAGGGCCAGCACCGCCGCCAGGTTGGCCTGGAAGCCGCTGGGAAACAGCAGCGCCCGGTCGCGCCCCAGCCAGGCGGCCAGGGCGGCCTCCAGCTCCATGTGCACCGGCCGGGTGCCGCTGACCAGGCGCGAGGCCCCGGCGCCAACGCCATCGCTGGCGGCAGCCGCCTGGGCGGCGGCAACGACTTGGGGGTGGCGGCTGAGACCCAGGTAGTCGTTGCTGGCGAGGTCGAGGAGGGGGGAGGCGGAGCTACTGGGGCCAAGTTCTGAGGCCTGAATGCAGGCGTCTGCGGGGCAGGGCTCCAGGGAGCGCAGCCGGCGGCGGCGAGGGGCGGTCAGCATCCCCTGTTCAGGTTGTAGGGCGTCACGCCAGGACAGTGGCTCTCCGGGCGACTCGTTGAGCAGGGGAGGTTCCGGGTCCGTGAGCTCAGCTCCCTTCAGCGTCATCGTGCGTGCTGTTGTTGGGCCAGGTGGTCACGGATCATCTGAGCGACTCGGGGATTGATCGCGGCGGCAACACTGTCCCAGGAGTCGATGTTCTGTCGTATCGGATTCAGTCGTAGGAGCTCTGCCTTCAGAAATGGAAACTCTAATTCGGTGAGTAGCTGCCGCCAGTGGGTGTGGGTGACGTTTCCGTGTTCGCCGGCAAGATATAGCGCCTCCAGTTTGAAGCCGGCATCCACAAGCGTTGTGCTCCAGCCCACTTCACAGTCCCTCACCAACTCAACCTTGGACCCCCAGATGCCGATCTGATCCCAGAATTCCCAGAACAGGGCACTACGCAGAACCCGAGATCCATAGGCCAGGAAATAGCTCTGCAGATGGGAGCTAATGGCGGTGCTCTCGGTGAGCCCCACCACGTCAGCATTACTGGCCTCCAGGCGCTTGAACAGGGAATCAAAGCTGTGTAGTGGGCCGTAACAGCTGTCATTGGTGAGGATTAGCCGGGAGATCCGCTCCAGGTGCGATCGGCAGAAGGAAATGCCCGCCTTCCAGCTGCCGAAGTCATAGCCCTCATTGCGCCGCACCAGCACGACGGCGCAGAGCTCACGCAGCCTGGCCATGGCTCCAGGCTGCTCCAGCAGGGTTGGCGCCGCTGATACAAAGGCCACAACGGCATGGCGCCGGTAGGCGCGCAGTTGCTCTATCACATCGGGGCGCACCTCACCTGCGACGTCCCAGTGCACAAAGATCAGGAAGTGTCGGCCCCGGGTCTGGATGTCCGGCCGCACCCAGCTGTACAGCAGCTGCTCCCGGGAGCTGGCCAGGGGGCGCTCCGGCAGCGGCATCGGTTCGAAGCGATGGGAGGCCGGCCCGAGAAAGCGGTGGTAGAGCGGATCGCCCAGCTGGAATCGGCTCGGGTAGCGGCGACGCAACGCCCCGGATTCGCGAGCCAGGCGGTTGCGTTTCTCGCCGGCGATGTCGTCACCGCGGCTTCTGGATTCGGCATGGATGATGCGGGGCTCGGGGGTCACGATCACCGCGCGCCCCTGGGCTGTGAGCCGCCAGCAGAGATCGACATCGTTGTAGGCCACGCTGAAGCGCTCATCAAACCCATCGAGGCGATCGAACTCCTCGCTGCGCATCAACAGGCAGGCGGCGGTTGCCGCCGTCCACTGCTCCTGGAGCTGCAGCACGGTGAAGGGGTCCGTCTCCACTCCCGGCTGCAGTCCCTTGCCGGGGGAGAGGATGTCGTGGGGCTGGCGCGCCGCAGCCGCCAACCCGTGGTGCTGGATGGAGCCGTCCTCGTAGAGCAGGCGGGCACCCACGGCCCCGGTGCCGGCGAAGGCGAAGGGATCGAGCAGGGCCTCAATCGGCCCAGCTGACTCGAAGCGGATGTCGTTGTTGAGAAACAGCAGGAAGTTCCCGGTGCAGTGGCGTCTGGCCCGGTTGTTGATTGCGGCGAAATTGAACGGGCTGTCATCCCGTATTCCAATCAGCGCGAACCCTCGCGAATCGGCCAACGGGGCCAGAGACTCGGCAAGGGCCACGGCTTCGGCCTCGGTGCTGCCGTTGTCCACCAGCACCAGCTCCAGTGGGGTGGCACCAGCCTGCTCCACCAGGCTTTCCACACAGGCGCGGGTGAGCGCCGCCTGGTCGCGGAAGGGAATGATCACCGACACACGATCGGTGGGACTGGGCGCCCGGCGCAGCTGGAAACTGCCGCGACAGGGTCCCGGTATGAGCCTGCCTTCCGGACTCAGCCAGGGAAGGGAGCGCCGGCGGGTGATTCGCTCCAGTTCCAGCAGTTGATCGCCACTGAACGGGTGGTGTTGGCTCGGAGTGCGGATCGCCATCACGGTGGGATTGGAGTGGGGCTCGCGGCGCAGCAGGGCCTGGGGGAGCGTGCGGATCGCATTGCCGCGCTCCAGCCACTGCAGAGCAAGATCCTTCAGCAGGGCGTGCAGCGAGTGGTAGCGGGGCTGCAGCTCGAGGCCGGCGAGCGCCGCCGCCGGCAGTGCCACCAGACCGGGCAGGTGGCCGCGGCTGAGCAAGCGCCAGGGGGTGACCGGCGCGGCGAACTGCCTCTGGCCAATCCGCATGGGGTCCTGGCACCAGATCAGTTCCTCGTCGCTGCAGAGCAGCTGGTGGGGGTCCCAGCTCAGCTGGGCTGACAACTTTTCCCAGGCACTCGCCGCCAGCTGGTCGCCGGGGCCGGTGAAGGCTGCCACCCTGGCATCAGGGCCGGCTGTGGCGGCCAGCTGGGCGAGCTGGCCAGCCACATCCAGGCCAGCCCCCGCCCCCAGGTCCAGCACAACGCCCTGGGCAAAGCCCCCCTCCAGGGCCTGCTGCAGGGCGCGCCGCTGCAGCTGCTGCCGGCCCAGGCGCTCCACCTCAGCCGCCGGAGCGGCCAGCACCAGCAGGCCCTGGTGGGTTGTGGGCCACAGAGGCGGATCGCTGCGCCTCTGGAGCTCCAGGGCCATCCGGGGCCGATCCAGGGGCGGGGGCCCGGCCAGCCAGTGCTTCATTAACCCCAGCACCTGCCGGGGTTCGCGCCGGGCGAGCCAGGAGGCGGATATGGCTAGGAGGGCGGGGTCGTTGCTGAACCTCACCGGGCGCATTTCCCCTGGCTCCTGCCGGGGGCCGCCGAGCTGGGAGAGTGGCTGCCCGCGTCGCTCAACCAGTCCCCGGATCAGGGGGCTCCAGCTGGCCGGGGGCGGCTCGGAACGGTTCCAGAGAAGGTAGTGGGCCCCACCGCCGAGCACGTGACGGGCGGCGTCCTGGATCAGGGCGGCGGCCTGCGGGCCATCCTTCACCGCCATCACCCCATCCACCGCCAGGGCCAGGCCCAGCAAAGTGCCCTGCTCCTGTCCCGGTCCCTGGATCCAGAACCAGGGCCGCTCCAGCAGACCGTCGTGACGGCTTGCCTGCCACCGGCTCAGAGGGGAATCCGGGCTCCCGCGGCCCTGGGCCGACTCCAGGCTCAACGACTCCCTGGAGAGGCATTCCAGGGCCGTGCATTGCTGCAACCAGTGGCGCCTTGGCGAGAGCTTCACCAGCTGCCGGTAGTGCCGGATCTCAATGGCCGGCAGGCCCGCATAGAGCGCGCGTTCGCCGCGCAGCACCGCATTGAGATGCACGGCCACAAAGGTGGCCGGATCACAGCCATGGGCCAGCTGCAGTTGCAGCGGATCCAGGGGAGCCGAGGCCAGGGCAGCGGGACAGCTGGGAGCTAGCAGCAGCGGCGCGGGCACCAGCTGCAGGTCGATGTAACAGGGATCGAGACGCGGATGGCAGCTGGCCAGCAGCGGGCGCAGCAGGACCGTGGGATAGCCCTCGGCGCGAATGAGTGCCAGAACGTCCAGTGAGGCCTGCATGTCGCCGGCCGCCATGGCTTCCCGCAGAAGGCTGATCCGGGCGACGCTCTGCATCCCGCGGCCGGGCAACGGTTAAGCCATTCAAACCGCCTGCGTAGGCTAGCCCAGCCTGGGATCTGCGATGTTCGGCTGGGTTTGCACGCAACCGCTGCCACCGCGTCTGGAGGAACTCCTGGAGCGCTGCGGCGCCGTGGGCCGTGGGTGGCAGGAGCGCCACCCGGACGACGCCCTGATCTTTCTGCCGCCTGATCAGGTGGTGGCCAGCGGCCGCCTCCCCTTCGAGGGGATCCTCACCAGCTATCGGATGCTGCTGCAGGCCAGCGAGCAGGCTGCCCGCGATGGCGGTCGGGTGGTGCTGGTGAACGGCGATCGGTTGCTGAGTCTGAGCGCAGAGGACCTGGTGGGTTGGCGCACCGACATAGCCCTGCCACGAGCGTGCACCCCCCAGACGCCCGCCCCCCTCCACGCTGCCCTCGCGGCCGCTCTGCTGAGGGCCGCCCCGGAGCTGCTGCAGCTGTACCAGGCCCTGGAGGAGCGCTCCGAGCGTGGCGGGGCCGAGGCTGATGGGCACTACCACCAGCGGCTTGAGCTCGCTGATCCGCACACCTTGGTGCAGGCCTGGAACCGGCAGCTGGAGCGTCGGGAGGCGGAAACCGATCTGGAGCTGCTGCGCCTGCAGCTGCAGGAAGTGGAGCAGGAGTGTGAGCGGCAGTTTCTCCAGGCCCGGGAGCTGGCAGGACAACTCAGCGGGTACCGTTGCGACCAGCAGCACGCCCTGGAGCAGTTGGGGCGCTACGGCGATCTGGTGCGCCGAGCGCTGAGGCTGCAGGCCCGATCCCTGTGATGCGGATCCTGGTGAGCAGTGGCACGGCCGATGCCATCAACACCAACCAGCGCCTCCGTCAACGGATCGCCCATGGCTTCCGGGAGCTGGGCCACCACAGCCGGGCACTGGGGCTCAACAAGCTGTGGGGGCGGCTGGAGCGGGAGCCGCTGGATCTGCTGCTGATCACCGGTTCCATTGCCGATCCGGGCGTGGACCTGGCCGGGCTGGTGCGCAGGGCCCAGGGGCGCGGGACCGCTGTGGCCTTCTGGCTGCACGACGACCCCTATGAGTTTGATCTCCATTGGCGCCTCGAGGCACTCCACTGCCCAGTGTTCAGCAACGAGGCCAACTGTCTTGCCTACTACCCCAGCAGTTGCCTCGCCAGAGCCCTGGCCCTGGCTGCATCCCCGCTGGATGCTCTGCCCCTGGATCCAGTGGCTGGGAATCCGGACCCTGAGGTGGACCTGGGTTTCTGTGGGGTGGCCTTCCCCCAGCGGGTGGCGATCCTGCGGCAGCTGGCGGCGGCTGGCCTCACCCTTGCTTGTTGGGGTGATGGGTGGCCTGATGACCTGGCCGGTGCGGTGAACTGCCGCCTGGGTCCCCTGGGGCTGCGCCAGCTGTACCGGCGCTGCTGTTTCGTGCTCAATCTGGGGCGGGAGGTGCCGATCGCCAACCGGCGTCAGCAGATCGCCAGCTCCACGCCGGGCCCCCGCACCTTCGAGGCGGCCCTGATGGGGGCGGTGCAGCTCTACCTGGGCCAGAGTCCGCGCGTTGCAGTGTTCTACGGACCCGGCGATGGCGTGATTCCGGTCAGCCGGGTCGAGGAGATCCAGAATCTGGTGGAGCGGGCCCGCGCCGATCCCTCCTGGCGACGGCGACTCGGGGAGGCCGCTGCACGCCACACCCGGCGCCACCACCTCTACCGCCACCGCTGCCACGACCTGCTCGCCGCCCTAGGAGCGGAGGGGCTGATCGCACCATGAAGTTGCTCATCTACGACACCGAGATGCGCACGGCCAACGGCTACTTGCCGCAGGCGATCGCCATGGCTGCCGGAAAACTCCTGGGCCGCTCCAATGTGCACCTCTGCGGCCACCATCAGGTGGTGGAGCAGGCGGCCTCCGGCGCCTGGAACGGTTTGCTGGCCATCGGTGGGGCTGGAGCCGACCGGCACCTGATGGCGGCCCTGATGGAGACCTCCATCCCGCGCATTCTCTGGACCACTGAGGATCCCTACGAGCGCAGGCTGCTGGAGCGGACGGAACCCGCCTTCGATCACATCTTCAGCAATGAGGAGAGCTGTGAGGGCGTCAGTCCGTTCACCAGCTTTCTGCCCCTGGCGGCTGAGCCGGACCTTCACTGGCGACCGGTTCTCGAGAACGACAGTGACTACGTCCACGACCTCACCTTCGTGGGAACGGCCTGGCCGAACCGTGTTGCAAGCCTGAGACGGATCCTGGCTGAACTCCCATTGGGGCTCAATGTGTTTCTCTGTTTGCCCTGGAACCGACATATTCCAAAACCGCGGCTGCCCGGGGTCGGGGTGCTGCCCCAGCTGCGCCTGGACATCACCGACCTCTGCGATATCTGGAACCGCTCCCGTGTGGTGCTCACGATCGGCCGGGAGTTCTCCAACGCCCCAGTGGACAGCCAGGTTCTGGGGGTGTCGCCGCCTCCGCGGATCTATGAGACGGCCCTAGCGGGCGGCCGCCAGATCGTTCTGGGGGGACCCCGGCTGCAGTTGCCGGGTGCCTTTCCAGACCTGATCCCTGTGGTGGATCAGGAGAGCGCAGCGGCGGCGCTAATCCAGCATGACCTGGCCGACCCTGCGGCGCGGATCACCGCAGCCCGGGCCACCCAGAACCACACCCTCAGCCATCACACCTACGAGCAGCGGCTGCGGGTGGTGCTCACCCGGTTTGCGGAACTGCGTTCGCAGCAGCGGAGGGCTGTGGTGCAGATGCCTGGTCCGCCCCAGGGGCGGCGGTTCGATCCAACCCCACACCCGTCAGGAGTTCTGCATGTGGCCCACAACCTCGTGGGTCTGCGCCGCAGCGGAGGCACCGAGCTCTATGTGGATCAGCTGGCTCGCTGGCAGCAGCGCCGCTGGCCGGAGCGCACGGTGCTGGCACTGGCGCCGAAGGACAGCATCCGTCTGGCCCTGATGGGCTACCGGCAGGGACGGCCGCAGCTGCTCGAAACCCTCAAGATCGGCCAGATCAGTCGTTTTTCCAGCAGCAATCAGAACTACGAGCGGGCCTTCTGCCAGATCCTCAGCCATCACGGGGTGGGGGTTGTGCACATCCACCACCTGATCGGCCTGCCCCTCTCCCTGCCCCTGTTCGCCAAGGCCCTGGGCTGCCGGGTGGTGGTGACCCTGCATGACTTCCATCTTCTTTGCCATCGCTACACCTTGCAACGGCCCGACGGCACGTTCTGCCGGGTGCACGAGCATCCCGATCATCGCCTGCTCTGCCGCCTCTGCCTGCAGGCCAGCGGCCTCGATGGCGAGGCCCGCAACCGGCGCCTGGAGATCAGCCGTCGCAGCATGGCGGCCGTGGATCGGGTGTTGGCCAGCACCAACAGCAGTGCCGCCATTGCCCGCGGGGTGTATCCGGAGTTGGCGGATCGGCTGGAGGTGCTGGAGATGGTGACCCCCGATGTGACGGAGCTTGACCGCGGCCGCCACGCTCGGCCTGCCGGCATCGCCCGCCAGGGGCCCCTGCGGGTGGGCGTGATCGGCAATGCCGTTCCCCACAAAGGACTGGACACCCTGGTTCAGGTGATCCGGGCCAGCGGGGATCTACCCCTGGAGTTTCACATCCTTGGTGCGACCCCCGAGCTTGATCAGTGCCTCAGGGAAGCGGGGTTTGATCCGGACGCTGAAGCACAGGCCGGAGATGCAGCGGTGGCTCGCTATGAAGGAACCTTCACGCGGGCTGTGCTGGTCAGCACCCTGCAGCGCCTGCATGTGGCGCTGTTCCTGTCCAGTTGGCCAGAGACTTATCACATCGCTCTGGGGGAAGCCATGCGCATGGGTGTGGTGCCGGTGGCCACCCACCTGGGCGCCCATCGCGATCGGATCGAGGACGGTGTCAACGGGGTTCTGGTTCCCCCCCAGGATCCCCATGCAGTCCTGCAGGCCTTGCTGAAGCTGGAGGCCGACAGGTCGCTCCTGGGGTCCCTCAGCCAGGCTGCAGCTTCCGTTTCCCTGATGGAGATCGAGCAGCACGGTGTGGCGCTGGAGCAGATCTACGCCCAGCTGCAGCCCTGGCGTGGGACCCGGCAGGCGGAGGCCAGCCTGCAGCTCGATCCCCAGCTGGACCTGGCTGCCCTGGGCGTGCGGCTCGCCCATGAGCGTTGGCATGACCCCACAGTGCGCTGGGATGAACCCACCTGAGGACTGGCTCGAGAATCAGGTGCTGGGCGGCTGAGACGCCGGCTTTGTGTGCTTGTCCCGCTTGTTGCCCTGAAGATCTTCAAAGGTGAGGTTGAAGCCGAGTTCGCGAGCCAGAGAGATGGTGGCCTCCTGCTTGGCGCGTCTCAGGCGGCGCCGCAGTAAAAGATCATGACGAAGCCGAAATCGAAAGTCTCGGTAGTCACGGGAGGGTTGGGTGTTGGCTTTGGCCATGGGTGTGTGGGGTGTTGGTGGATGGCGGGGAAGGGTGATCGAAGGTAATCGCTGCTGCAAACTCATTGCCGAAATTGTAGGTTTTCCATTGAGTTTGTGCCGGCAGGAAATTGAGCGTGAGCAGCTGGCGCATCAGCTGACGGAAGCGGTCATTGGTGAACTTCCAGCAGTGAACATCCACATAGGTCGTGCCGAGGTACTCATCCAAGGCGGCTCGGAGTCGCTTGGGGAGTTCGGTGTCGGGCTGCTTGATGGGATCCGCTGCATGGCGCCAGTTCTGAACGGTGAAGCAACGATGCTCGAGCACGGCCTGCAGCGGAGGTCGTGTCCGCGCCTCTAGGTGAGCTGTCACCACGTCGATCAGGGTTGTAGGGGGGAGGAAGCGATCGAAGCAGCGGCGATGATCAGGAAGGGTGCACAAGTAGACGCCTCCTGGCTTGAGCAACGTGGCCACCTGTTGCAGGTGGAGGATCATATCGGGCTGGTGTTCAAGGCAGTGGTGCGATACCACGGCATTGTATCTCTGGGTAATTTGTTCGTATCCCCCCTGTGCAAGCACATAGCGGATTGGCGGAATACGCTGTGGATCTCGGCCTTTGATATTTTGGGCTCGGTCTACCATCTCTTCACGACTGAAGTGATCGGCGTAGTCCACCATCAGGCCTGGCCGTCTCAGGAATTCAAGAGATGGATTGTCGAATGGACCGATTTCCAACAGGTGCTCAGCCTCCTGAAGGCAACCCAGCAGTTCATCTCGGTTTTCTACCGGCGATGCATTAAGGCTATTGTGGCGTCCCTGGGTGCGCCAGTGTTTCCGCAACTCAGAGCGTCGGAGGCTTGCCAGGTTTGGATAGCGCTTTCGATAGCTCTTGGGATCGAATTCTGTTGGGAGCTCCAGCACGGCCTTTGTTATTCCATGATCTATTCTGCTGGTAGGGTGGCATGGACGGTGATTGGGAAGAGGTTAGCCGATGCAGGTTGAAGTGGTGGACTGGCGAGCCGAAGACGGCTTTGGTGTGATCGCCTCGGTCGACTTGTTGGAGGTGCAGGATGAGCAGGTGGAGTTGGCTGGGCGCCTGAGTGCCTCCACAGGTAACCCTGATCTCGCCCTCCACCATCATCTCCCGCTCAACCTGGAGCTGGTCAGCGAGTTGAGTCGCTGGATCTGGACTCTCCATGCACAAGATCAAGAGCTGGCGTTTCGTGGTCGGCTGGCTGTGGCCGACCTAGGCAGCACTCTGGATTTATGGCTCGGCACAGAGCGCCATCGGCGGCTGTGCCTACGACTGCGTATTCTTCGCACAGAAGCAGAGGAACAGCAGCAGTGGCAGAGCTTCTTTTCGGGCCAGGCCTCTACGCTTCCATCAGCAGAGCTTGGGCGGATTGCCAATACAGCTCTGGGGGCGGTGCATGTGATGTCCTCTGCCAGCAAGCCACCGGCACTGGCTTACTTTTGTGACCATGCTGCCAGTGAGCAACTGGTGGTGGAGGCGGCTCGGCTGCGCCATCGGGGTCGTTTTCCGAGTGTGCTGGGCGTAGACGATGGCACCGTGCTGGCAAGCCGATTGGTACTCAACTGGAACCTGCTCCTGATCCAGGAGGGGGAGCAGCGGTTTCTCGTTTTTCAGGGGGTGAGCAGCAGTGATGCCATCCTCCTGCCAGGGCTCAATCTGATGGTGTTGGTTTGCCATCTTGACGCCCAACGAGTGGGGGACTGTTTGCGAATACTCTGTCGTACACCCGAGTTTCTTATGGCTACCACTCCAGCCACTTTTGGCGGGTTCTTGGTGGGGCATTCGCGTCCATATCACTGTTTGTACGACAGTTTGTTAGGCCTGCAGTCTGTGCTGGAGGCGGGCGAGTTGGGTACCGGCGATGCCCTGTATTCCAAGGCGGATGAAGCCTTTGTCGACCTCAGCGCCGCCCTTGGCCTTGGCATGACCCACCAACGTCACAGCTTGGAGCAGCTCAATGCCCTCAGTCAGAACCAAGGTTGCTATCTCCTGCAACTGGGGTTCCTGTTCCACACTCGGGCCGACCAGCCGGCGATGCGCCGACTTGCGGCAGCCGTGGATGGGCCCTTGCGCGAGCTCGCGCTCAGCTCCTCTGAGCTGGCCGCCCATGGCCATTTGGAGGCCCTCCAGCGCTGCAGGCCTTTGCTTTGGGTGGGCATCACGGGTCAGAAACGCAGCTGGTTGGAACAGGTGGAGGGCACGGCCGCTCTCCTGAATGCCTTGCATGAGTTGTTCCCATCGATGGGGGTGGTGTTCGATGGCTGGACTCCGCCGCTGGTGACTTCCGACTACCACCGCAGGGAAGCCCGTCGAGATGACCGGGTGATTCAGCGCATCATTCGCAAATTGCACTTTCGCAGCCGTGGCAGGGTTGCAGTCATCGCTGGTTTGCCCCTGTTGGAGAAAGTTCGCGTGGGGCTAGCGGTGGATGCCTTCTTGGCAAACTACACCACTGGGTCCCTCAACGTGGCACGGATTTGCGGTAAGCCAGGGGTGGGCCACATGGGGCGCCGAATGATGGCCGCAAAACAACAGCATATTCATCACAAAACCCGTGAGATTGATCCAGGACTGGTGCAAGACAGGAGTGATTCTAGCACTCCAACTGGCTATGTAAATTACAGTCTTCCCTGGCAAGCTTTGTATAACGTCCTTGTCGAGGTGCTGACTGAACAGGGTTTTCCAGCCTGTAGGCCTCTTACGCCGTTGCCCATTCCTGAAAGTGCCTCGACACATGGCTGAATTATTTACGAGAGATAGTCAGTGAGTTAGGGATGTCTGCTTGCTTGCTACTGATTGCACTATTGGTGAGTCTTGTCAGAGAATGATATGGCTGGTTTCAGTGGGAGCCCGTGGCAAATCTCAATGCCACGGCGTATTTGCGTCAATTTACTCTTACGAGCATCCAGGCAAAAGTAAGCTTCTGGTATTGCTAGGATTTTAGTGTCGTTCAGGCCAGAAGAGAGACAGCGCCAAATTTTGCCTTAGGCTGTATTCAAGAAGAAATCTCTGCTCTTTCAATTGAATTCTAGGCGATTATCACCAGAGAGCTTTCCGCCAAAGAGCAGGAAACATCCCCTGAAACAAGAGTTGGTGACGAGGCTTAGGCTCATACATGTGGAAAACCATGGGCGACTTCTCAGCTGAATTAGGCCGATCTTCATCTATGTTATCGGCGTGAAGCGTTCAGAACATCTGCGGTGGAAGCGATCACCTCTTTCTTAGGGAGCTTTCTGTCGACGGAGAACTTCTGGCGCTTGCTGCGTTTCTTGGCGATGACCTGCTCGTAATTGCCGAACCCCAGCTGCTTGCTACCCATGAACCCAGTCCTAATCTGTGATTACAGCGTCATGGTCTCGGGGAGTCAAGCTGGATTTTCCGCAGTCTGCCCAAGGTAAAGCCTTAAGTTTACTCTAACGTGGTTTCCCCGCAGTGTCTAGCTCTGCTGATAAAATCGCTTAGGCTAAGCGTAAACCCTATTGACTGGGCAGTGTCGATAACTGCTCTTCGCTTGGCGAGTCTGAGCTGTTTCTTGATGAAGTGATCTTTTTTTGAGAGTGCTTTAAAAGCTTCATATTGGCTTGATTCAAGGTTGTGGCGACTTGTCTGTTTGCCAGTAAGACGTGAGAGCTCATCATCAAAAACATCGTTCTTGTTAAACTTGTTAAAGTAGCTATTGTCTTTTGTCTGCAGGCGTGGTGTCTTGAAATAGGCATCTCCCCTTTTGGCCTTGATGTTAAAAAAGTAGTCTCTGCTTTGAACTGGATAATGATTTAAATGTAGTACGCTTAATGCTTGTTGCTTCTCGCTGTTAGGTACATAGCCCAGCCTGATTAAGTCTGAATGCCTGGATATATCACGCCCTGTTGATAGTATGTACTTGCCCTTCCTGAGGATTGGGTGGTGAACGCAAAGATCATGAGTGTAGCCTATGCGACAAAGGTACTTTCCCCTGCTGTATCCTGGATGGGGCTCTGGGAATGGGGCCGTCGCTCTGTAAAGGAAACTTTCGCGTACTCCTCTTGGCTGTCTATTAAATCCTGATGAGCCAAAGCTTTTCCAAGGAAGCATTATAGCACCGACACCCTTAAGTGATGCGCGAGATAAGTAATCGTGGATATTTCCATAGCCAAATCTGGCATAGGCAAACTCATCTAAATCGCACACCAACAGCCATGTCTCGTTTGGAAATCTATTGCCAGCTAAGGCGTCTCTATAGATATCGACCTGAGCATGCTTGCGATTGTCATGAAGGACTTCAACCATATCTGCCCCGTTTGACTCCCCGATCTGTCCGCTCCAGTCGTCATCTGAGCCATTATTAACCAGCACGATCTTGGAGGCGCCCTGTGATAGGTAATGGTTTATCCATTCGGCAATATTGCCTGCTTCGTTTTTAAAAAGTGCTAGAACGCCGAAAGACATCTGTTGTTCAGGGGTAAGGCTCATCGTGTTGAAGGATTTTCTTCTAGTGACATCATTCGCGCGGTTGCATGGGGCCTTTGAGGAGAAACAGAAAAATCTGAACTTGTCACTTTTGAGTGATTAGGCTATGCGCTATAATCTCTGTCCCTTTTGGATAAATAAAATAGGTCTGATATTGATACGTCTATTGCCGTTCGTAACGTGGCTTCCTTTCGTCTGCGTATCGTGCTCCCAGCGGCACTTCTTTAATCTAATGGCCTCAAGACACAAAGTGAGGTCTGATCTTTTAGGGCGGGCGTAGTGTGGAGGTTGGTTCAATGGCAGGGATCCGAGCGTGACCTTCGTTCACTTTAACGAATCTATTGAGACTGCTTTCTGTATCTTCATCCTGCTCAAGGGCTTGGAGATGAGCATTGGCGTGCAGATGTTCTTTTTCTTGGTCGAGACGCTGTTGTGGCTGTCAGAACGCTCAGCCATTGGTGGGACATGGTGTCGGCGTTGCACCGGGCTAGTAGCTCTAGTTGGGCCCTCTTAGCCAGGCGCCAGAGTGCTGGACGATGGGCTTCGGCCCAGCGCAGTTCTCGTGTCCAGCGGTGGGGGGCGGCGGGGAGTGCCAGTCCTTCAGCGATCTCTTGGTCATAGGCAGTTTCGGGAGAGCAGTGTCAGATGTCAATCAGGTTGATGGGTGCTTAACCAGATTGTCGTCGGACACCCGTGTGTTCGGGGAGCTGTTCGATGTGCCCTTCTCCTGCCATGCCAGCTACCAGAGCTGCAACGACCCTCGTGACTGGAAGGTGGGGGTGGCTTTGTGATGGCTCCTCGCGATGGGCTCCATGCGTATGCGGTGGACCACCAGGACGACTGGATGCTGTTTCGTGGCGAACACCCCGCCCGCCAGCTTGACGCAGGGCAGTGGCCGGTAGTGTTCATCCACACCACGGCCGGGGACGCTGGCTCCGCTGAAGGCTGGTGGGAGGCCAGGGAGCTGGCCACGGTGATGGCCGTGCGTCGGTTCCTCGGTGAGCTACCCCTGCGGATCAGCCGGCCGCGGGTACGGGGGCACGGGCTGCAGCGCTACTGCTGCGGCAAAGCGGTTCTCTACTTTCTCCGCTGTGCCGATGGCGGCAAGCGGGGAGAGGGCTACCGGCTGCATCGCCACAGCTTCCTGACCCGATTGCGTGATTGCGGCAGGCCGCTGCCCACGGTGGATGGTTCCAGCCGGTACCGCAGCTGGGACGACTTCTGCAGGATGCTTGCGCGGATTGTGGTGCCTCACTTACTGCAGCAGGGACCGGCCGGCCAACCTGGAGGCCAGCGAAGCCGCCGCCAAGTATCTGTCCGCTGGATGGCTCCGGGCACTGGTGATCCTGACGAAGCCGCGTCCAGTTGCTGACCCCGCGCGCGCGAGCCGGCCTCAGACCTGAACCGTTGCTCCCTCGAGAATGGCGCGCCAGCCGCTCGCCATCACCGCGCTGTTGTGGATGCTCCGCAACTCGCGGTGGGCAGCCTGGGCCAGCCGGCGCAGCTGTGGGCGGTGGGCGGCGGCCCAGCGCAGCCGTTCTCCCCATTGCCAGGGTTCAGCGGCGAGTGCCAGATCGGCAACGATCGCGGCCTCATAGGCCGGACCCGGTGAGCAGAGGCATCCCAGGCCCAGCGCGGCGTAATCGAGCAGCTTGAGGTTGCTCTTGGCCCCGTTGAACGGGTTGGCCACCAGCGGTGCCAGGCCCAGGTCGTGGCGGGGCAGGCGCTGTAACCAGCGCACGAAGTGTGGGTAGCGCCGGCAGGAGAGCGGAACCTTGCGCACCTGCAGCCAGGGTCGGGGAGTGAGCGATGGCGCACCGCCCACCACCGTGAGCTGGAAGCTGCCCGGCTGACGGCCTGCCAGGCGATCGAGCTCCGGCAGCACCAGATCCAGGTCGGCCTGGTGGGTGGTGGTGCCCACGTAGAGCAGCCGGAGCGGTTCCTCACCACTGCGGCGGGGGAAGCCGCGGCACTCTCCCCACAGCTCCAGATCAAGACCGTTGGCAAGCAGGGTCTGGGGACCGGCGCGATAGCCGTGCAGGCTGGCCCGCTCCTGACACAGGCGCGCCAGGGTGGGGGTGGAGAACACCCGCAGATCAACCTCAGCAAGCAGGTGATCGAGTGCGGGCAGCGCTGGGGCGTACTGCTGCCGCTCGGGATGGTCGGCCGGCAACGCGAAGAGCGCGTCATCCAGATCGAACACGAGCGGAATTCTCCGTTGCCGACAGGCCGCCACCAGCGCCGCGGCCTGGGGCAATGCGGGGCAAGCGTTTCTCTGGACGATCAGGCGATCTAGCGATTCCGGGAGTTCCACGGGGCTGGCCGGATCAGCGAGCGGGGGCAGCGTGTGCAGCTGGCAGAGACCCTGCCGCTCAAGCCGCTGGAGCGGCAGCAGCAGACGGATCCAGGCCGAACTGGTGAGGGGACCACCCGGCGCCTGAGCGATCACCCCGATGCGCATGAGCCTGTCGGTGCCGCCAGCTGCTTGGAACGCCACTGTCGCAGAGGATGAGAACCGGCCTGACCTAGCGTCAAAACTCCTGCCGAGCCTGGAGATCAGCACTGAACGCCTTCATGGATCTGACCGTTCAGCTGCTCTGCTGCGGGCACTCCACTGGTCTGGCCGCGACTGTGGCCAGCATCCGGGCAGCGCAGCGAGCCGCTGGTCTGGCCATCGAGGTCCAGCTGGTGCCCTGGCAGCTCACGTCGCAGGGGTTCGAGGCGTTGACCTTGCTCTGCTCCAGGGATCCCCAGCTGCTCTGGATCTCGGACCCTGGCGGGGAACCGGCCACAGAGGCAATGGCGCTCAACCAGGCGGCGGCGCTGGCCCGGAGCCCCTGGATCTGGTGGCTGGAGGCGGACGACACCTTGCTGGAGAACTCTCTCCAGAGCTGGGCGCAGGTGGCGGCCCGGCATCCCGAAGCGCTTCTGATCGCCGGGGAAGGAGAGGAGCTGGATGGCGACGGCAGCTGTGTGCGGGACTATTACACCCTCAGCGCTGACGCTGAGCTTGGCCAGCGGCTGGAGCAGCAGCTGCTCTGCCCAGGGGCCGTCAGCTGGAACCGCTCTCGGCGCGCTCTGTTGGGCCCTCTGCCTGAGCAGCTCACCGCCAGCTACCGCGAGCTCTGGCTGCTGCAGGCCCTCGAGCGCTGCGGTGAGCGGCTGGTGGTGGTGCCGGAGGTGTGGGTGCGCACCCACCAGCTCAGCGACTGGCAGCAACCGGGACGCTGCCGTCGGCGAGCCCTGGAGTTGACCGAGCAACTGGCGGCGCGCTGGGGCCAGGCTCCTGGGGAGCTGCTGCATCGCTACGGGCTGCAGCTGCAGCGGGGCGAAGCCCAGGTGGCGGTTGGCTCCACCGCCCTCCAGGAACTGGAGACCGCGCTGGAGGAGGCCCGCCCTTGCTTCGATGCCGGTACCTGGCGGCGTTTGCGGGTGGGCTGGGGCCTCGATCCGCAGATCAGGCCCTGGCAGCAACGGGCTGAGCAGCTGCTGGCACAGGGGGGACTGGAGCGCTTGTGGTGTGTCACCCTGCTGCGCAACCTGTTGCACCCCGAGCTGGGCGCCCTGCAGCTGGGTTCCCCCTGGGGGCCGCATGTGAGGTTGGCCGAACGCCTGCTGAGTCCGGAACTATGGAGCCAGTATCGGCTGCTGCGACAGGACAGCGAACTGACTGCGTTGCTGAACCGGCCGGTGGAGGGCGTGCCGCTGGTGGCACTGCTCCACTGGCTGGGGGAACCCTCGCTGCAGCAGCGCTACCCGCCAGCCGATGGGTTGGAGGCCTTTGCCGGCTGGTGGGCCGAGCAGGGTGCTGCCTGCTGTCCACATCTGCGCCTGACGGCGGCGGGCATCCTGGAAGCTGAGCCCTGGGAGGAGGATCCGGCTGCGCCGCCGGAACTGCGGCCCTTCGGGGTGAACCTGATCGGCCATGCCTTCGAGATGTTCGGCATCGGCGAGGACGTGCGCATGGCCGCTCTTGCTCTGGAGAGCGCGGGTGTCCCCTATTGCGCGGTGAACGTGCCCGCCAACAACGGTGCCGCCGCCAGCGACCGCAGCTTGGAGCCCCACACCCTGCCGCCAGGAGAGCTGGGCCCCTATCGCTTCAACCTGGTGTGCCTGGCCGCGCCCAGTCATGGCGCCTGGATCGCCCGGGAGGGGCTGGCGCAGCAGCGGGGCCGCACCACGATCGTGGCCTGGCCCTGGGAAACCCAGACCTGGCCGCAGGCCTGGGAGTGCCTGATTCCGCTGGCGGACGGGCTCTGGCCCTCCAGCACCTTCACCGCCAAGGCGCTGGAACCCTTCAGCGATCCAGTCAGCAGGCCGCTGCGGGTGATGCCGATGGCGGTGCACATCGATCACCCCGAGCAATTCCGCACGCCAGGGCGCCGCCGCGCCACCCGCGAACGCTGGGGGCTCGACCCTGAGGCCACCCTGGTGCTGTTCGTGTTTGACGTGAAGTCGTCGCTGGAGCGCAAGAACCCCTGGGGAGCGATTCAGGCCTTCCAGCAGGCCTTCCCGCAAGGCAGCCAGCAGAACGTGCAGCTGGTGATCAAGGCGCTGCGTCCGGGTTCAGCCAATCCGCAGTGGGAGCGGCTGCAGCAGCAAGCGGCCCAGGATCCGCGCCTGCAGGTGATCGAGGCGGACCTCAGCCGCAGCGAGCTCCTGGCCCTGATCGGCAGCTGTGATGTGTTTCTCTCGCTGCACCGCAGCGAGGGCTTCGGGCGGGGAATCGCCGAGGCGGGGATCCTGGGGCTGCAGGTGGTGGCCAGCGCCTGGGGGGGAAACGTGGACTTCTGCCAGGGAGAGAACTTTCACCTTGTGCCCTGCACCCCCACCCGCATCCACCCAGGGGCCTATGCCCATGCGGAGGGCCACACCTGGGGGGAGCCAGATCTCAGCATCGCCGTCCAACAGCTTCGGCAAGCCATCTGCAGGCCAGCAAGCCCAGCCAGCACGGATTCGGCACTGCAACATCTCGCCATCACGGCCACGGGGCAGCGCTACCGGCAGGCCCTGCATGCCCATGTCCACGCAGGCCAAGCCCCGAACCCATGACCACCGCCTCGAAGATCGATCCCCAGTGGCACGCCCTGCTCGCGGCAGCCATGCCAGAGAAGCAGCGGCTTGAGCTGAGTCTCAAGGCCGCCGAGGATGACCGCCACCGACTCACCGTCACCGTCACGCTGCGCGCAGGCCCAACCCGGGAGCTGGAGATCGCCTTATCGCAGGGGATGGCTCAGACCCTCCCCCCCCTCCAATCCATCCGGGTGCAGCAATGCTTGCGCGCCTGGCTGCCATGGCTACTGAAGCTGCATCAGCGCATCCGGTGCGACTACAGCCTCAACCTCTCGATGTGCGATGGCGGCCAGGCGGGGATGCCATCAATGGATAGCCAGGACTGGACAGCCCTGATCCCCGATCTTTACACCATGCAGGCAGCAGTGAAGCGGGAGAAATACGGCAAGCCAATGGCGTTCCCCCGTTTTCTGGCGCGCTGGCAGAAGCGCAGGCCTCAGATCTTCTGGCGGGGCAGCACCACAGGAATGCAACGGGGCGGGTCGATTCAAGATGTGGCGGGCCTACAGGCCAATCCCCGCGTGCAGATCAGCCTCCGCCATCGCAACCATGAAGCTTGCAACATCAAGATCAGCCGCGTGGTGCAGATGGATCCTGCCTTCAGCAGCGCCGCGAAGGAGTGGCTGAACACCGCGGGCATCCTGGCGCCACCGGTGCAGGAATCAACGTTTGGCAACTATCGCTATTACCCAGACATCCCCGGCAACGCCCTGGCCTGGGGCACGATCTTCAAGCATCTGCGCGGCTGCCTGGTGTTGCGGGCGCCCCATAAGCGGGCCCTCTATCACTACCGGCTGATGCAGCCCTGGAAGCACTACATCCCCGTGGAGCCCGACTTCTCCGACCTGGACACCGCCGTAGCCTGGGCCGAGGCTCATCCAGAACAAGCCGCCTGGATTGCCTGGTGTGGCCACTGGGTGGCCCACCGCTACCTGCGCCAGATCGGATTCCATTTCAGTGATGCGGTGCTGCCCCATATTCAGCCCGTGATCCCGCTCCAATTGCGGGAGTAGCAATGCGGGCCGGTGGGTCAGCGCTACCAGCGTTGGCTGGCCGACTGCTCTGGCCCCTGAAGCCAGTGCTGGCGCAGGGCCCTGAGGGCCTTGGGATCGAGCCAGGGTTCGGCCTCGGCAAACACGCTCTCCAGGTGCTCCCTGAACCCGATCCCGGGGGGCGTGGCGGCCAGCCCACGCTGGAGCTCCAGACCGTAGCCGTTGAGACGATCAGCTGGTGCGGGGCCGAAGTGGCGTGCCAGCAGTCTGGTGGCCTCGATGGCCACTCGATGGCGCTGGGAACTGGTGATCGTGGCGTGATGGAGGCGGGTGAGGCCCTGGAGGTGGGGGATGAAGCCGATGCGCTCGGGGAAGGCGGCAAAGGCTCGCAGCCAGTAGTCGAAATCGAAGGCGGTTTTGAAGCTGGTGTCGAAGGGGCCCAGCAGGGCCGCCAGGGTGCGCCGGAACACAACGGTGGGCTGGCAGATGAAGCAGTGGGAGCGGAAGCCGTGCAATCCCGCGGCGGGGGGCTTGGTGGGGTAGCGGCTGCGCTGGCCGGAGTCCGAGTCGAATTCCTCACCTTCTCCATACACCATCAGCCAGTTGGGCTGGCAGGCCAGGGCCTGGACAGCTCGACCAATGGCCCGTGGTGGGTAGAGGTCGTCGGCATTGAGCCAGCCGATCAGGGTGCCACGGGCCTGCCGCAGGGCCCGGTTGAGGGCATCAGCGGGGCCGCTATCCGGGCCGTGCAACAGCCGCAGACGACGGGGATGCTGATTGGCCAGGGCTTCCAGGGCCTGGAGGGATCCATCGCTGGAGCCACCATCGGCCACGATCAACTCCAGGCACTCGGGTTGCTCCAGAACGGAGCGCACTGCTGCTTCCAGGAAGGGCAGGGCGTTGAAGCAGGGCATCAGGACCGAGACCGATGGCTTCGGTGGTGGCGAAGACTTGCTCAACTGTTAAGTGTTTTGCGTGCGGCAATCTTGTTTTTGAGTGATTTAGTTGCAACTTTTCTAGGCCTCCCGCGCCCCTGGCCAATGCTAAAAAAAACTGATCTTGCAGGCTTTTGGCGTGACTGTCTTCTGCTGAATATGGCTAGACGTGTGTTTAGTGCGGCAATTCTATGCACTAGACTCTGCTGTGAACGCAGGGCTTGCATCAGTTCTTCCCGTTGGCTCCGTAACCACGAAAGCTTTCTCGATTGTGTGTCGAGCTGGTTGCCTAGATCGCGAGCCATAAGAAAGTTATGCTCAAGTTCTTCTTGAACTTGATGCAGCTGCAAAAGAAGAAGTTCGCCTTCTTCCCTGGCCTCTTGGATGTCGTGCTGGAGGCCATCGCGTTGGTCTTTTGTCGCATTGAGTTCAGTTTGGAGGGCATCGCGCTGCTCAGAGGTGACCGAGAGCTCGTGCTGAAGGCCATCGCGTTGGTCTGTGATGGATGAGAGTTCGTGCTGAAGGCCATCGCGTTGCTCTGTGATGGATGAGAGCTCGTGCTGAAGGCCATCGCGTTGTTCTGTGATGGATGAGAGTTCGTGCTGAAGGCCATCGCGTTGCTCTGTGATGGATGAGAGCTCGTGCTGAAGGCCATCGCGTTGTTCTGTGATGGATGAGAGTTCGTGCTGAAGGCCATCGCGTTGCTCTGTGATGGATGAGAGCTCTTCTTCGTACTTCTTGAAGCGCTGCTCTCCTGTCTCACGCAACTCGCGGTAGCGGTCTTCGAGGATGGTAAGGCTACGTTGGATGGCGAGGGAATCCACGGCTTTATGAATTTCCAACGACTTTACCACTAACTATGGATAGGCTGCCATTGGCTGCCTAAACTTAGCAAAGTTTTTCGTCCAGAATTATGCCATTGTGCCTGATCGGTCCTGGTAGAAGCACTTGGTCAATTATGCAGATGATCCACTTGATCAGGCAGGGGAGACAGCAATCAGCTTCCCTTGCCCCTTGCTTCAGCCAACGGTGGGGCTCGGCCGTCGGCCCTGAGGCTTGCTCCTGCTTGGTATCGAGCAGTCGGTCGCGGTGAAACAGAGCAAGCTCGGTGGTCTCCAGCCATGGTCCAGAGGGGGGCAGGCGTTGAAGATGGTCACGCTGGTGGGCAGAGAGGCCGAGCTGCAGTTCCAGAACATAAGTGTGCAGCCACTGGGCAGGAGATTATCGTGGCGGGTAGAGGCGATAGTGCGCAGCCAGTGATCGAAGTCGAACGCGGTGCGCCAGTGGCGATCGAAGCCGCCAAGCAGCACCGCAAGCGAGTGGCGGAAAACCACCGTGGGCTGGCAAATGAAGCTGTGCGAGCGAACACCCGCCAGTCCCACCACAGGTGGCATGATCTGCCTGATGCTGCGGGCTGTTAACTGCTGCTTCAGCTCGCTGATCTCAGCGTCCCAGGCCTCAGAGCGCATCTAGCCGTACTCGCTCAGCTCGCGGTAGCGGTCTTCAAGGCGGGTGAGAGTGTGCTGGAAGGCTAGAGAGTCCACTGCGAGAATGCTTTGAACCATGCTGCGGGCCCCAATGCTAACCAGCTCTACCCTCACCGAGCAGCTGGCCGTTCTGGGGGTGCAGCTGCCAGCCTGGCCTGAGGAGCCCCAAGGGCCTGAAAGCGGCGGCGACTGGATCCAGCGGGGCCTGAACTATGCCGAGGGGATCCGGCTGTGGCGAGCCCAGTTGCGCAATGCATCGGTGAGCACCAAAGGCGTGGTGGAGCAGCTGATCAGCCACCTACAGGAACAAGGGCAGCTGGGGGTGTGGGATCAGCTCGTGTATGCCGCGATCAAGCCGGAGGTGCAGAAAACGAAAGACTTTGAACGCTGGCAGGCCTGCACCAAGCTGATCCGGTCCTCAGCACTCACTGCGGCTCAACTGCTGGGTGCCTCTCTTGAGATGATGCGGGAGCAACGGCTCACAGCCGGCACCTATGGCCTCAGACGCCTCCTCAAAGAGCAGGACGACTTGAAACCAGAGCACTGCCTCACCCTCTGCAGTGAACTTGTTGCCGCAGCCAACACCAGCAACATCTGGAAAGACGCCAGCTCTGGCTCGATAGGCTGGGCTACGGCTGTGAACTTGCATCAACACTGGTCGAGTTTGCTGGCAGATGCCATGGGGCTGGTTGTCCTTAACCAGCAGGATGCAACGGATCCATTGGGGGTGGATCGATCAAACCTGCTCGATCACCTGGATTGCATCAATCAATGCCTGGGGAGCAAAGGCGCCCATGGGCATGCCGAATTCATCAGGATCTGCAAGGAACGCCTGCCTGAGCTGCTGGGTAGCTGGGGTGGAGAGAAACCGTGGGTTGTGGAAGTGGGCTGCAGCAGAGAAATCATCGAAGGGCAGAACAGCACGGCCCAACTGCTCGCGCTGGCCAAGGAGATGGGTTTGCCGTTTGCTGGAATCGATCTGGATCAAGACAATATTGCAGCCCTAAAACGTGATTATGGCGGCCTTGGCACTCAATGGATTGCAGGCAAGGGTGAGGATGAGTTGGCATCATGGCAACACCCAATTGCGGCTTGCTATCTCGATGCCTACGACTTCTGGCATGCCAGCCACTCCGATCTCAGGCAGGAGTCTTACCTCAAAAACTATGGGGCCCAAATCAATGACCAGGAGTGCCATCAGATGCACTTTCAAGCTGCGCAGCACGCCACCAGAATCATGCCTATAGGTGGGGTTCTTGGACTTGATGACACTTGGCTCGAGAATGACCAATGGGCAGGCAAGGGAATGCTGGCATTGCCGTGGTTGCTTGAGCATGGTTGGCAACTTTTATCACAAGCCAACCGCGGAACAGTGATGGTGAAGGTGGGTGCAGATCTATGAACACCTACATTGAGAAAAACCTGGAAAGCCTGCCACTGTTGAGGTTTTGCAGTGGCCCGGGCACGCAAGAAGATGGCATCATTTCACACCTGCTAGACCAGTTGCAGCCAGAATCCAAGTTTCTGGTCGAGTTTGGCCAAAGAACACTTGGCGGAGCCACCCTAGGGCGCATCGCAGCATCTCGAGGATTCAGCCTGCTGAACATCGATTCAGAGGCCCTACAGAATGAAGTTCGCCATCCCTGGAATGACAATCGAAAATGGATCCTTCGCAAGCAATCCGTCGGCCCTCTCAATATCAATCAGATCTTTGACGAGTGTGAGGTGCCAGAAGCGCCAGCAGTCTGCGTGATCGATGTGGATGGCATGGACTACTGGTTCATGCTGGCAATTCTGCAAAAGAGACGGCCAAGCCTGATAATCTGTGAATACAACTGCCACATACCAGCCAACATCTCTGCGAGTCTCGCATTCAATCCTGATCATCAATATCAACGCAACAAAGACTACGGCGCATCACTCCTTGCCCTTGCTGAGCTGGCGGAATCGCATGGATATCGGCTGATTCATATTCATGGCCCTCTAAACCTTTTCTTTGTCCCAACCCAAGCAAGCAGAGATCTAGATTGCACCATTCCCGACGCGATTAAATGTCCTTCAACAGAAGGCCTAAGGCAACTTGCAGATACTGAATTATTTTATGATAGTTTCCATTCAGGTCAACGCCCTTCCTGGTTCGGGGCGTGCGAACCAGACAGCACAGCTTCGCCGTGGATCAGACTTGCCAAGATTGGAGAAGGCATAAGCACGATCAGCATCGACGAGATTGATCTAAGAGTTTATTCGATCGATAAAGGTGGGGGTCATTATCGCCAACGGGGCCATAAGGAAGACAGTGTTTCCCCGCTATGGAGGCTGATCCGCCACCGCTTGTCACCGGATATAGTCGTAGATATTGGTGCAAACTATGGCTATACAGCAAGCTTGCTAGCCAAGCGGTTAGGAGCCAAGAAAGTGATCGCCATTGAGCCAGATCCTAGATTGACCGGGATCTTAAAAAGAAATCTCAAGGAGAATATTGGTGAGCTGGAGAGCGTTGTTATTCAAGCAGCGGTATCGCAAGGCACCCAATGCGTTTCTGCGCTGGGGATCAATCCTCAATCCACGCAAGATAACAGGGTGTGCGCGCAGCATGGTTGGGAACAGATAGTGGTGCCTACTATCAGCCTGAATGAGATTCTCTCATCAATTTCAGACGGACGAAGAGTTTTTATCAAGTCTGATACACAAGGCTTTGATATCAACGTGATCAAATCTGGCTTCGAATGGCTCAGCCAGCATGCTCACTGGATGTTGCGATGCGAATTCGCGCCCTTCTGGATGGAGAGCCAAGGCTTCTCAGCTGTTGATGAACTAGAATGGCTATGCTGTAATTTCAGAGTATGCGAAGCGCCCCTTAGAATACCTTGGAACAGCAGACTTGAAGAGGTATTCAATCGACCACTTGAGGCCAGCCACGCACTCGCTTTTGTGGATTATTCCAAGTCATTAAACCATGACAGCCTTGGATGGGTGGATTTGTATGTATTTCCGTCCGAATACGCTTAAGAATAGTCGTGAGAAGGTAAGCCCTGGGCAGGAGGCTGCAATACCGGATTGGCTGGGTAGCTGGTGAGTGATCTTCACGCTCTGCTCAGTTGATCGCTCAAGCTCCCACTTTTGAATCTCTAAGCGCTTGCAACGGAGATCAAGAGCTTCCAGCACGGAACAACAAAGACATAATGAAGCACCAGAAGCTTCTGGAGATTCATGACCAGGTGTGATCTGGAGTGATTGCCACCAGCCACAGGTTGTTGCCCCGGCCCCCTGGGCGATGATCAAGCCCGCTGCGCCGTATCCAGATGTCAATCAGGTTGAAAGGCGCTCTACCTGATTGACATCTGACAGCCGAGGGCATTGATGCCGATCGCCACCACCACCGCCCGCGACACCAACTGCATGTTTCGGCCCAGGCGGCCGTGGAGGTAGGTGGCGTCGAGGTAGACATAGGGGAAGCGTGCATGGTCAAGCCAGGGCTGATTCAAAGTTTCAGCATGGGGTTGGTTGTGGCTGTCGTTTAGCCATCGCCAGCAGTGCCGTGATGTCGTGCATCACCGCCTGCAAGCCAGCCCGGATTGACCGGAACCCAGCCAGGCGCAACAAGTTCAAGGCGGCGGTGCGCAGCGTGGCCATGACGCCGGCGCCATTCCCCCGGTAGCGTTGGGCGTCCTCGTGGAGCTGGGTGTCGCGAATCCAGTGCCAGCCCTCAATGCTCCAGCGGTCGCGCACCAGTTGCAGCAGGGTTTCTGGGGTGGTGCGCAGGCTGGTGATGAATAGGTGGGTGGCTTGAAACGGCTTGCCGTCGCGGGTGCCGACGGCAAACACCTCCACGATCCAGCTGGTGCCGATCCAGGCCTTGCGGATGTGTTCCGGTGCCTGCTTGGCGCGCAGCGTCCAGGCGATGTTGCGGCCGTGGCTGATCTCGTGAGCCCTTGCGAAAAAGGGATGTGACGCTTTCCCTGGAACTGGCTGCGGATCTGGCGGTGCGGCGTCTTCTGGTTGGCTTTCACTGTCAAGAGGAAGCCGGCCCCCTGCTCCTGGAGCTGCCAAAAACCGGGCGTTGGGTATGGAGCGCATCCGCCTGGATCAGAACGCCCTCGAGATCCAGCTCGCCGAGCAACTGCCGGAGTACCGCCCGCTCGTGGTTTTCGCCGGTGGCGTAGCAGGCCTGGCTGATCGCCACACCCAAGGCGGCGGAGTACAGCGTGACCTGGGCAATGAACGCCGAGCCGCCACCGGTGGTGGGCACGATCGAGCCCCTCAAGGTCTTGCCATCACACACCAGCTGGTCGAGATCGGCTGCGCCACGAGGGATCTGGGCGATAGTCCAGTCACGGATCGCAGCGCACAGCGCCGTCACGTCCACCTGGCGGAAGAAGTAGCGGAACGAGGAATCAGATGGCGGGCGCCTGAGCTCGATCCCCAGAGCCTTGGTAAGAACGGCGTGGTGGCGGATGGCGAATCGCTCCAGATCCCGCAAGCTCTGGCAGCCACTCAGGATTCCGAGCACGGCCACCA
>REEV01000054.1 GCA_007694915.1 Cyanobium sp. PLM2.Bin73 | reverse complement strand
GCAAGACCGTGGTGGGAATCAACAGGGCGCTGGGAGCGGGGCCCGGGGCGCTGGGAGCGCTGCCTGGGGCTGTTGATGGGGCTGGGATCCCGGAGGTCGGCATCGGCGGCGGTGCCGGCTTCGGGAGCGCGCGGCGGTGGCGTATCCGCCATCCTGACGCACGCGTTGCCCCCTGACACAGGCCGCCGACCGGCCTCATTCACACTTCGTACGGCCCTGGTGCGGCTACCGGGCCATGGCTCGGCAGGATGGCGGCCATGGACGCCGATCCCCACCCCCGGCAGATTGATCTGTTTCCAGCGGTGGCCTCCAGCCTCGAGCAGCTCAGCGAGGGCTGCCGGGGTTGCCGCCGCTGCGGCCTCGCCGACGGCCGCCTGCAGGTGGTGGTGAGCCGCGGCAACCCCGCCGCGCGGCTGATGGTGATCGGCGAGGGTCCTGGCGCCCAGGAGGACGCCAGCGGCCTGCCCTTCGTGGGCCGGGCGGGCCAGCTGCTCGATCAGATGCTCGCCAGCGTGGCGATCGACTCCAACAGCGAGGCCTACATCTGCAATGTGGTGAAGTGCCGCCCGCCCGGCAACCGCAAGCCCACGGCGCTGGAGATCGCCGCCTGCCGCCCCTGGCTGGAGCAGCAGATCCGCCTGGTGAACCCCGCCGTGATCCTGCTCGCCGGGGCCTCGGCGATGGAGGGGGTGCTGGGCATCAAGGGCGGTATCACCCGCCTCCGCGGCCAGTGGCGCCCGGGCGAGCAGGAGCCGCTGGCCGGCCGCTGGTTGATGCCGATCTTCCATCCCTCCTATCTGCTGCGCAATCCCTCGCGGGAGCAGGGCAGCCCCAAGTGGCTCACCTGGCACGACCTGCAGGACGTGCGTCGGCGCCTCAACCAGCTGGAATCCGGCAGCTGACGTCGCTCCTGTGACAGCCTTGGCGCCAACGTTCCCGGCCCCTCCCGCCATGACCGGCACCGCCACGACCGGCACCCTGCTCAGTCCCGAGCGCTCCGGCCCCGGTCCCGGTGCCCCTGCCGGCTTCGACCCCGGCAACCCCCGCTACGACACCCTCATCCGCCGCCGCCCCACCCGCAGCGTGCGCGTGGGTGACGTGTGGATCGGCAGCCAGCACCCGGTGGTGGTGCAGTCGATGATCAATGAGGACACCCTCGACATCGCGGGGGCCACCGCCGGCATCCGCCGCCTGCACGAGGCCGGCTGCGAGATCGTGCGGGTGACCGTGCCGTCGCTGGCCCATGCCAGGGCGATGGGCGAGATCCGCAAGCGCCTGGAGGACAGCTACCGGCCGGTGCCCCTGGTGGCCGACGTGCACCACAACGGCATGAAGATCGCCCTGGAGGTGGCCCAGCACGTCGACAAGGTGCGCATCAACCCGGGCCTGTTCGTGTTCGACAAGCCCGACCCCAACCGCACCGAGTTCAGCCAGGAGGAGATCGCGGCGATCGGCGAGCGCATCCAGACCACCTTCGAGCCCCTGGTGAGCCTGCTCAAGGAGCAGGACAAGGCCCTGCGCATCGGCGTGAACCACGGCTCCCTGGCCGAACGCATGCTGTTCACCCATGGCGACACCCCCCTGGGCATGGTGGAGAGCGCCATGGAGTTCATCCACATCTGCGATCGCCTCGACTTCCACAACATCGTGGTGTCGATGAAGGCCTCGCGGGCGCCGGTGATGCTGGCCGCCTATCGGATGATGGCGGACCGCATGGACGCCGACGGCTTCCCCTACCCCCTGCACCTGGGCGTGACCGAGGCGGGCGATGGCGACTACGGCCGCATCAAGAGCACCGCCGGCATCGCCACCCTGCTGGCCGAGGGTCTGGGCGACACGATCCGGGTGTCGCTCACCGAGGCGCCGGAGAAGGAGATCCCCGTGTGCTACTCGATCCTGCAGGCCCTGGGGCTGCGCAAGACGATGGTGGAGTACGTGGCCTGCCCCAGCTGCGGCCGCACCCTGTTCAACCTTGAGGAGGTGCTGCACCGGGTGCGCAGCGCCACCGCTCACCTCACCGGACTGGACATCGCCGTGATGGGCTGCATCGTCAACGGCCCCGGCGAGATGGCCGATGCCGACTACGGCTACGTGGGCAAGACCCCCGGCACCATCTCCCTCTACCGCGGCCGTGAGGAGATCCGCCGGGTGCCGGAGGCCGAGGGAGTGGAGGCCCTGATCACCCTGATCAAGGAGGACGGCCGCTGGGTGGACCCCTGAGCGGGCCGGCCCCCGAACCGTCCTTCGCGGAGCCTGGAGAGGCCACCTGCGGTCTGTTTTGCCGGTTGAGAACGCTAACTTGAAAGTGGTGTCGCGGGCCACGAGAGGATTCACACGGATGGGCAGCATGCGCAACGGCCTCGTGGTTCTGGTGGGGCTCGGCGCCTGTGCGGCCACCGCCGTGATGGCCAGGGAGGCGGTGAATGCCTCCTCGGGCAATCCCCGCATCCTCGACAGCCCCAAGGAGGTGATCGACCAGACCTGGCAGATCGTCTTCCGCGATTTCCTCGACATCAACGGCCAGTACACCGCCGAGCAGTGGAAGCAGCTGCGCCGCGAGATGCTGGCCCGCAGCTACGCCACGCCCTCGGACGCCCATGAGGCGATCCGCGGCATGCTCGCCACCCTCGACGATCCCTACACCCGCTTCCTCGATCCGCGGGAGTTCAAGGAGATGCAGATCGACACCTCCGGGGAACTCTCCGGGGTGGGCATCCAGCTGAGCCTCGACCAGGACACCAAGGAGCTGGTGGTGGTGGCCCCGATCAAGGGCTCACCGGCCTCCCGCGCCGGGGTGCTGCCCAAGGACGTGATCACGGCCATCGACGGCCAGTCCACCAAGGGCATGAGCACTGAGGATGCGGTGCGGCTGATCCGCGGCCAGGTGGGCACCACGGTGACCCTCACGCTGCGCCGCAACACCCAGACCCTGGAGGTGCCGCTCACCCGCGACCGCATCGAGCTGCAGGCGGTGGATCACCAGATCAACGTGGCCTCCGACGGCACCCGGATCGGCTATATCCGCCTCAAGCAGTTCAACGCCAACGCCACCAAGGACATGCGGGCGGCACTGCGGGAGCTGGAGAAGCAGGACGTGGCCGGCTACGTGATCGACCTGCGCAGCAATCCCGGCGGTCTGCTGATGGCCAGCGTGGAGATCGCCCGCCAGCTGCTCAACGAGGGCACGATCGTGTCCACCCAGACCCGCCGCGGCATCGTGGATGTGCAGCGGGCCAACGGCCGCGCCCTCACCCAGCGGCCGATCGTGGTGCTGGTGAACGAGGGATCGGCCAGCGCCAGTGAGATCCTCTCCGGTGCCCTGCAGGACAACAACCGTGCCGTGCTGGTGGGTCAGAAGACCTTCGGCAAGGGTCTGGTGCAGTCGGTGCGCAGCCTCTCCGACGGCAGCGGCATGACCGTGACCATCGCCCGCTACCTCACCCCCAGCGGCCGCGACATCAACAAGAACGGGATCGAGCCCGATGTGAAGGTGGCGATGAGCGAGCGGGAGGTCCAGCGCCTCCAGCTCGAGGACATCGGCACCCGCCGCGACAGCCAGTACCGGGTTGCCGAGAACACCCTGGTGGAGCAGCTCCAGACCATCGGCCGTGGCGGACGTTCGTTCAAGCCCGGCAGTGCCAACGTGCCCTCGGCCCTGCCGACCGCCGGTGCCGCTTCCGGCCGCTGATTCGATCTGGGCGCACAAGCCCTGGTGGTGCCAGCCCTGGAGCATCGTGCTCACCGGGCTGGTGCTGATCGGCGCCAGCTGGTGGCTGCTGCACCGCTGGTGGATCAGCGGCGCGGCGGCCCTGGCGGTGCTGCTGTGGTGGTGGTTGTTTCTGGTGCTGGCCCCGGCTGCCTACAGGCAGCAGGCCGGCAACCAGCAGCCAGCCAGCGATCAGGGCTGAGCGACCAGGGCTGAGCAATCCCGAGCCTCAGGCCACCGGTTGCATCAGGCCACCACCGGGGCCGGAGTCGTCGTCGTCGTTGCGGCCGTCTCCCTGGAGGAGGGCGTAGAGACCCAGGGCGATCACGCTGACCAGGGTGGACACGAGCTGGACAGCCCCCGTGGAATTGCGGCCTACCTCGATCAGCTCGCCCATGCCCGCACCTGTGCTTAATGAATGTTCTCAGGATTGTAACGAACATTTGCGGTTCTGGGGGGTGTCGCCAGCCGGCGTCCTGCTGCCGGTCGTCACACCGCCAGCACCTCGGCGTCACGGGTCTGCTCCTGGCTGGCCCGCTGGGCGTCGCTGAGGCCGTCGGCGCCCGGGATCTGGGCCGCCATCTGCTCCAGCCAGCCCTTGAGCTCCTCCACCTGCTTCTCCATCGGCAGCACCCCCAGGCCCCGGGCCAGCACCTTGGCGGTGCTGCCGCTGCCGGCCTGATACACCAGCCGGCCGTGCAGATGCTGGGGCAGGCCCTGGCGCAGCAGCCGGAAGGCCGGTTCCTCCATCGGCGTGTCCAGGGCGATGTTGGGCTTCTCGGGCCTGATGCGTGAGAAGCCGCAGCGCCGGGCCAGCAGCTTCAGCTCCATCAGCTGCAGCAGGGCGATCACCGGCGGCGGCAGGGCGCCGTAGCGGTCCACCCAGCCGGCGGCCAGCTCCAGCAGCGCCTCCTTGCCTCCGCAGTCGGCGGCGGCCCGGTAGGCCGCCATCTTCTCGTCGTTGTCGGTGATCCAGTCGCCGGGGATGAAGGCGGTGATCGGCAGGTCGATCTGGGTGTCGTCCACCTTGGGGATGTCCTGGCCCTGGATCTCGGCCAGGCACTCCTGCAGCATCTCCATGTAGAGGTCGAACCCGATCACCTCCATCTGGCCGCTCTGCTCCACCCCCAGCAGGTTGCCCACACCGCGGATCTCCATGTCGCGCATGGCCAGCTGGTAGCCGGACCCCAGCTGGGCGAACTCCTGGATCGCCCGCAGCCGCTGGCGTGCCGCCTCACTCAGCGACGCATCCCCGGGATAGAAGAGCCAGGCATGGGCCTGGATGCCGCTGCGGCCCACCCGGCCGCGCAGCTGGTAGAGCTGGGCGAGGCCGAACTTGTGGGCGTCCTCGATCAGGATCGTGTTCACCCGCGGGATGTCGAGACCGCTCTCCACGATCGTTGTGCAGAGCATCAGGTCGGCCTCACCGGCGTTGAAGGCCACCATGGCGCTCTCCAGCTCGCCCTCGGCCATCTGCCCATGGGCCACCAGCAGCTTCAGGCCCGGCAGCATCGCCCGCAGTCCCTCGGCCACCTCCTCGATCCCCTCCACCCGCGGCACCACGTAGAACACCTGGCCGCCGCGGTCCAGTTCCTGGCGGATGGCGCTGCGCACCGCCTCCTCATCGAGAGAGGCCAGGTGGGTTTTGATCGGCCGGCGCAACGGCGGCGGGGTGGTGATCAGGCTCATCTCCCGCACGCCTGAGAGGCTCATGTACAGGGTGCGCGGAATCGGCGTGGCGCTCAGCGTCAGCACGTCCACGTCCTTGCGCAGGGCCTTGATCTTCTCCTTCTGATTCACGCCGAAGCGCTGCTCCTCATCCACCACCAGCAGCCCCAGCTGCTGGAAGCCGGTGCCCTTGGAGAGCAGCTGGTGGGTGCCCACCACCACATCCACCGTGCCGCCTGCCAGCCCCTCGAGGATCGTGCGCCGCTCGGAGGCGGTGCGGAAGCGGTTGAGCAGGCTCACCTTCACCGGGTAGGGGGCGAAGCGCTCGCTCAGGGAGCGCCAGTGCTGCTGGGCCAGCACCGTGGTGGGAGCCAGCATCGCCACCTGCTTGCCGGCCGTGACGGCCTTGAAGATGGCGCGGATCGCCACCTCGGTCTTGCCGAAGCCCACATCGCCGCACACCAGCCGGTCCATCGGCTGGGGCTGCTCCATGTCGCGCTTCACCGCCACGATCGCCTTGAGCTGGTCGGGGGTGGGCTCGTAGGGGAAGGAATCCTCCAGTTCGTTCTGCCAGGGGCCATCGGGGGGGAAGGCGAAGCCCGGCACCTTGTGGCGCTCGGCGTAGAGCTTCACAAGGTCCATCGCCACCTTGCGGATGGCCTTGCGCGCCCGCTCCTTGGCCCGGGTCCAGGCGGTGCCGCCCATGCGGTTGAGCTCGGGCGGCTTCTCGCTGGTGGCGCGGTAGCGGCCCAGGCTGCCCAGCTGGTCGGCGGCCACCCGCAGCAGCCCGTCGCCGTACTGCACCACCAGGTAATCCCTGGATTCGCCGCCGATGGCCAGCTTCTCCAGCCTCAGGAACTTGCCGATGCCGTGGTTGCGGTGCACCACGAAGTCGCCCGGCCGCATCTTGTTGGGATCCACCGTGCGGCTGGCGGCCTTGCGGCGCCGGCGCACGTAGCCCGTGGCCGCCAGGGCGTGCTGGCCGAAGAACTCCCGGTCGGTGATCAGCACCAGCTTCCAGGCCGGCAGCTGCAGGCCCTCCAGCTCGGCGGTGCCCCGGCTCTTGAGGGCCACCGGCGTGCCCTGCTCCAGCAGCCGCTCGATCGCCGGGCTATCGCCGGGGTTGGGCACGAAGCGGCTGATGCAGTCGTGCTCCTCCAGCAGCGCCACCGCGCGGCTGGGCTGGGCCGAGAGCAGCCACACCCGGGCCCGCTCGCCCTGGAAGCCCTTGATCAGCCCGGCGAGCTTGCCGAAGGCGTTGGGGTAGGCCGGCACCGGCCGGCTGGCCAGATCGAAGCTGTTGGCGTGGCCGTCGCTCTCGTGCAGTTCGGCCAGATCGAAGCCGGCGAAGCGCTCCTCGGCCTCCGCCAGGGCCTCGGCCGGGGGCCGCTGCAGCAGCGCCGGCAGCACCCCCCTGCGCTCGGCCTCAAGCTCGGCGGCCACCTCCCGATGGTGCTCCAGCACGTGGTCGAACCACTGCTGGCCGTGGGCCAGGGCCGCCCGCCGCTCGTCGATCGCCACCAGGGTGGTGGCGGGCAGATAGTCGAGCAGGCTGGCGGGGCGCCCCCAGGCCAGGCCCATCAGCCGCCGCAGACCCTCCGGGGTGCCCCCCTCCAGCAACTGCTCGAGGGCCTCGGGCGCCAGCAGGGTGTCGAGCTCAGCGGGCATCGCCTCGCGCAGGGCCGCAGCCACCAGCGGTCCGTAGCCGGTGGGGGTGAGGCGCAGCACCGCGATCGGATCGAGGGAGCGTTGGCTGGCGGGGTCGAACTCGCGCAGCTTCTCCAGCTCTTCGCCGAAGAACTCCAGCCGCACCGGCAGCTCGCTGCTCACCGGAAACACGTCGACGATGTCGCCGCGGCGGCTCCAGGTACCCTCCTGCTCGATGGTGTTCACCCGCTCATACCCCAGCCGGGTGAGGGTGTGGCCCAGCTCCTCGAGATCCAGGCTGGCCCCGCGGCGCAGGCTCAGGCACTGGGCCTGGAGGGCCTCGGGCGGTGGCAGGTGGGGCTGCAGGGCCCGCTCGGTGGCCACGATCGCGAGGTCACGGCCACCGGCCTGTCCTGGGGCCTCGCCATTGCCGTCCAGCAGTTCGCTGAGCACCTGAAGCTGCCCCCAGGTGATCTCGCTGGTGGGGTCAAAGGGTTCGTAGGGACTGGCCTCGCTGGTGGGGTAGAGCTGGGCGCTGCGCCAGCCCATCAGCTCCAGCAGCGCCGCCCAGCGGCCCGCCTCCTCCAGAGTGGGCACCACCACCAGCAGCGGCGCCGGGGTCCCGCCAGCGGCTCCGCTCAGGCCCGCCAGGGCACTGCTGATCAGGGCCCGGGCCGCCCGGCCGGCGCCGCTGAGCCGCAGCCGCTGGGGCCGGCGGGTGCGCTGCAGCACCTCCCCGGTGAGGGGCACCTGCTGCAGCTGGCGCACCAGGGGGGAGAGGGGCATGGGAGCGGGCAGTCGGATGCTCCGATCTTCGCAATCACCGGCTGGCCATCGTCGCTGACCGCGCCTGCACCCAGCTCCGGGGTGGGTTCAGAATCAACCCGTGGCTCGTTTCTTCTGCCCCCGTTGCCGCCACCGGCCGCAGGCCATGCGCCGCCGGCCCGACGGCGTGTGGCTGTGCCAGCACTGCGGTGGCCCGCTGCGGCGCCGGGTGCCGGCGGGTCCCCTGCTGCTCGGGGGCGTGCCGCTGGTGGCCGGCCTGCTGGTGGCCCTGGGGTTCGGCCTCGGCGCCATGCCCTCCGGCCACCAGCGCCTGCAGCGCCTCACCGGCCTGGAGCTGCCGCCGGTGGAGGAGCTCAAACTCCCCCTCGACCCCCCGGCCTCCCTGGCTGCCTTGGTGCCCCCGCCCGCGGCGGCGGGGCTGGAGGGGATCGACAAGGCCACCCTCATGGACAGGCTGGCCCAGGCTGACGCCGCCTGGGTGCCGCGGGCCGAGCGGCTCCCCGATGGCCGCACCCGCTACCACTACAAGCGCCGCAGCGGCGAGCCCCAGCTCTCGGTGGCCGAGATCCGCTCCCTGATGGTCAACCCCCCCAGCTTCGGCCGGGAGCGCCTGGGCATCACCGAGTTGCTGGGGGTGCTGGGCGATGTGGGCGTGCGCGTGCAGCTCAGCCAGCCCCGCAAGCTGGGCGCCGCCGCTGAGTGGGACCCCCGGGCCCGCAGCCTGCGCATCAAGCCGGCGGTGGTGGACAGCGGCAGTACGGAGTTCTTCCAGGTGCTCAACCACGAGGCCATCCACGTGGCCCAGAGCTGCCGCAACGGCCATGTGCGGGCCACCCCCAAGCCCCTGGGGATCAGCGAGCGGGTGCCGGCGGAGCTGGCGCCGGTGCTCAACGATCCCCTCTACCGCGAGGCCTCGGAGCTGGAGCGCCGGCTGGAGCGGGAGGCCTACGCCAACCAGCACATGGTGGGCTTCGGGGCGGATCTGGTGCGCCGCCACTGCCGGCCCGCCACCCGGACGGCTGCCGGCGCCGGCGTCTCAGCTCCCGGCGGTTGAGGGCAGGGCCACGCTGGCCGGATCGATCAGGGCCTCCTCCAGCAGCATATTGAACTGCAGCAGCTGGCTGTCGCTGAGCTGCTGGCGGCTGGCCAGGGCGAAATGCCGCTCCAGGAACTGGCGGCCGCGGCCGGCGTCCCAGCCCAGCTGGGCCAGCAGCTGGTCGCACTGGCTGAGCAGCTCCGGCCGTCGCAGGGGCACGGGCGCCTGGGCGGGATCGCTGCCGTCGGCCAGGCCCTGCAGCACCTGCAGGTAGGCGATCAGATCGGCGAAGGTGGTGATGCGGCCCCGGCTGGGGTGGCCGAAGGCCCGCTGCAGGTAGGTGGCCTCCTGCTCGCGCTGCCAGCCGATGCGGCGCAGCTGCAGATCGATCTGGGCCAGCTCGCCGCTCCAGTCCTCCGGATCCGGCGGCGGCTCCTCGGGGAGGGGCCGCGGCGGTGCAGCGGCCGACGGGACCGGCATCGGCGCTGACGGCCCGCCGGCCTCGGGGAGTTCAGGCCTGCGCACCGGCCCGGCCGCGGGCGGCCGCGGGGCTGGTGGCTGCTGGCGGGGCTGGCGCGGATCGGGGCCGAGGCGCTGATGCAGCCGCGTGAGCGCGCGGTCCTCGGCCTCCTCCGCCGTGGCCGCCTCCCCGAGGGCCGTGCCCAGGGTCTGCCCCTGGCGCCGGGCGCTCACCTGCACCACCCGCGCCCCTGGTTCGGCATGCACCAGGCGCGCCACCAGCTCCATGGCCTCCTTCATGGCCTCCTTCATGGCCTGCTTCGTGGCCGTCTCATTGGCCTCCGTCATCGCCGCCAGCCCTCCAGCGCTCCAGTCAAACGCCCTTCCTAGAGTGATGTCCCCGCTGAACACGATGGAAGCCGGCACGATCGACACCCTCACACCGGTGCTGCAGTCGGCGGATCAGTGGCATGAAATCCTGCTGCTGCTGCCCTTGCTGGTGGCCCTGGAGGCGGTGCTCTCGGCCGACAACGCCATCGCCCTGGCCGCCATCTCCCGTCGCCTGCACGACCGTTCCCGCCAGGAGATGGCCCTCAACCTGGGCCTGCTGCTGGCCCTGGTGTTCCGCATCGTTCTGATCCTGGCGGCCCGCTGGGTGCTGAATTTCTGGCCCCTGCAGCTGGCCGCTTCCGCCTACCTGCTCTGGCTCTGCGGCCGCCACCTGGTGCTGGTGTTCAACGGCCGGGAGGAGGGCCTCGAAGCCGATGGCGGCGCCGACGCCGGTCTGCCCCATCCCCCCGGCCATCCCCATGAGCACGTCGCGGTGGGTCTGGGCAGCGTGATCGCCACCCTGGCGCTCACCGACCTGGCCTTCTCCATCGACAGCGTGGCCGCGGCGGTGGCGGTGAGCGATCGCATCGGTCTGGTGATCGCCGGTGGTGTGATCGGCGTGATCGCCCTGCGGCTCACCGCCGAGCTGTTCATCCGCTGGCTGGAGGTGTTCCGCCACCTGGAAACCGCCGGTTACCTGGCGGTGGGGCTGGTGGGCGTGCGCCTGCTGCTGCGCCTGGGCCTGCCCGATCTGGTGCCGCCCGAGTGGCTGCTGCTGGCCCTGGTGGCGGCTCTGTTCCTGTGGGGATTCTCGGTGCGCAATCCCGTCCCCGGCACGGCCGGTCCCACCCTGGCGGAAGCCGACTGAGGGATCCGGCGATGCGGGTGGAACTGCGCCAGATCGGCAGCGATCAGCTGCTCGATTCCCTGGAGGTGGAGGCGCTCAGCGAGGTGCCGCAGCCGGGCCGTTGGCTGGAGTGCGGAGCAGGCAGCTACCTGGTGCTGCAGCGCCGCCACCGCTACCGGCTGCGCAGTGGCCGCTATGAGCTGACGTCGGTGGCGCTGCAGGTGAAGCAGCAGCGCCGCCCCAGCGATGCCCGCCGCTGGGGCGGCGGCTGGGTGATCGGCGATCCCCTCTGCCGCTTCAATGCCCGCAGTCCCCTGCTGCGCTGTGCCGTGCTGCCCGAGGGCCCCTGCGAGCGCTGCAGCCATTTCACGCCGGTGGGTGCCCCACGGCCCTGATGGTTGCCGGCCCGGCCACACCTGAGGGCCTGATTCCGCCCCACGCCCTGCGCTGGCACCGCTGCCAGCGGGTGCGCGGCCATGGTGTGGCCTCGGGCCAGGCGGCGGCCAGTCCCTACCCCGCCGGCACCATCGCCCTCCAGAGCCCCCACTTCGCCCGCCTGGGGCTGGATCTCTCCAGCGCCTACCCCGGCACCCTCAACCTGCGCGTGCCCGGGGGCCGCTGGCAGCTCCAGCACCCCGCCTGGCATGTCGAGCGGCTGCGCTGGACCTCCCTGCACCCGCCGGAAACCTTCTCCTTCTGGCCCTGTCTGCTGCGCTGGCCGCCCAGCGGGTCCTGCTCCGGTCCGCCCCCGCCGCTGGCGGGCTGGATCTACCGCCCCGATCCCGCCACCAAGGCCCGTCACCACCAGCCTGCCGACCAGCTGGAGGTGCTGGCCCCCTGGATCGGGGCGCTGGAGCAGGGGCTCCCCCTGGAGCTGGGGGTGGATGGCCGCCACTGCCGCTGGATCCCCAGCGCTGACCTCTCCGGTTGCCGTTCGTAGGCTGTGACGGATCCCCAGCGCCAGTCCCCATCACCAGCACCACCCCCAGCACCCGGCGACGCCGCCCCGCCGGCCAGCGCCCGGCCCCGTCGGGCGGCCAGCGCCCCCAGCCGGCGGCAGCGGCGCGTCAGAGCCCCCCGGCCAAGGCCGCCCCGCCCGCCGCCGATCCAGCGCTTGCCGCCCCCTTCGCCGAGTTGGGGCTGGGCCAGCCGATCGTGCAGGCGGTGGCCAGCAAGGGCTACACCCAGCCCTCGCCGATCCAGCTGCAGTGCATTCCGGCGGTGCTGGAGGGTCGCGATGTGATGGCCGCCGCCCAGACCGGCACCGGCAAGACCGCCGGCTTCACCCTGCCGATGCTGGAGCGGCTGCGCCACGGCCCCCACGCCCGCGGCGGGGTGGTGCGCGCCCTGGTGCTCACCCCCACCCGGGAGCTGGCCGCCCAGGTGGCGGAGAACGTGGCCGCCTATGGCCGCTTCCTCGACCTGCGCAGCGACGTGGTGTTCGGCGGCGTCAAGGTCAACCCCCAGATCAGCCGCCTGCGGGCCGGTGCCGATGTGCTGGTGGCCACGCCGGGCCGGCTGATCGATCTGCAGCAGCAGGGCGCCATCCGCCTGGATCGCATCGAGATCCTGGTGCTGGATGAGGCCGACCGGATGCTGGATATGGGTTTCATCCGCGACATCCGCCGGCTGCTGGCCCTGATGCCGCCCAAGCGCCAGAACCTGATGTTCTCGGCCACCTTCAGCGGCCCGATCAAGGCGCTGGCCCACGGTCTGCTGCACCAGCCGGTGCAGCTGCAGGCGACCCCGGAAAACCAGGCCGCCCCCACGGTGGAGCACCTGCTCCACCCCTGCGACATGGCGCGCAAGCCCGAGCTGCTCTGCCACCTGATCGCCAGCAACGACTGGCAGCAGGTGCTGGTGTTCTCGCGCACCAAGCACGGCGCCAACCGGATGGCCGAGAAGCTCACCCAGGCGGGCATGGCTGCGGCGGCGATCCATGGCAACAAGAGCCAGGGCGCCCGCACCCGGGCCCTGTCGGACTTCAAGAGCGGGGCACTGCGTGTGCTGGTGGCCACCGACCTGGCGGCCCGTGGCATCGACATCCACCAGCTGCCCCATGTGGTGAATCTCGACCTGCCCAACCAGGCCGAGGACTATGTGCACCGCATCGGCCGCACCGGCCGCGCCGGCCACCCCGGCCACGCCATCTCCCTGGTGGCGGCCGAGGAGCACGAGCTGCTGCGGGCCATCGAACGCCTGCTCGGCAGCCGCCTGCCGCGCCAGGAGGTGCCGGGCTTCGAGCCCACGGTGCACTCGGCGCCGCCGCTGGATCTCAGCGGCGGTCGCGGACGGCGACCGCCAAACCGCAACAACCGACACAACCGCAACCGCTGACCTCGGCTGCGATGGGATGGTTCAACCGGTTGTTCAGCGTTTTCATCCCCCATGCCCTACGAGCCCGGATCACCGCAGTGCCGCGTGCTGATCGATTGCAAGAGCCAGATCGAGTCGATGCTGCTGTTGCTCGGCCGGCTTGAGGACAGCGGGCCGATCCGCGAACAGCTGCGGGCCGTGCATCAGCAGCTCGAGGATCTGCACGGCCGCTACCGCCGCTCAGATGCCCCGGGTGCCGGTGGCGTCGATCAGCCGGCCGCGCCCGCCATCTTCTGATCCGCCATCCTCTGACCCGCCATGGCCTGACAGGCGGCATAGGCGCAGGCCAGGGTGGCGGCGGTTTGCCCCGGCCTGTCGCTGCCCGGTGCGCACACGGCGTAGAGCCCGCTGGTGTGGCGGTAGATGCGGCAGCCGTCGCCGGTTTCGGCCACGAAGGACAGGCCCCTGATGCCCCGGCCGCATGCGGCGCTGGTGTCAGCGGTGTGGCTGGTGACGCCGGAGGTGGCGCGGGAAATGACGCTGGTGGCTGAGAAGGTGGCTGAAATGGTCATGGCCGTAGCCCCCGGATCAGGCTGTCCTGACACCTCTCTAGCGATCCCGGGATGGCCCTGGGCCATGGGGATCTGCTGACATAACAAAACGAGACGGCTCCCCCAGTCGGTCGCCGGGCCGCAGGCCCAGCTGCTGCAGCAATGTCCGGTCAGCGCTGGCCGTCCGGCCCGCCAGCTGGCCCTCGCGCAGCAGCACTGGACAGCCTCCGGTGGCCAGCACCGCCCCCACCCCGCTCTCCAGGGCCAGCACCGTGCCTGGCTCCGCCTCCCCCGCGCCTGGCCAGGGGTGGGCGCAGAGGGCGGCCCCCTCGGGGCTGAGCTGGTCGGCCAGCCGCTCCACTAGCGGCTCGGTGGCCAGCAGACGCAGGCGCTGGTCGCCCCAGCTGGTGTGGGCACCCGGATGGAGACCCATCACCAGCCGGTGGATCGTCAGGGCCGGCTGACGCCAGTCGATCTGGAAATCCTCCTTGCCGAGCAGCCGCGCGTAGGTGAGGCCCTCCTGGCCCTGGGGTCGTACCCCCAGCCGTGCCAGCCGCTCGGCCTCGGGGCCGGGTCCTGCCGCCTCGATGCGGGGCAGGGCCTCCACCAGCAGCTCGGCGGTGAGGGCCGAGAGGCGCCGGCCCAGCTGGGAGGCGTTCTCCAGCAGGCCGATGGGAAGCGCCCGCTCCAGCAGCACCGGCCCGGTGTCGAGGCCCGGCTCCATGGCCATGATGCCCACGCCGGTGTGGCTGTCGCCCTCGATCAGGCTCCACTGGATCGGCGCCGCCCCCCGCCAGCGGGGCAGAAGCGACCCGTGACCGTTCCAGCAGCCCAGGGGCGGTTGGTCCAGCACCGGCGGCGGCAGGAGCTGGCCGAAGGCCACCACCACGGAGGCGTCCGCCCCCAGACCCGCCAGCTCGGCCTGGGTGCCCGGCTCGCGGCGGATCCGCTCCGGCGTGAACACGGGCAGGCCCAGCTCAAGGGCCCTCGCTTTCACCGGGCTGGCCATCAGGGCCTTGCCGCGTCCACGCCGCCGGTCGGGCTGGCTCACCACCCCCACCAGCTCATGGCCGGCGGCGGCCAGGGCATCGAGGCTGGGCACCGCGTAGGCGGGGGTGCCCCAGAACAGGATCTTCATCCCCCCAGCTTGCGATGCGCCCTGAAGGGATCGTCGAGGGGGTGCTGGCAGGGGTGCTGGCTCAGGCGTCGCCGGTGATCGAGAGCTCCTCCACCCACACGTGGGGGCAGAGGCCGTCGGGGGTGATCTCGGCCTCGCCCTCGAAGCCGATGATGGCGTTGAGCACCTGGCGGATGTCGCCGGCCACGGTGGCGGCCTCGATCGAGCGTGCCTCGCCGCCGCGCACCAGCCAGCCGTCGAAGGGCAGGGAGAAGCTGCCCTGGCTGGCCTTGACCCCGGCATGCAGGGCCGAGAGGGAGTCGATCACCACCAGGCCCGCGCCGTCGCTCTGACCGGGAGAGCGGTGATCGAGCCCCTGCTGGCCGCCGTCGCTGCCGGGGGTGGGACCCACCTCGAACCACTCCGGGCTCACCGACACCTTGGCGCCCATGCCGGCATGGCCGGTGGGCTCCACGCCGAAGGCCCGGGCCGTGGCCTCGGAGTGCAGGAAGTGGCGCAGCACCCCCCCCTCCACCAGGGACAGCCGGTGGGTGGGGGTGCCCTCGCCGTCGAAGGCCGGCGCGCCGATGTTGCCGGGGTGCAGGCCGTTGTCGTGGAGTGACAGGAACGGCACCGCCAGCGGCTGGCCGATGGCATTGCGGCCGCTGAGGCTGACGCCGTCGAGCACGGCGCGGGCGTTGAACAGGCTGGAGAAGGCGCCGATCAGATCGAGGAAGGCCTCCGGGGTGAACACGCAGGTGTAGCGGCCGGTGTCGATCGGGCCGTAGTCGAGGTGGCTGATGGTGCGCTCGGCCGCTTCGGCGATGCAGCCCGCCACATCCAGCTCATCGACGCCGTAGGCCAGGCGCACGGCACCGGCACTGCGCGGCTTGCGGCCGGTTTCCTCCGCCCTGGCGAACAGGTAGAGGCTGGCGGTGCTCAGGCGCTGGTGGCGACAGGCCCCGGCACTGTTCAGGTAGAGGCGCTCGCTGCGGCGTTGGGCCAGGCCGTTGTAGGGCACGGTGCCGATGGCGCCGTGGCGCTCGAGCAGCTCGCGCTCGGCGTCCTGGAGGGTGTCGAGCAGCTGCAGGATCGGCCGCGAGGGGCGCAGGGGCTGCTCCAGCTCCGGCAGCGGCGCCGTGGACAGGGGGGAGAAGGCGGGGGTGTCGTCGGCATTGCCGAAGGCACTGGCGGCATGGGCCCCCACCAGGGCCGTTTCCAGGCCGGCGGGGGAGAGGTCGGAGGTGCTGGTCACGCCCACCAGCCCGGCGTCGTTCCACACCCGCACGGTCACGGCACTGCGCTGGGCGCCCTTCATCTGCTTGGGTTCCCCCCGGTCCACCTGCACCGAGGTGTCGGTGCTGCAGGAGGCCCCCAGGTCCCACTGGCCGATGCCGTGGCGGCGGGCCAGCTGCTCAAGGGCGTCGCGCAGGGCCGGCGCCTCCAGCCCGGCCGCGGGCGTCGTGCCGGTTGTGGTGGGGGTGTTGGCTGAGGCTGTGGTTGCCGTCATGGTCAGCGGCCCCCCACGGTGATCGCGTCCACCTTGATGTGGGGCTGGCCCACGGTGACGTTGATGCTGCCGCTCACCGAGCCGCAGAAGCCCGCCGCCAGCTCCAGGTCGTTGGCGCACATCGAGATGCGCGGCATCACCTCCTTGGCCTCACCGATCAGGGTGGCGCCCTTCACCGGCTTGCTGAGCTGGCCGTTCTCGATCAGGTAGCCCTCCTCCACGGAGAAGTTGAACTGGCCGGTGGGGCCCACACTGCCGCCCCCCATCGACTTGCAGTAGAGGCCCTTGTCCACCGAGGCGATCAGCTCCTCGGGGCTGTGGGGACCGGCGGCGATGAAGGTGTTGCGCATGCGGCTGGCGGCGGCGAAGTTGTGGCTCTGGCGCCGGCCGCTGCCGGTGCGGGCATGGCCGGTGCGCAGCTCGCCGGCACGGTCGGAGAGGAAGCGCCGCAGTACCCCGTTCTCGATCAGCACCGTGCGCTGGGGCTCCATGCCCTCGTCGTCCATTGACAACGAGCCGAAGGCGCCGTCGCTGAGCCCCTCATCGATGGCGGTCACCGCCGGATGGGCGATCGGCTCGCCCACCTTGTCGGCGAAGGGGGTGGTGCCGCGCTCCAGCTGGGTGGTTTCCAGCAGGTGGCCGCAGGCCTCGTGGAAGATCACGCCGCCGAAGCGGTTGGCGAGCACCGCCGGCATCTGGCCGGCCTCCACGTAGTCGGCATAGAGCATCGTGCCGGCGCTCTCGCACACCTCCCGGGCGCTGGCGTCCACATCCCACTGGCGCAGCTGGTCGGGCCGGCCGGAGCTGCCGTAGCGGCGGCCGATGCTGGAGCGGTGCTCGCCATCGGCCGCCAGCACGCTCAGCCCCAGCGACTGGTGCAGGCGCACGTCGCGGGCGAAGGTGCCGTCACTGGCGGCCACCAGCACCTCCTGCCAGTCGCGGGCGTAGCTGCCGCGGCGCACCTGCAGGTGGCGGCCCAGCTGCTCCAGCCGCCGGGTGCCCTCCAGCAGCCGGCCGGTGGCCTCGACCAGCTCTGGGCAATGCTCCAGCCAGTCGGCCTTGCTGCTGCCGTGGTCGCGCAGGGCCGGCAGGCCATCGAAGCCGCTGGCGGCCGTGGCGGTGAGCTCCAGACCCAGCATTCCCAGGGCCTGCTCGAGGGCGGCCATCAGGCCCGCCTCACTGAGGTCGTTGGTGCTCACGAAGCCGTCGCGCAGGCCCCGGAACACCCGCAGCCCGGCGCCGGTGCCGAAGGCGGGGCTGACGCTGGTGATACCGTCCTGCTCGGCGAGCACGCCGATGTGGTCGGTGCGCTCGAGGAACACCTCCACCAGGTCGGCCCCGGCGGCGTGGCCCGCTGCAAGCAGGGCCTCCAGCCGGGGTTTCAGGCTGCCATCGAGGTGGAGCAGGCGGGGCGGCGGCGCGGAGACGACCATCGGGAGAGGACCGGGTGAGGTGGTCCTAGCAAAGGCCCCGCGCCCGTGGTGGCCTGCCCGGCGAGCGGGGGCTCAGCGCACGGCGGGCTGGAGGTCTTCGCTGCGGATCGGCTTCATCAGGAACAGGGCGGCCATCTGGGCGCCGTTGGCGACCCAGAGAGGCAGCTTGCGGATCGCCTTGAGGGGGGCGGGGGCGCTGCTCTGGTCGGCGGCCGTGAGTTTGGCGTTGTTCTCCACCAGGCGCTCCAGCCGCTCCCAGAAGCGGGGATTGCGCACATCCAGCACCACCGGGAAGACCCGGGCGGAGGTTTCATTGGTTTTCTCGATCACCTCCTTGTCGTAGGCGCGGGCATCGAGGCCCAGGGCCTCGTAGAACTCCTTGCGGGCCACGTCGCGCACGTACATCGTGGCGAACACGGCCAGCAGGAAGAAGCGGCACCACAGCCGGGCGCGCAGGCCGCGCACGGTGTCGGGCTGGGCCTTCATCAGGGCATCGAAGAAGTCGCCGTGGCGGTTCTCGTCCTGGCACCAGTTCTCGAAGAAGTTGAAGATCGGGAAGATCTTGCTCTCGGGATGCTTCTCGAGGTGGCGGTAGATGGCGATATAGCGCCAGTAGCCGATCTTCTCGCTCAGGTAGGTGGCGTAGAAGATGAACTTGGGCTTGAAGAAGGTGTAGGCCTTGTTGGCGGTGAGGAAGCCGAGATCGAGCTGAAGCCCGAAATCGCCCATGGCCTTGTTGAGGAAGCCGGCGTGGCGGGCCTCATCGCGGGCCATGTGGGCGAAGCACTCGGCCAGCAGGGGGTTCTTCTCCTTGATCCGGCGGCTGAGCTCCTTGTAGAGCAGGAAGCCGGAGAACTCGGAGGTGCAGCTCTGCTCGAGGAACTCCACGAACACCCGCCGGGTTTCGGGGTCGAGCTTGTCGGCCGCGCCCTCGAACTCGCCGTTGCGCACGAAGTGGTGGCGGTTGTAGTCCTTGCGGAATTCCTCGCAGATGGCCTCCAGCTCCGCTTCGTTCGGCCGCAGATCCATCGCCGCCATGGCGGCGAAATCCGTGGTGTAGAAGCGGGGGGTGAGGATCGTGTCCTTCACCGGATCCTTGATCGCCGGGGCTTCGGGGCTGCCGATCGGCTGGCCGCTGAGGTCGGATCCGGCGGCTGGAGCGGTGGAGACGGCGGAGGGGGGCACCATCGAGGCACGGCACAGGGCGTTGGCGGCATCGTAAGGGGCCTGCCAGCGCCGGCGGTGGCGGATGTAAAGGGTCGCTTCAGAGGGGCCTTCCAGAGTGGATCCCCGTCGAGGGCTCGATCCCCGTGGCGCGCTCAGTTGGGGCCCAGCCACTTCTGGCCGTTGAGCCGCTGCACCAGGCGCGACACCAGCAGGGCCTGGCTCATGCGCTTCTCGTCGCTGAGGAAGGGCTCCAGCAGGGACGGTTCGGCACCGGGCTCGGCCAGGGCCACGGCCTTGGTGGCGTTGATGTTGTCGGCGGTGAAGCACAGCCAGAAGCGCCGCTCGCCGGGCAGGGTGCCCACCACCATCCAGCAGCTGCCGCCCACCACCGGCATGGGCCCCTGCTCAAAGCGCAGGTCCGCTTCCGGGCCGCCGTAGCTGCGGATCTCCCTGGCCAGGGCCGGCAGCAGCGACTCGGGGATGAAGGTGGCGAAGGGGGCATCCTCCAGAGCCGGGGGCTTGGCTGCCTTGGCGGGCTTGGCGTCCGGTTTGGCAGTGGACTTGGCGTCCGGCTTGGCAGCGGGCTGGGCAGCGGCCTTGGAGGTGGGCTGGTCTGCCGACGTGCTCTCAGCTGGGGTGGGTTCGCTCACCGGACGCAATCCCCGTGCAACAGGTGGGCTGACTTTAATCAGCCCCGCCCTGACCAGTCCCCTTCACCACTCCTCGCCGGGCAGGGGAGCCCAGCCATCGCTGACACCGCGACCATCGCTGCCGCCCTGGTCAAGGTCGCCGCCGCCACGCTCACCGCCGCCGCCATGCTCGCTGCTGCCATGCCCGCTGTCGCCCAGGTCCCTGGCCGTGCTGCCAGCGCCGGGTCCGCCGCCACGCCCGCCGTCAGCGGCGTGCTGCCCCGCCGGCCGGCGGATCACCCGGTAGGCCACCGCCACGGTGGGGGCCGGCTCCCCAGGCGGGCGGCTGGGGCCGGCTCTGGCCGGGGCCGCTGCCACCGGTTCCGGCTCCGGCTCCCGCTGCCAGGCCGGCGCCGGCCTCGGCCTGGGCTCCGCCTGGGCTTCGCTCTCCGGCCACACGTCCCGCACCACCTGGCGCTGCAGGGTGGGGCCGGACTCCCGCAGGGCCAGGGCCGCGGAGCCGGCGCTGAGCAGGGCTCCACCGCCGGAGGCCAGCATCAGCCACACCCCGATCGGCAGCGGCGGCGAGGTCCAGATCAGCAGGCGCAGGCGCACCGGCGGCCGCGGGTTCAGCGCTCCGATCACCAGCACCGCCAGCACCGGGGCCAGCAGGGGCAGGAGCAGGAGGCGGCGCAGCAGGCTCAAGACTCGGCAGGAGAGTGGCCCGGGGCCGAGTCTGCACGGGCCACCGGACCCTGCCAACGGCGCAGCGGTGCCAGGTCGTAGCCGAGCAGGTCGAACACCCGGATCACCAGGAAATCCACCATGTCCTCGATCGTGCGGGGCTGGTGATACCAGGCCGGCACCGGCGGGGCGATGCGCGCCCCCGCCTCCGCCAGGGCGGTGAGGTTGCGCAGATGCACCAGATTCCAGGGGGTTTCCCGCGGGCAGATCACCAGTGGCCGGCCCTCCTTGAGGTGCACGTCGGCGGCGCGCTCCACCAGATCCAGGGCCACGCCGGTGGCGATCCGGCCCACGGTGCCCATCGAGGCCGGCAGGATCACCATCCCGCGGGTGCGGTAGCTGCCGCTGGCGATCGCGGCCGCCTGGTCGTTCCAGCGGTGGCAGTGCAGCCGGCCGCCGCTGGAGCCGGTGCGCTCCCGCCAGAAGCGTTCCTGGGCCCGCGGATCGCCGGGCACCTGCACCCCCAGCTCGGCCTGCCACACGCCGATGGCGCCCCGGCTGGTCACCAGCTCCACCGTTTCACCGGCTTCGAGCAGCAGCTGCAGGGCGCGCTGGGCCAGGGGCTGGGCCGAGGCACCGGAGATGGCCAGCACCACCGGTGCTCCTGGGGTCATGGGATCGCTCCTGCGGTTCAGACTTCGCTCAGCACGGGCACGGGGGCAAAGCGCTCGTTGTCCCGCTCGTCTCCGCCGTCGTCGC
>REEV01000022.1 GCA_007694915.1 Cyanobium sp. PLM2.Bin73 | reverse complement strand
GGGCCTGTATCCGCTGTGGCGTGGTCGCCTCTTGGCTACTCGATTCTCGGCCCGACCGGGCCAGCGGGCCCAGTTGGGCCGCCTGGACCTTCGGTGTGGGGTGTGATCACCGGCACCCTCTCGGATCAGGCCGACCTGCAGGCAGCCCTCAACCTCAAGCTCAATGCTGCCCGGCTCACGGTGGGGCCCGATCCCCCCGCCAACCCGCAGCTCAATGACGTCTGGATTCCCACCACCTGACCATGGCGATTACCTCCCGTGACCAGCTGATCGCCGCGCTGGCGAACTCCCAGCATGTGTACTTCAACAAGTCTGTGCTCACCAATGCCGTCGCCGGGCGCTTCTATTCGCTCTGGCGTGCGGGCGGCGAGCCGGCGCAGGCTGTGATCCCGGGATCGCAGGAGGTCTGCACCGGCGAACTGCTGGGTTCGATGCAGTTGCAGCCCCCGCCAGAGCCGTTTCTCAACTACGTGGCCGCGGTGAATTTTTCCGGCAGCCTGGCGCTGAACAGCGTGGAGCTTCACGACCGGATCTGCCACATGGCCGGCCTGGTGGGCAACGTGGCGGACCTGCAGGCCACCAACCTGCCGCTCACCCTGGCGGGGGTAGCTGCCGATCGGATCGGTCCCGAGGACTTCAGCCAGCTGCAGTGGTGGCTTGAGTGGTACGTGAGCACCGGCAGCACTGCGGCGGTGGCCACCGTCACGGTGGTGGCTGACGACGACAGCGTCCACGAGGTAGATGTGGAGCTGGCGAGCAACTCCCGGCTCGCGGGGCTGTACCCGATCTTCCCGCCGGCAGGGAAGAAGGGGATCAAGGCGGTCAACATTCTGCAGCTGGACCGCTCGACCGGGACGGCGGGCGACTTCGGTGTGACCTGCACCCGCTACCGCTGTGCGTTCAGCACGGACTTGGCGAACAGGTCGCAGGTCTACGACTGGGCGCAGCTGGGACTGCCGGACATTCATCCTGACGCCTGCCTGGCCCTGATTCAGATGTGCACGACCTCCAACACCGGCAACCCCAGGGGCGTTGTGCGTTTCGCTGTGGGTTGATCGATGGCTCGTTCGGTCTTTGACACGCGCCTGCCCTACCAGGGCGGCTCTGACGGCTGGGACGAGGGCCCGGCCGGTGCGATCGTCACCACGGAGTTCTTCGGCCCCGGGGAGCCGCCGCCGCCGCTGGATGCTGGTGCTGTCCTGGTGCGGATCGGTGGTGAGTGGCAGAACCGGATGGCGCGTGTGTGGATCGGCGACGCCTGGGTGGAGAGGCAGGCTCGCCGGTGGAGCGGCAGCGCCTGGGTTCCCACCTGAGGCGCTGGCAATAGAAGCCAGGTGAGCCGCATGACCTGATGGCCTGGACCAACACCGGATCGATCCGTGGACCCCAGGGCATCCCGGGGCCTCCCGGCGGCCCCGGCGCGGACGGGCCACCGGGCCCAGCTGGTCCAGCCGGGATGGGCCTGGTTTTCCACGGCTCCGTGCCGACCTTTGCCGACCTGCCTGCTTCTGGCCAGCAGCAGGGCGACTCCTACATCGTCGCGGACGAGAACGACAAGCTCTACGTCTGGGATGCCGCCACCACTGCCTGGGTGGAGGGCGGCTCGATCCAGGGGCCGCCTGGCCCGGCTGGCGGGGCGGGCCCGCGTGGCACCGGCTGGTTCGTCGGCACCGGTGCTCCGCCTGCCGTGATCGAGGGCTCACTGCCCGGCGACCTGTACCTCGACATGGCGACGGGCGATGTGTACTCCCTGGGTGAGGCGCCTGCTGGGATCCCGATCGGCGATCTGCCGCCACTCGGTGGCGCGTTTGAGGGCGGCTTCTACGCCGGCCTGTGGTCTGACAGCGCCGACGGCATCGCGACCCATGCGCTGATCGTGGCGCCGAAGTCTGGCGGCCAAACGTCCCTGGTCTGGCGCACCACCAACACCGCTGGCAGCGGCTACGCCAGCGAGTTCGACGGCTTCGCCAATACCGAGGCCGCGCTGGCGGCCGGCGCTGCCCTCTACCCGGCAGCGGCCTGGGCGCGGGGGCTGGCGATCGGCGGCTACGACGACTGGTACGTGCCGTCGCGCTACGAGCTCATCGCGCTCTACCGCCAGTTCAAGCCGGGCGATGCGAGCGAGGCCTTCAACTCCGAGGAGCCGGGTGATGGCGTGAACCCCCACATGGTTCCGCCTGCTGGTGAATACGGCGCTGGAGGGTTCTTTGACTCCAACCCCAGCCAGACCAGCGTTCTCGCCTTCCGCGATGGCCAGGCGCAGGCCTTTGATGCTGCCACCTACGCCAGCTCCACGCAGGCCCCGACGGCGACCCAGATCCGCGGTGTGTTCTTCGACAACGGGGCGCTGTTGGCCGGCAACAAGAGCGTCTCCAGGTCGACCCGCGCGATCCGCAAGGTGGCGGTGATCCCATGAGCTTGGGGCTGATCTGATGGGGAGCTGGGTACAGCGATCAGGAGGGGGTACGCGGAGCCAGCTCCAGCAGAGCCTCGACATCGGCGTTGGCGCGGTCGTGACGCCTTTGGACCTTTTGGGCCTTGGCAGCGCGGGACTGCTGCTGTCGGTGGACTGCAGCGCCCCGGCCTGGCTGACGTTCTATGTGTCCAGCGCCGCTCGACTGCTGGACGCCAACCGGCCGATGGAGCAGGACCCGGATCCAGGCTCCGGGGTGGTGGCCGATCTGTTGTTCACCGCAGGGCTGACGCACCTGCTGATGCCACCGGGGACCAGTTGGGCCAGCCAGGAGGCGCCGCCGCTGGCGCTGCTGCCGGCGGTGCTGCGCAGCAGCTACGGCACGCCGCAGACGGTGATCCTGGGCCTGGAATGCCTGGTGCTGGGCTGATGGCGCTCACCTTCCTCGACCTGAGCCGACGCGGCGACCTGGGGGATCCCTTCCTCCCCCTGTTCCTGGAGGTGCAGGGGCATCTGGCCACCTGGATGGCCGCGGCCAACACGCAGAACCCTGACCAGCTGCTCGAGGTGGTGGTGCCACCCGACGGCCAGGAGGGTGTGGTCGGCTGGACGATCCGCGCCACCCTCGATGTGGAGTACGAGGGGGCTCCGCTGCAGTTCATGCTCCAGTGGCTGACCTCCCCCTCGCTCGGGACCATCCGCCAGGCGGTGGGATTGGCCAGCACCTGGGATCCCGAGGGCGGCTATGGCGCCCCCCATGGCCTGGTCGATGGGCCGCTGAACCAGAGCCGCACGGCGAGCTTCTATACCTCCCTGTCGGTGATCGCCTATGCGGCCTGGAGCCTGGACCCGGACCAGGAGTTCTTCTGCTTCTGCTTCAACCGCAGCACCGACAGCCGCGGCCGGGGGATGGTGCTCTACATCGCCAAGGATCCGGGCACCGGCCAGTGGACCCTCTGCAGTGACCTGTTCGCTGGCAGCGCCAACAGCGCCTACCTGCGGGAGATCTGCCTGTTCATCGGCTGGGCGGCGTCGGTTCAGCAGTGGCGCACTGCGATGCAGCTCTACCGCTACAGCGGCGGCACGCTGCAGGCGCTGCTGCCCCGGCCTCACTGGGTGCTGAACGCCGTCCACAGTGCTGACCCGGCGGAGCTGACGCCCCGGATGATCGAGCCCCTGACAGTGCCGGCTCGCCTGGCCAGTTACACCCGCACCTACAACGTGGGCCTGGTGCTGCGCACGGCGGACGGTGCGGAGTGGGTGCTGATGAGCAACACCGGCCTGGCGCTCCGCTACAAGGACGGCACCCCTGAGCTGGCATGACACGGGTTCAGTGCAATCGAGGGTGGACGGCGGACACCTGGGACTGGTGCAGCAACGCTCCCGACACGGTGGGTTTTCTGCTTGACCAGCGCTTCGCCGCCTGGGTTGCCGCGGTGAACGCCAACCCCGGCAAGGAGCAGCATCAGATCGAGGTGATCCACGATCACAGCAGCTCCACCAATGCGCTGGGCTTCGGCTTCACCTGGAAGCTCGGCCATCCTGAAGTCTCTCAGGCCTTTGGGTTCCATAACCTCACCGCAGAGCCCTGGCGCTACACATCGGGTAGTTATTTCGCCAGGCCCTGGAGCGACTATGTAAACGATGGCAGCAACGGTGGCTATGGGACTGTGAGCGCTGGCTACAAAGCTGCCTGCTTCCAGAACTGGAGCTCGAATCTGCAGCTGCAGGGCAACTATGGCCAATCTGTTGACACTGACATTCGGGTTATTGCGGAGGACGAGCCGGGTTCTGAGTTCTTCCTGTGGGCTGTCCA
>REEV01000019.1 GCA_007694915.1 Cyanobium sp. PLM2.Bin73 | reverse complement strand
TTTGCAATCGCATCTTGGGCGGATCCGCCTAAGAGGAGTTCATCTTGTTACAGAGCGTCTGCTGGGCTGCTGATGCCGAACGGGCCGCGGTTGAGCACGTGTGTGTAGATCATGGTGGTTCGGATGTCGCTGTGGCCGAGCAGTTCCTGAATCGTGCGGATGTCATGACCCCGTTCCAGGAGATGGGTGGCAAAGGAATGGCGGAAGCTGTGGGAGGTGGCAGGCTTGCTGATCTCTGCCGCGATCACGGCGCGGCGAATCGCTTTTTGAACCAGGGTCGGATCCAGGTGATGCCGCCCTTGCTCTCCGGTTTCGTTGCGCCAGCGCTTGTGCTGGGGGAATACCCATTGCCAGTTCCACTCCCGATCGGCGCTCCGGTATTTGCGCTGCAGTGCTCCTGGCAGTTGCACACGGCCGTACCCCTCGGCCAGATCTTTTTCGTGCAACCGGCGCACCTGCCGAAGGTGCACGCGCAGCCGCTCTCCTACCCCAATGGGAAGCATCGTGCGCCGATCCTTGCCGCCCTTCCCGTCCCGCACAGTCAGCTCTCGACGCTCGAAATCCAGATCCTTCACCCGTAGCCGTAGCGCTTCCATCAGACGCAGTCCACTGCCATACAGCACTTCGCTCACCATCGCCTCCACTCCGTCCATCCGTTCCAGCACCGCCCGCACCTCCGCCGGGGTCAGCACCACGGGCAGCCGCCGCTTCTGCCTGGCTCGTACCAGCCTCTCCAGATCCAGATCCCGCTCCAGCAGCTCCCGGTACAGAAACAGCAGCGCCGCCAGGGCCTGGTTCTGGGTGGAGGCACTCACGTTCCCCTCCACCGCCAGATGGGTGAGAAAGGCGTTCACCTCCTCGCTGCCCATCTCCCGCGGATGGCGCATGCCGTGGAACCGCAGGAAGCGCCGCAGCCACTGCTCATAGCTTTCCACCGTGCGCTTCGCGTAGTGGCGGGCCTGCAGCTCCTCCCTGTAGCGCTGGATCAGCCCGGGCGGGCGTGGCGGGTTCAGCATGGGTGCACTCCTGAACACCTCAACAGAGTTGCCCCTGCGTGGTCTTCACCCGTACGCATGTGCATGGGCAGGGGGTTGCACACCCTGGGCCAACTGGTTCACCTCTCCACGCGGCGGCAGCTGCCTACCGTGGCTGCCGGTTCCTCCGCGGAGATCGCCATCGCCCGCCGCAGCCGCGCCACCGCCGCCGGCTTCAACGCTGCTGGCGCTAAAACTGCCGGCGCCAACAACACCGGGCCCACCCGCCAGCGCGGCGCGCCGCCGCCGGGCCCCGAACAGCAGCTGGTGGACAAGCTGCGCCGCATCGAGGCCCTGCACGCCCGGCCCGGCAGCGAGGGCGAACGGCAGGCAGCTGAGCGGGCCCGCGAACGCATTCAGGCCCGCCTCAGGCAGTTGGAGGCCGAGGAGCCGCCGATCGAATTCCGCTTCTCCCTGGCCGACCAATGGTCGCGCCACCTGTTCGTGGCCCTGCTGCGCCGCTACGGCATCCACCCCTACCGCTACCGGGGCCAGCGCCGCACCACCGTGATGGCCCGTCTGAGCCGGGCGTTCGTGAATGAAACCCTCTGGCCCGAATTCCAGGAGCTGCAGAGCACCCTTGCGGCCTACTTCGATGCCCTCACCGACCGGGTGATCGAACAGGCCCTCGAGGTGCGGGCTGGCGAGGCCGACGAGCAAGCCGAAGCCGTGCCCGCCCTGGCGCCGCAGGAGCACCAGGGCTCCTTGCTCTGAGCGGCGGCCGGCGCCGCGGGATGATCGGGGCCTGAGCCGCCCCTGTCCATGCTGCGCATCGCCCATCTCCTGGAAGCCCAGCTGCGCGCGGCGATGGAGCGGGCCCTGCCGGAGGCGGCCCAGCCCCTTGACCCCCAGCTGGCGCCTGCCAGCAAGCCCGAATTCGGCGACTTCCAGGCCAACGGCGCCCTGCCCCTGGCCAAGCCCCTGGGCCAGCCGCCCCGCCAGATCGCCCAGGCGATCGTGGTGCAGCTCAAGGCCGATCCCTCCTTCGCGGAGCTGTGCCTGGATCCGGTGATCGCCGGCCCGGGCTTCATCAACCTCACCCTGAGGCCCGAGCGGCTCTGTGCCGAGGTGGCGGCGCGGCTGGGTGATCCGCGCCTGGGAGTGCCCAGCGTGGCCTCTGAGGACGCACCAGGGCAGCGGACGGCGCCGGTGGTGGTGGATTTCTCCAGCCCCAACATCGCCAAGGAGATGCACGTGGGGCACCTGCGCTCCACGATCATCGGCGACTGCCTGGCGCGGGTGCTGGAGTTCCGCGGCCACCCCGTGCTGCGGCTCAACCACGTGGGCGACTGGGGCACCCAGTTTGGGATGCTGATCACCCACCTCAAGCAGGTGGCACCCGAGGCCCTCGACACCGCCGACGCCGTGGACCTGGGCGATCTGGTGGCCTTCTACCGCCAGGCCAAGGCCCGCTTCGACGAGGACGACGCCTTCCAGGCCACGTCGCGGGAGGAGGTGGTGAAGCTGCAGGGGGGTGATCCCCTGTCGCTCAAGGCCTGGGGGCTGCTGTGCGAGCAGAGCCGGCGTGAATTCCAGACGATCTACGACCAGCTCGACATCACCCTCAGCGAGCGCGGCGAGTCCTTCTACAACCCCACCCTGCAGGCGGTGGTCGACGACCTCAGGGCCGCCGGGCTGCTGGTGGTCGACGACGGCGCCGGCTGCGTGTTCCTCGAGGGGGTGCGTGGCAAGGACGGCCAGCCCCTGCCGTTGATCGTGCAGAAGCGTGATGGCGGCTTCAATTACGCCACCACCGACCTGGCGGCAATCCGCTACCGCTTCGCCGCCCCGCCGGCGGGCGATGGCGCCGGCCGGGTGATCTACGTCACCGACGCGGGCCAGGCCAGCCACTTCGCCGCCGTCTTCCAGGTGGCCCGCCGCGCCGGCTGGATCCCCGACGGCGCCAGCGTGGAGCACGTGCCCTTCGGTCTGGTGCAGGGCGACGACGGCAAGAAGCTCAAGACCCGTTCCGGCGACACGGTGCGCCTCAGGGATCTGCTCGATGAGGCGGTGCAGCGGGCCGAGGCCGACCTGCGCCGTCGTCTCGCCGAGGAGGGCCGCAGCGAGGACGACGCCTTCATCGAGCAGGTGGCCACCACCGTGGGTCTGGCGGCAGTGAAATACGCCGACCTCTCCACCAACCGGATCACCAACTACCAGTTCAGCTTTGATCGCATGCTGGCGCTCACCGGCAACACGGCGCCCTACCTGCTTTACGCGGTGGTGCGCATCGCCGGTATCGCCCGCAAGGGCGGCGATCAGGTGGGGGCCACCAGCGGCGCGTTGCAGTTCGGCGAACCCCAGGAGTGGGCGCTGATCCGTGAGCTGCTCAAGCTCGACGGGGTGATCGCCGAGGTGGAAACGGAGCTGCTGCCCAACCGCCTGTGCAGCTACCTGTTCGAGCTCAGCCAGGTGTTCAACCGCTTCTACGACCAGGTGCCGGTGCTCAAGGCCGACGAGCCCGCCCGCAGCTCCCGCCTGGCCCTCTGCCGCCTCACCACAGGCACCCTCAAGCTCGGCCTGGGGCTGCTGGGGATTCCGACCCTGGACCGGATGTGAACGGAGAAGGGAGATACGGTCTGCGGCCGGCCGCTGATCATATGGCTGTAGGGCTGCCAGCGACAATCTCTAGATGCGTCTGAATAATCCTTGATAACTGTGGCCGGGTTTCCTATTGCCACGACCACAGGTGGATGTCTGTAGAGACAACACTATTGGCTGAAATCACGGATCCATGGCCAATAACGACGCCTTGGGGGAACAATGGTATTGGCGCCAATCCAGACATTATCTTCGATCGTAAATGGTTTGCTGGCGCCCTGTGTGCTGATCCGTTGCTCAACGTCGGGGAAGGATAGCTCATGTCCATTGCTGTCGAATATCTGGCAGTTTGCGGCGATCAAGCAATTGCAGCCAATGCTGAGAGACTTGTAGGTGTGGATGCATGTTCCATGGATTCGTTTCCAATGCGGACAAGCGCGCCTGGCCTGTCAGCAAATGTTTTTACTGGTGATGTGTAGCTTGCCCTTGATCTCGACATTTCTTTGGAGTGAAAGCAGCAGGACATAGACGTTTGAAAAAGGTGGATGATAGGTCTTTGTGGGTCACTCGCTAGTACGTTAATCGCTCGCTCAACTTGCTTGGCCATGGCCACACGTTAGGCCCCCGTTGGGCCGCTTCTCAATAGAAGCGATTTCTATCGACGCCTGTAGTTCTCTGCCAATCATCCAGCCGAAACTCTTGTTTTAAGAGGC
>REEV01000057.1 GCA_007694915.1 Cyanobium sp. PLM2.Bin73 | reverse complement strand
GAACCACACCTTTTTCATCACGTTGTTCATCGTCACCGTCTTGGCTGGCCGACGCAGGCGACGGTCGCCGGCGTTCCGAGGGCGACTTCACGCAGTTGGTTTTCGCAGGCAGCGGGTGGCTGCGGCCGTATTGCGTGGTGTGGGGTCATTAGCCTGGCCTGAGCATGCGGCGTTCCCCTCATGAAGCGCGTTGCATTGTTCTGAAAACCAGTGTCATCACACCAGTCAGCGGATCGCATCATCGTTGCCCTTGATGGGATGGACCCGCAATCCGCCCTGCAATTCAGCGAGGCCATTCCTCAGCTTCTGTGGGTGAAAGTGGGCCTGGAGCTGTTTGTCGCCGGGGGGCCGCAGATCGTTGCGGCTTTGCGTGGTCATGGCAAGCGCATCTTCCTTGACCTGAAATTCCACGATATTCCGGCGACCATGGCGGCGGCTTGCCGCCAGGCGGCGGGTCTTGGAGCCGACCTGATCACCGTGCATGCCTCTGCTGGTGCGTCTGCTCTCCGGCAGGCTCAATTGGCCGCCCTTGACGGTGCAGAACGGGCGGGCTATCAGCCACCTTGCCTGCTTGCCGTCACGGTTCTCACCAGCTGGGAGGACGAGACCTTTCACCAGCAACTCCAGGTTGCGGGCACCATTCAGCAGCATGTTGATCATCTCGCCGCGTTGGCTGCGCAGGCCGGAATTGGCGGTTGCGTTTGTTCCCCCCTGGAGCTGCGTGCTTTGAGGGCCCGCTATCCGGAACCCTTTGTCCTGGTGGCACCGGGCATCCGTCCCCACGGCAGCCCCAGGGGGGATCAGGCCCGGGTGATGGCTCCGGGGGCTGCTCTGGCGGCAGGAGCCAGTCGGCTGGTGATCGGTCGGCCGATCACGGGTTCAGCCAACCCGTCCGAGGCCTTTGCCGCCTGTTGTCGGAGCCTGGAGAACGGCTGAGGGCAACGTCCTTTCCGGCCAGCACCTCCGCGTAGAGCCGCTCCACCGCATCGATGTTGCTGGCCAGCCCGTAGCGCTCCAGCACCCGTCGGCGGGCACGCTGTCCCAGTTCGGCGGTGAGCACCGGCTGGTCCCGCAGAACGGGCAACAGGGTGCGCAGCTGGGTTGTCACCCCCTGGGTGCGCATCACGATCCCGGCGCCACCCTCGAGTACCTCGCCATCCGCTCCGGCATCGGTGGCGACGCAGGCCGTGCCGCTGGCCATGGCCTCCAGCAGGGCCAGGCTCAAGCCCTCCACAAGGGAGGGCAACAGGAACACCTCGGCGATCTGTTGCAGGGCCACGCGTACGTGTTGGCGCGGTTCATAGCCCCACCAGATCACATCGGCCTCCTCGCGGCCCCCCTGCAGAGCCCCCCGCAGCGGCCCATCCCCCACGATCACCAGCACGCAGCCGGCTGGACGCACCAGACGCCAGGCCCGCAGCAGGGCCTCCACGTTCTTCTCGGTGGACAACCGGCCCATGTACAAAAACACCCGCTGGCCGGCAAAGCGCAGCCGCAGCTCCGGCAAGGCCTCACTGGGTTTTTGCTCAGCCGGACACCAGAGCTGGGGATCCACCCCGTTGGGGATCACGGCAAGCCGCTCGGCGGCCACCCCCAGCCGCTCCAGCACGTCAGCCTGCAGCGCCGAGAAGACGATCACCCGATCGAAGCGGGCCAGGGAGCGGGCGTAGAGCTGATAGGTGAGCTGCTGGGTGCCGGCGGCGAGATTGCGCAGGCCGGCGTCAAAGGCGGGGTGAAAGGTGGCCACCAGCGGTAGCCCCAGTTGCTGGCAGAGCTCGGGCAGACGGAAATCGAGCGGCGAGAGGGTGAGGCTGGCGTGCACCAGATCGGGCTGCAGCCGCTCCAGCGATTCCCGCAGTTCCCGCTGGGCACCGGGGGAGGGAATGGTGTACACCTGCGATTTCACCAGGTAGGGCAGCGCCACATCGGCTGCACTGCCGTCCACCGCCGGATCCGCATCGGCGCGCTCGTGATTGCCGGCCTCGCTTGCCCATGGGTCGTGGCGACCTTCATGGGAGCTGTCTGCTGACGTGTCCGGCTGCCGCTCCGGGGACTCGGCGAGCCCGAACTGGCCGGCGGCAGGCGTGTCGAAGTGGATGAAGCTGACCCCGTGCCCCCGGTTCTTCAGAGCCTCAGTGGTGTTGAGCCCGTAGGTGACGTTCCCGCAGAACGGCGATTTCTTGCCCAGCCAGGCAACGTGAACCACCCACCCAACCGCACGACCTGGGCTGACGCTACCAGCGGCGCCAGGGACGCTCGGCCACGGCCGCCAGCAACGTCACTCCGGCCAGGGTCTGCAGCACGGGCAGCAGGCCCCAGCGGCTCACGGTGGCCCCGGCAAGCACCAGCGGCAGGCTCAGGGCGATGTTGATCAGGTTGTTCTGGAGTCCGAACACCTTGCCCCGCTGGGACCTGGGCGTGCCCTCCTGGATGGTGGTCTGGGTGGGAATCGCCAGCAACGCCGCCCCCACTCCCAGCACGGCGCAGAGCAGCAGGGTGAACGGCAGGCTACCGAGCAATCGCCCGAGCAGCAGCAGACTCCAACCGATCAGGGCCAGTCCAGCCGCCGCCAGCCGGTGCCTGCCGATCGGCTGGCCCAGCTGGGCCACGGCCAGCGCTCCGACGGCCAGTCCCAGCGCACTCATGGCCAGGGGCACGCCGAAGCGGGTGGGCCCGAGCCCGGGCACGGCCGCGGCCAGGCTGATCGCCAGCACGGTGAGAGCCGCCAGCAGGCTGTAGAGCAGCACCAGCTGGAACATGGCCCAGGCCAGCCGTGGCCGCTGACGCAACACCCCCACCCCTTCCCAGAGTTCCCGGCGCAGGGACCGTTGCCGCCGCCGTGGCACGTCGTGGCGCCGCACCCTGCTGATCGCCAGCGCTGCCGCCAGATAGCAGAGCGGCAACAGCAGAAACTCCCCGCCGTTCACCCCCACCCGGGTCAGGGCCCCGTCCAGCAGCCGCAGGATCGGTTCGCCGAGGGCGAAGCCCACGATCGTGGTGGCCATGCTCGTGGTCTGGTACACCGAGTTGGCCGCCAGCAGCTGAGACGGGGGCACCAGGTTGGTGATCGCCGCCTGCTCCGCCGGCGTGAACACCTGGGTGAGGGACGACTCCACCAGGGTGAGCACCAGCAGCGCCCAGTAGCCCCAGCTCAGGCCCAGCCACAGTGGCCCATCCAGCAGGCTCAGGGGTACCAGCAGCACCAGCAGGGCGCGCAGGCCGTTGGAGGCCACCATCACCCTGCGCTTGGGCCAGCGGTCGGCCCAGACGCCGGCCACGGCCCCCAGGAACACCGCCGGCAGCGTGTTGGCCACGTAGATCCCCGTGGCCAGCAGGGTGATCAGCTGGGCGCGCGTTTCCGGCAGGTCCACCCGCAGGGCCGCGGCTGCCCCCGCCAGGGCGGGGCCTCCGGCTGGAGTGCTCACCCAGTGCTGGGCGATCAGGAACACCATCAGCACGATGTAGAACTTGTCAGCCAGCTGCGAGCAGATCTGCCCCAGCCAGAGCCAGCGGAAGTCGTGGTCGGCCAGCACCGCCGCCACGCCGGTGTCCTTCATCACCCTGGGCGGGCTGTCGTTCACGGCGGAGTCTCCCCGTCCAGCGCGCCGCCCTCGAACAGGCCGGCAATGCTGTTGCTGAGTAGCCGGAAGGCGCGCGGGCGCCGTCCGAGGTGTTCATCGCACCAGCAGGCCACCAGCTCGAGCAGCCGCAGCCACACCACCGCCGGAGCCATCAGCACGCCGTCCCGGCGGCGCGGCAGGGCTGGCCGCACCAGCCGCTGCAGCAGCGCCAGCTCCGAGGCGTTGAGCACCAGCCGGGCACCGCTGTGGCTGCCGATCAACAGCCCGTCGGCGGGCAGGAAGCTGCTGCGCCACTGCCAGTCACCGACCGGTGGCTGCAGGGGGTCGCCGCTGCGGGCGCAGCGGCCCAGGGGCAGGGCATAGCCGCCCAGCGCCAGCAGATGCACCGACCCCTGCACGGCCACCGCTAGGGCCTCCACCGCCTCCTGGGGCTGCCGCACCAGCTCCTCCAGCCGCCCCAGCTGCATCAGCAGATCCCCCAGCATGCCCGGTGCGGGGGCTTCGTCCGCCACCAGGGCCAGGCAGAGCTCGGCCAGGGCCTGGGCGGCGGCCAGGGTTTCCAGCTGCTGGCCCAGGCCGCCGTAGCTGTGCAGCAGGCGCAGCTGCCGCACCCGCCGCAGGCCCCGGTTGCCGCCCACCTGCAGGTGCAGATGGGCCAGGGGCACCGCCGCCGCCAGGCTGCTCCTGGGCCGGCGGGCGCCGGGCACCGCCAGCCGGATCAGGCCGTGGCTGTCGCTCAGCAGGGTGAGCAGGCGATCGTGTTCACCCAGTGGCCTGCAGCTCAGGGCCAGGCCCTCCAGCGGGAACTCGGGCACGGCCCCTCAGCCCCGCAGGGCCTGCATCAGGGCCACGCCGCGGCTGGTGCCCAGCCGGCTGGCACCGGCCTCCACCAGGGCGAAGGCCTGCTCCAGATCGGCGATACCCCCAGACGCCTTCACGGCGGCCCGGCCCCGGGCCAGGTGCACCAGGCGCTCCACCCCGGCGGGGGTGACCGCCGGCCCGAAGCCGCTGCCGGTCTTGAGGAAGCGGGCGCCGGCGTCGATGCTGATCTCCACCAGCAGCTCCAGGCTTGCCGGCGACAGCCGCTCGGCCTCCAGGATGACCTTCACCGGCAGGCCGAGATCGCAGATCGACGCCAGATCCTGGAGCACGGTGTTGGTGTCGCCATCGGCCAGGGCGCCGAAATCGGGTACCACATCCAGTTCGTCGGCGCCGGCCGCCGCCGCCGCTTCGGCCTCCGCCAGTTTCACCGCCGGCGGGATGGCGCCGAAGGGAAAGCCCACCACACTCGACAGCCGTGGCGATGGGCCGCGGCCCTCGCCCTGCCGGGGCAGCCGATCGCGGGCCAGGGCCACCCAGCGGGAGGCCAGGCACACTGCGGCAAAGCCGAAGTGGCGGGCCTCATCGCAACAGCGAGCGATGGCGTCGGTGCCCTGGTGGGGATCCAGCAGGGCATGGTCGATCAGGGGGGCGAGGTCGGGCCGGTCCTGGCTCACGAGGGTGGGATCAGGCGTCCTTGGCCTGGATCACCCCGAAGCCGCCGTGGTTGCGGTGGTACACCACCTGCAGCTGGTCGGACTCGGCATCCCGGAACAGGTAGAAGTCGTGGTCGATCAGCTCCAGCTGGTGCACCGCCTCCTCCAGCGTCATCGGCGGCATGTCGAAGTACTTCCGCCTCACACCACGGCTGGGGAGCTCCGGTTCCATGCCGTCGGTGAGGTTGGCCCCCGGTGGCGGCAGGTTGGCGGCACCGGCCTCCTCGTCTCGGGCGGAGCGGTGCACCGGCCCCTGGTTGCGTTCCTGCAGGCGCTTCTTGTAGCGGTCAAGCTGGCGGGTGAGCTTGCTGGCCACCAGATCAATGCTGGCGTAGAGGTTGTCACTGCGCTCCTGGGCACGGATCACGGTGCCGTTGGCGAACATCGTGACTTCGGCGATCTGCTGAGGCACCCGCGGGTTGCGGGCCACCGACAGGTGCACGTCGGCCTCCTTCACCATGTCCTCGCAGTGGCTGACGGCCCGGGCGAGCTTGGTTTCCGTGTAGTCCCGGATGGCCGGGGTGACTTCAAGATTGCGGCCATGGATCAACAGTTTCATCAGATGGCAGCCGCCTCCGGTGTTCTCACATCCCAACGGTAGGAAGGCGCCCTCCCCTTGACCCCCTCCCGCGACGCAATCCTTTTTGAAGCCTGCCGGCCTGTGCCCTTTGCCTTGGCCTGGCGTGCCCAGCAGCACCTGCAGCAGCGGCTGCTGCAGAACCCGGCCGGTCCCGATGCCCTGCTGCTGCTGGAGCACGAGCCCTGCTACACCCTCGGCCGCGGGGCCAGCACGGTGCACCTGGGCTTTGACCCGGCGGCCCCGCCCCTGCCCCTGCATCGGATCGACCGGGGCGGCGAGGTGACCCACCACCTGCCCGGCCAGCTAGTGCTCTATCCGGTGCTCAATCTGCAGCGGCACGGCGCTGATCTGCATCGTTATCTCCGCCAGCTCGAGCAGGTGGTGATCGATCTGCTGGCCCAGCTGGGTCTGGAGGGCGAGCGGATGGATGGCCTCACGGGGGTGTGGCTGGAGGGGTGCAAGCTGGCGGCGATCGGTGTGGGCGCCCGCCGCTGGATCAGCCAGCACGGCCTGGCCCTCAATGTGGATTGCGGCCTGGAGGGATTTGCGTCCATCGCCCCCTGCGGCATCTCCGATCGTCCGGTGGGCCGCCTGGCGGACTGGCGACCCGGGCTCACGGCTGCCGACCTGCGCGGGCCCCTGGCCAGGGGCTTCGCCGCGCGCTTCCAACTGCACTTGCGGCCCCCCGCTGCCGACGAGGCCCTGGAAGGGTGGTAAGGGTTGATTCAGACGGGTGTGGTTGTCGTGACCGGATCTGAGATGGCCCTTGCTGAGGTGAACTGGACGGCCAGCCGCCGCGACAGCGAGGCCCTGGCCCAGCGCCACGACTGGAGCGCCCTCACCGGCCTGGAGCAGCTCTGGCCCGAACTGGTGGAGCTGCATGGCGATGCCCCGGCGGTGGAGGCCCCCCATGCCCGGGAGCCTGAGAGCTGCAGCTACCGGCAGCTGCAGCTGCGAATCGAACAGGCGGCGGCGGCCTTCGCCGACCTGGGGGTGAGGGCAGGGGATGTGGTGGCCCTGTTCGCCGAGAACGGCCCCCGCTGGCTGATCAGCGACCAGGGGCTGATGCGGGCCGGGGCCGCTGATGCCGTGCGCGGCAGCGCGGCGCCGCTGGACGAGCTGCGCTACATCCTCGAGGACTCGGGCGCCATCGGCCTGGTGGTGGAGTCGCCGGCCCTGCTGGAGCGGCTGGCCCTGCCGGCGGAGCGGCGGGCCGCCCTGCGCTTTGTGGTGCTGCTGGAGGGGGAGCAGGCGTCGGAGCCTGCCGATCTGCCCTGTCTGTCCTGGGGCGGGTTGCTGGAGCTTGGGACCAAGGCTTTGGAGCAGGGGAAGGCCGCCCCGCCGCCGCCGGCGGATCCCGCCCGGCTGGCCACAATCCTCTACACCTCCGGCACCACGGGCCGGCCGAAGGGTGTGCCCCTCAGCCACGCCAACCTGCTGCATCAGCTGCGCCACTTCGGGGTGGCCGTGGCACCCCGCCCCGGTGACCGGGTGGTGAGCGTGCTGCCGATCTGGCACTCCTACGAGCGCAGCGCCGAGTACTTCCTGCTCTCGGCCGGCTGCCACCAGACCTACACCACCCTGAAGGCGCTGCGGGGTGATCTGCAGCGGGTGCGGCCCCAGTACCTGATCAGCGTGCCGCGGCTGTGGGAGGCGTTGCTGGCGGGGTTCGAGGAGGCCCTGGGCGCCATGCCGCCGATGCGGCAGGGCCTGATCCGCCGGGCCCTGGCCAACAGCCGCGCCTACGGCCTGGCTCGCCGCCAGGCCCTCGACCTCACTCTGACCCCGGAACCCCCTGCCGCTCGTCTCTCGGCGGCCCTGAAGGCCGCCCTGCGCTGGCCCCTGCACCGGCTGGCCGCCGCCGTGCTCTGGCCCAAGGTGCGCGGCCAGCTGGTGGGCGGGCGGCTGCGCACCGCCATCAGCGGCGGCGGCGCCCTGGCCCTGCACGTGGACAGCTTCTTCGAGGCCATCGGCATCGAGCTGCTGGTGGGGTATGGCCTCACCGAGACCAGTCCGGTGCTCACCTGCCGCCGGCCCTGGGCCAACCGCCGCGGCAGCGCCGGCCAGCCCCTGCCCAGCACCGCCATCCGCATCGTCGATCCCGAGCAGCGCCGTCCCCTGGCGATCGGTGAGCGGGGTCTGGTGCTGGCCCGGGGCCCCCAGGTGATGGCGGGCTACTGGGGCAAGCCCGAGGCCACCGCCCAGGCGCTCGATGGCGAGGGCTGGTTTGACACCGGCGATCTGGGCCGGCTGCTGAGCGATGGCTCTCTGGTGCTCACCGGTCGGGCGAAGGACACGATCGTGCTCAGCAGCGGCGAGAACATCGAACCCGGCCCCCTGGAGGAGGCGCTGGTGGCCAGCGAGCTGATTGAGCAGGTGATGCTCGTGGGCCACGACCGCAAGCAGCTCGGCGCCCTGCTGGTGCCCCGCCGCGACCCGCTGGAGGCCTTCGCCAGCCAGGCCGGCCTGCCCCCGCCAGAGGGCGTGATGGCCGATTCGGCCCTGCGCCGGGCTCTCACCCGCGAGTGCAACCGCCTGCTGGCGGCCCGGCCCGGAGCTCGCCCCGAGGAGCGCCTGGGGGCGGTGGCGCTGGTGGAGCCGTTCAGCATCGACAACGGCCTGCTCACCCAGACCCTGAAGCAGCGCCGCGACTGCATCGCCGCGCGCGACGCGGCGGCCATCGAGGCGCTCTACCGCTGAAGGGATCCGGCGAGTTCGCCGAAGAAGGCCCGGTACTGGTCCGGTCCGCCGGGGAACAGGACATCGAGCCGCAGGGGATCGTCGGGGTCGGTGAGGCCGCTGAGATTGCCGTCGGCCATCGACGGCCGGCTCACCTCGCCGCCACTGCTGTCCACCAGCACCACCCGGTTGGGCCGCTCGAAGCATCGGCCCAGCTCCTGCAGCAGGGTGAGGAAGCCGCGATCGCTCCCCCCCCGGCGCCAGCTGCCGGGTGTGGGCCCGGGGGTGGAGGTGATGGTGTCGCCCACGCCCACCAGCTGGGGCATTAGCGAGGGCGGGATGCGCTCCGCCGCCAGGGCGAGCAGATCGGCGTGGCGGCGGGGAGCCGAACGCACGTTGAAGGCCTCACCCAGGGGGTGCACACCGTGGTGGCGGGCGATGTGGCGGTTGATCAGCACCAGCAGCCCCGCCTCCTTGATGGCGCCGCGCAGCATGAACTGCACGTCGGTGGTGCCGATGCCCCGCTCCGAGGCCCACACGGGCTGCTCGCGGCCCTCGCTATCGAGCACGTTGGGGGCGATGTGCAGGAAGAAGCTGCCCTCCAGGCCCTGGCTTTCGGCTTCCTCCAGCAGCTTCTGCATCAGCTCGAGCAACCCCTGCTGCAGCTCCCGTGCCAGCGCCACGGGCCGCTCACCGGCGGCGCTGAGCTGGAATAGGCCGTTGAGGTTGACGGTGGGGGAGAGGGGGTTGTCGAGCACAGCCAGGTTGATCTGGCGCTCCAGGTCGTCGCCGTCCAGCCGCGGCAGCAGGCCGGGCAACCAGGCCCGCAGCTCATCGGCCATGCGGGCGGGGAGGGTCTCCAGGAAGGCCAGCTCGGTGGCATTCACCCCGGGGGTGGCCACCTGGCCGTGGCGGTTCTGCAGTTGCACTCCGCCGGCCGCCAGGCCAGGGAGATAGAGCCCATGCCGGCTGGGATCGTGGGCCTCCCCCAGGGCCCGCTCCACCAGCCGGTTGACGCCGCGGCGGCCTTCGTGCTCGCCGTTAGTGAGCACGCTGAAGCGGCCGTCGAGTTGCCTGGCGGCCTGCACGTAGCTGGGCTCGAGCCGGCGGGTGAGGGGGTCGAGCACCAGATCCATGCACACCCCATCGAGGTCCTGCACCACCAGCAGGCCGGCCGGATCCCGCAGCCGGGGGCGGAGGTCGGCGAGCAGATCGGCGGGGCTGAGTGTGTCCACGGGCCGAAGCAACTCAGCTCACCCTGCCAGCGGAGCGTCCCGGCCGTGGTGGTTGACCGGCGGCAGGGCCACTGACAGCCTGAGCGTTGCAGCAGTGAGTTCATGGCCGACGGCACGATCACCATCAAGCGCTCGATCACCGTGCGGGCCGTGGTGACCCCGCGCTGGAAGGAGGACGCCGCACGCGAACTCGGCACGGCCCTGGCCAACAGCGATGGTCAGCTCGCCCAGCTGGAGCGGGAGGGCCAGCAGCTGGTGGACGAGATCCGCCGCCAGAGCCTCAACCCGCTCGATCCCCGCGTGCAGGACCAGGTGGCCTCGGTGCAGCAGCAGGTGGCCGCCAAGCGGGCTGAGCTGGAGGAGCAGAAGCGCCAGATTCTCGAGCAGCAGCACCAGGTGAGCGAGCTGGAGATGGAGCAGGTGGTGGAGCAGGGCCAGCTGGAGAGCGTGGTGACCGTGGGGGTGGGCGACAACCTGGTGGAGAAGCTGCAGGCGGCCGTGCTTGTGCGCGATGGGGTGATCGAGGCCATCGACGGCGCCCTCTGAGCGGGGCGCCAGCGGCAGAGCTCGTAAAATCCGGCCGACACTGCGGCGCATCCCGTTGGCCACCCACGAAATCTTCATGCCCGCCCTCTCCTCGACGATGACCGAGGGGAAGATCGTGGAGTGGCTCAAGCAGCCCGGCGAGCGCGTGGAGCGCGGCGAATCGGTGCTGGTGGTGGAGAGCGACAAGGCCGACATGGACGTGGAGGCCTTTCAGGAGGGATATCTGGCCGCTGTGCTGATGCCCGCCGGCGGCACGGCGCCGGTGGGCGAGACCATCGGTCTGATCGTGGAAACCGAGGCGGAGATCGCCGAGGCTGCCGCCAAGGCTCCGGCTGCTCCCGCCGCGGCTGTGGAGAAGCCCAATGCGGCAGCGGCCTCACCCGCTCCAGCTCCAGCTGCGGCCGCCGCCCCGCCGGCGCCCGCCCCTGCCCCGGTGGCTGCCGCCCCGGCCCCGGACCCGGCCCCCGCGGCTGCCGCTGCCCCGGTTGTCGCCCCCGCCTCCAGCGCCAGCGGCCGCGTGGTCGCCTCGCCGCGCGCCAAGAAGCTGGCGGGCCAGCTGGGGGTGGATCTGAATGCCCTGCGGGGCAGCGGGCCCCACGGCCGCATCCAGGCCGAGGACGTGCTGGCGGCCACTGGCCAGCCGATCAGCGTGCCGCGGGTGGCCGAGGGCAGCGGGCCAGCGGTTGCACCAGCCGCCGGTGCGGCGGCTGGTGCAGGTGGCGGCAATGGCGCTGCGGCTCCGGCTCCTGCGCCGGCGGGCCAGGCGTTCGGGCGGCCGGGCGAAGCCGTGGCCTTCAACACCCTGCAGAACGCGGTCAACCGCAACATGGTGGCCAGCCTGGCGGTGCCCTGCTTCCGGGTGGGCTACACGATCACCACCACCAAGCTGGACGCCTTCTACAAGCAGGTGAAGAGCAAGGGCGTGACGATGACGGCCCTGCTGGCCAAGGCCGTGGCCGTGACCCTGGCCCGCCATCCCCAGGTGAATGCGGCCACCAGCGCCGATGGCAGCGCCATGGCCTATCCGGCGGCGGTGAATGTGGCGGTGGCGGTGGCCATGGAGGACGGCGGCCTGATCACGCCGGTGCTGTCGGGCGCTGACCAGACCGACATCTATTCGCTGGCGCGCAGCTGGGCCGACCTGGTGGCCCGGGCCCGCAGCAAGCAGCTGCAGCCCGAGGAGTACAGCACCGGCACCTTCACCCTCTCCAACCTGGGCATGTTCGGCGTCGACCGCTTTGATGCGATCCTGCCCCCGGGCACCGGCGCGATCCTGGCGGTGGCCGCTTCGCGGCCCACGGTGGTGGCCGGCAAGGATGGCGCGATCCGGGTGGCCAACCAGATGCAGGTGAACCTCACCTGCGACCATCGCACCATCTACGGCGCCCATGCCGCCGCCTTCCTCAAGGACCTGGCCCAGCTGATCGAGACCAGTCCCGAGAGCCTTGCCCTCTGAGTCAGCCGATCTGCGGCTGTCCAGCTACAGCTTCCCCCTGCCTGAGGAGCACATAGCCCAGCGGCCGGTGGAACCCCGCCACGCCGCCCGGCTGCTGGCGGTTGATCCGGCCGGGGTGGGCCCTGCTCCCCATGCCCGTCACCTGAGCGTGTGGGATCTGCAGTGGGAGCTGCGGCCCGGCGATCTGCTGGTGGTGAACGACACCCGGGTGCTGCGGGCGCGGCTCCAGGCGCGGCGGCCGACTGGCGGCGCCGTTGAGCTGCTGGTGCTGGAGCCCTGGCTCGCTGGGGCGGCGGGCCAGTGGCTGTGCCTGGCCAGACCGGCCAAGAAGCTCCAGAGCGGTGACTGGATCGAGGTGGTGGCCGAGGGGCAGCCGCCCCTGGCCGTGCAGGTGCTCGGCAGCGATCCGGACACCGGCGGACGGATCGTGCAGTTTCCACCTGACTGCACGGATGCGGCGGCTCTGGAGCCGCTGCTGGTTCGCTATGGCGCCATCCCCCTGCCGCCCTACATCCACGAGCACGACGCCAGCGACAACGAGCGCTACCAGACCCGTTACGCCGCTCGCCCCGGGGCCGTGGCCGCCCCCACCGCGGGCCTGCACCTCAGCGACGACCTGCTGGCGGCCATCCGTCAACGTGGCGTGGAGCTGGCCACCACCACCCTGCATGTGGGCCTGGGCACCTTCCGCCCACTGGAGAGCGAAGATCTCCGCCGCCTGGAGCTGCACAGCGAGTGGGTGGAGGTGTCGGCGGAGCTGGTGGCAGCCGTTGCGACCTGCCGGGCCCGCGGCGGCCGGGTGATCGCCATCGGCACCACCAGCGTGCGCAGCCTGGAGGCGGTGGCCCAGCTCCATGGCGGAAAGCTGGCGCCCCATGCCGGTCCGGTGAACCTGGTGATCCAGCCGGGCTACCGCTTCGTCGTGGTGGAGGGCCTGCTCACCAACTTCCACCTGCCGAAGAGTTCGCTGCTGCTGCTGGTGAGTGCCCTGATCGGGCGAGAGCGCCTGCTGGCTCTCTACGCCGAGGCGATCGAGCGCCACTACCGCTTCTTCTCCTATGGCGATGCCATGTGGATCGCCCCCGAGGCGCTGCTGGAGGGTGCCCGGGGGTGAGCCGCAAAAAGCCCCCGGGATCGCCGGGGGCCTGGTGGGTGTGTTGCGGGGGGGGGTCAGGCGGCGGCCAGGTTGGCGGCCACGAAGTCCCAGTTCACCAGCTTTTCGAGGTAAGTGGTGATGTAGTCGGGGCGGCGGTTCTGGTAGTCGATGTAGTAGGCGTGCTCCCACACATCCATGGTGAGCAGGGCCTTCTGACCGTGGGCCAGGGGCAGGTCGGCGTTGCCGGTCTTGATCACCTTGAGGGTGTCGCCATCGAGCACCAGCCAGGCCCAGCCACTGCCGAACTGGGTGGCACCGGCCGTCTTGAACTGCTCCACGAAGGCCTCAAAGCTGCCGAAATCAGCGTTGATCTTGTCGGCAAGGGCGCCGCTCGGCTGGCCGCCGCCACCGGGCTTCATGCACTGCCAGTAGAAGCTGTGGTTCCACACCTGGGCGGCGTTGTTGAACACACCGGCCTTGCCGGCATCACCGGCGACGCTGACGATCGTGTCCTCCAGGCTCTTGCTCTCGAGATCGGTTCCGGCCACCAGCTTGTTGAGGTTGGTGACGTAGGCGTTGTGGTGCTTGCCGTGGTGGAACTCCAGGGTCTGGCGGGAGATGTGAGGCTCCAGCGCGTCGAGGTCGTAGGGCAGGGCAGGGAGCGTGTGAGCCATGAAACACGAAGTATTGCTGGATGTTGCCAAGCGGTGGACCGTTCGGCACAGCGATCCTAACGAGCGCGCCTGGACACAGGGTTCCCCGTCCCCCGCCAGCCGCCGCTTCAGCCTCTGGCCGGGGGCCTCAGCCCTTGATCTCCAGCAGTTCCACCTCGAAGGTCAGGGTGGCGTTGGGAGGAATCACCCCCCCGGCGCCCCGCTGGCCGTAGGCCAGATCGGGCGGAATCACCAGCTTGCGCTTGCCGCCCACCTGCATGCCGGCCACCCCCTCATCCCAGCCGCGGATCACGCGGCCGGCCCCCAGGGGGAAGGAGAAGGGGCCGCGGCCGTAGCTGCTGTCGAATTCGCGGCCGTTCTCCAGTGTTCCGCGGTAATTCACCACCACGGTCTGGCCGGAACTGGCCTCGGGACCGTCCCCGATCTGCAGGTCGGTGATGCGCAGGCCGCTCTCGGTGACGCGCTCCTTGGGAGCCACCAGCTCGCCACCCAGGAGGCTGGCCTGGGCCAGCTGGGGCTCGCTGTTGTCTGACGTTGTGCTGTCGGGGGCCATGGTGAACAGGGTGGGGTTGGGATCCTCGGGATCGAGCTCGAAGGCGTCGCGCTCAGCAGCACTGCTCACCGCCGTGGTGCCGCGGGCCACCGCCGTGCTGAAGGGGGCTTCCTGGGCGGCGGGCGGCTCGCTGGCCGCCGCCATCGGGGTGGGACTCACCAGCTGGCTGATCAGGGCCAGCAGCAGGCAGGCCACACAGACGCCGGAGCTGATCAGGATGTCACGCATGGCCAGGGGGGAACTGGCCCGATTGTGACTCACCTGCCGCCGGCCTCGCCGTCCCGTTCGCCCTGGCCGCGCTGGCGCATGGTCTGCTCCAGCCGGTCGATGCGGCCCCGCAGTTCGTCCAGCTCCCGCTGCAGGGGAACGCCCAGATCCTGCAGCAGCTGATCGCGGTTGCGCTCCAGCTGCCGTTCGGCCTGCTGCTCGAGCCCCGGGGTGTCGCCCCGCAGGGCCTTGAGCACGTCCTCCACCAGGGCTGGGGCGTGGCTGGGGTCGAGCTTGCCGCTGCGCACCCACTCCTGGCTCACGTAGCGCAGCCGGTCGGCCAGCAGCGAGGTGGTGCCCAGGCCCCTGAGCAGCAGTTGTTGCAGGGGATTGTTCGGATCCATCGACAGCAGTGGGCTCAATCAGCCCAACCATGGCGCTTCCTACCCTGACTGGCCATGACATCACGCGTCGAGCTGCTGCCGGGAGCTGCCCGGGTTCTGGCGCTCGCCGCCCTGGGTGGGGCCCTGGCTGGCTGGACTCTGCCGCCGGCGGGGGTGGTGCCGCTGCTGTGGCTGGCACTGGCGCAGCTCTGGGCCCTGGTGGCGGGACCGCTGCCGGTGCGGGCCGCGGCCTGCTGGGGGGCCGCGGCGGTGCTGGTGAGCCACCGCTGGTTGCTGGCCCTCCATCCCCTCGACTGGATCGGGGTTCCCCTGGCCCTGAGCCTGCCCCTCTGCTGGCTGCTGTTGCTCCTGCTCTCGGCTCTGGGGGGCGGATTGCTGGCGATCTGGGGCTGGTGGGCGGCCCGGCTGGGGCCTTCCCGGCCCAGCAGTGCCGTCCTCCTGGCCCTGGGCTGGGGCCTGGGGGAGGTGGGGCTGGCCCGCGGGCCCCTGTTCTGGATCGGCCTGGGGGGATCGGCCCTGCCGGGTGACCCGCCCCTGGCGGGCTTTGCCCTGCTGGGCGGGGCGGCCCTGGTGGCGGCCCTGCAGCTGCTCATCGGTTGGTGGATCTGGTGGGGGTTCCGGGAGCGGCGGCGACTCGGACTCCAGCTGCTGCCGCTGCTGCTGCTGCCCGTGCTGCTGCTCCATGGCGCTGGCCTGGGCCTGCTCCACAGCGGCGACCAGGCGGCGGATGGTGCGGTTCAGGAAAGAGTGCTGGTGCTGCAGCCCGCCATCGCCACCCGGGAGAAAGCTCAGTGGGCCTCGCGGCAGCGGCTCCAGCGCCAGCTACGGGCGGGTCTGGAGGAGGCCCAGCTCCGGGGATCCAACCTTGTGGTGCTGCCGGAAGGGGCACTGGAACTTGATCCGGTGCTTCCCGAGCCGGCCGCGGTTGAGCTGCTGAGCGGTGGCTTCCGCACCGCCGTTTCCCCCGCCGGTGTGCCTGAGCAGCGCAGCGCCCTGCTGCGCTTTCCGGTTGGCAGCCGGGTGCCCGAGGGAGCCATTGACAAGCACCGGGTGGTGCTGCTGGGGGAGTGGGTGCCGTTTCAGGGGCTGGTGCGCTGGAGCGGCCTTTCGGCGGTGGGGGGTGTCGAGCCGGGTCCGCCCTCGCGCCTGTTTCCCCGCGTGCCGGCGGCTATCGGGGTCGCCATCTGTTATGAGATCGCCGACGGTCATGCCCTGAGTGTCGCCACGCGGGATGGGGCTGGTTGGTTGCTGGCCAGTGCCAATCTCGATCCGTACCCCCTGGTGCTGCAGCGCCAGTTCGAGGCGCTGGCCCAGTTGAGGGCGATCGAGAGCAACCGCTGGTTGGTGAGTGTGGCCAACACCGGCCCCAGCGGGCTGATCTCCCCACGGGGATGGATTGCCCAGCGCCTTTCGCCCTCCCTGCCGGCCACCGATCTGCTCAGCGTACCGGTCCTGTCGGCACTCACCCCTTACGCCCGCTGGGGGGAGCTGCCGCTGCTGGTGCTGGCGTTGCTCGCGGCCTGTTGGCGCAGGCGCGTGGTGTGAGGGATTGGCTTCATGCCAAGGCAGTGCAGGCGCGAGATGGTGACGATGCTTGAAAGCAAACGGCCCTGGATGCGTTGCCTCAAACAGGCTGACAGCAGATCAGGGGGGGGGCGAGACAAGAAGCCCGATCTGAGACGATAAGCCTCAAGTCAATCATCTCAAGAAAAGCCATCTCAAGAAAAGCCATCTCCGTCGGTCAGTGATCGAAAAGCTTGCCGATTGCAGTGCTGAATATGCTGCCTGATCCGCGATTAAGAAACATTAATTGATCGCCCTAATGCGTTCTGGGGCGCATGAGTGATGGGCAAGGCCTTTGTGTTGGATGGCATCAATCAGGTGCTGTTGCGAGGCTCGCGTCGTGATGACGTTGTTGAGGGAAGTCTGGATAAGCCCGGCATCTGGAACGGTCGTAAGGGAGTTATCCGTCTACGGCAAGGCGATGACACGATTCGCAGCAGTGCTGGCATCAGGTTGTATGGGGAACATCAATGGGGGCTGGGAATAACCTCGTTACTGGACGCCGTTTCATTCGTCTTCTAGCTGTCAACAATCGCAATGGATTCCTGGATAGTGGTCGGGGGCGAGATCGGATTGCTGTTGCCAGAGGGCCCTTGCAGGTCTGGGAGGATGGCTTCGTGAACACCGGCAAGGGTAACGATGTGATCACAGCGTCCGGAGTCTTCCTTTCCGGTGGCTCGATTGATACCGGGTCTGGCAATGATCGCATCGACGTCGGAGGCGATGAGATCTCCTGCGGCCTTGGCGGGATTTCGATGGGTGATGGTGCCGCGTGGATCTGGGCGCCGGGGATGACACGCTCGATGTCCGATATGGCGGGATCGACCTCTGGGACTCCCAATGGGACACCATTCGACTGGGTCACCGGAACGACCGCCTGATCGGTTTTGATGCCAATCGTGAATACGATTACGGCGAATCACTTCAAGGTGAGAGGGCGCGCGTCAAGGGTGGAAAGGGGCAAGACACCCTGGTGCTCCCAGAAGGAGTTTATACCGTGACGGACGATCGTGTTAGTACGGCAGACGCCCATCTGATTGTCTCTGGATTCAACATTTTGGAAGGCATCAATGGAGGTCGATTTTCCTATGGCCCCGGTCTGTTGACCGTTGATGAGAACGGCATTGCTTCGTTTTCGTCCGGTCTGTAGACAGCCTTTGGCGGCATGACCCGAGGGTCGCCTGGCAGGGTGTGGTCTTGGGCCACGATCACTCAGGCCAGGCAGTCGAGCCACGAAACCTGGCTCGATCCCGGCGTCAATGGCCGGCAGACAGTGAAAAGGATGAAGCTCCTGCGCCAGGGCTTCGTGGTTGAGATCCAAGTGGAGCCAAGGAGACTCGAACTCCTGACCCCCTGCATGCCATGCAGGTGCTCTACCAGCTGAGCTATGGCCCCTTGTGGGTGCGGGTCTGGTGTTCCGCAGAAGGAGATTACACCCTGGCCCTCCCGCTCCCCTTCACACCTGGCGCCACACCGCCACCAGGCGCCCCTGCACCGTCACCTGGTCGGCGGGCACCACGATCGGCGCATAGGCCGGGTTGGCCGCCTCCAGGGTCACGGTGCCCCCCTGGCGGTGAAAGTGCTTGAGGGTGGTGCCGCTGCCGGGCACCAGGGCGCTGACGATCGTGCCCGGCTTGAGGCGGCTGGGATCGTGCACCGGCTCCATCAGCACCACGTCGCCGTCGGCGATGAGGGCGTCGACCATCGAGTCGCCGTTGACGCTGAGGGCGAACAACTCGCGGCCGCCGATCACGGCCTGCAGATCCAGGTGCTCCTGCACGTCGTCGAAGGTTTCCACCAGCCCGCCGGCCGCCACGGCCCCCAGCACCGGCACGCCGCCGGTCTCCTGGCCCAGCAGGCGCAGGGTGCGGGCCTGGCCCTCCTCCCAGGTGAGCCATCCCTTCTGCTGGAGGTGGCGCAGCCGGCTCTGGATCGGCGCCGGCGAGCGCAGGCCCATGGCCTGCATCATCTGGCGGATCGAGGGGCTGTGGCGGTGTTGGCTGATGTAGTCAGCCAGCCAGTCGTAGAGCTCCTGCTGGGCCGCGGTGAGCTCCTGGCGTCCGGATCCGCCTGGTATGGATCGCCCGGAGAGGGATCGGAGTGGGGAGATCGCCACGGCCTGCGGGGAACACGAGTACTGATACAGATGTACCCGTCAGCGGACGTTTTGTCCAGCCCCGCCCACCCTCACCTCGGTCGCCGTTGTGCTCACACTCCGCCCAGCAGAGCCGCCAGAAGGGCCTGCTGGGCGTGCAGGCGGTTCTCGGCCTGGTCGAACACCCGGCTGGCCCCGCCCTCGATCAACCCGGCGCTGATCTCCAGGCCCCGGTAGGCGGGCAGGCAGTGGAGCACGATCGCCCGCGGGTCGGCCTCGGCCAGCAGGTCTTCATTGAGGCACCAGCCAGCGAAGGCCTGCTCGCGGGCCTCCTTCTCCTCCTCCTTGCCCATGGACGCCCAGACGTCGGTGTAGAGGGCCTGGGCACCGCGCACGGCGGCAACAGGGTCGTGCACCACCTCCACGCGTGCGCCCTGCGCGGCGGCCAGGGAGCGGGCGCGTTGGAGGATGCCGTCATCCGGCGCGAAGTCTGGCGGGCACCCCACCCGCACGTTCACACCCAGCAGGGCGCCGCAGAGCATCAGCGAATGGGCCACGTTGTTGCCGTCACCCACGTAGCTGAGGGTGAGGCCCTCCAGCTCACCGAACGCTTCCTGCAGGGTGAGGTAGTCGGCCAGGGCCTGGCAGGGATGCTCCAGGTCGGTGAGGGCGTTGATCACCGGAATCGAAGCCCAGTGGGCGTACTCGTCCACCTCGCGTTGCTCGAAGGTGCGGATGGCCAGTGCATCCACGAAGCGGCTCAGGACCCTGGCGGTATCAGCGACCGGTTCACCACGCCCCACCTGGGTCACCGAGGGATCGAGGTCGATCACCTGACCGCCGAGGCGTCCCATCGCCACCGAGAAGCTCACCCGGGTGCGGGTGGAGGCCTTGAGGAAGATCAGGCCCAGCACCTTGCCGCTGAGGTCCACCCGCAGCTGCCCCTGTTTGAGAGCGCTGGCCAGGCCCAGCAGAGCATGGGTCTGATCGGCCGACAGGTCGGCGGAGGAAAGCAGGTCGCGGCCGCGCAGCTCCCCGAGGCAGGCGGCGGCTGAGGCGGACTGCGCTGAGGCGGACGGCATCGGGGCCACAACAAACATTCCTTATGCGGGATCGAGGGGCTCGCCGTCAAGCAACGAGCCCGGTGGGCAAGACGCTCAGGCCACCAGGGCGGCTTCCTGGGGCAGGGTGCTGCTGGCCAGCAGCTCCTTGAGTTCGTCGCCCTCGATCACCTCCTTGTCGAGGATCTTCTGGGAGATCGTCTCCAGCAGCTCGCGGTTGTGGTGGAGGATCGACAGGGCCCGGTCATGGGCCCGATCCACCAGGCCGCGCACCTCCTTGTCGATGGCCTGGGCCGTGGAGTCGCTCACCACCCGCCGGGGGTTGCTGGGACCACCCAGGAAACGGCTGCCGCCCTGTTTGTCGTAGGCCAGGGGGCCGAGGGTTTCGCTCATGCCGAAGGTGCCCACCATCTGCTCGGCGATGTCGGTGGCGCGTTGCAGGTCGTTGGCGGCACCGGTGGTGACCTCCCCGAACACCACTTCCTCGGCGCTGCGGCCGCCCAGCAGGGTGGTGATCTGGCCCTCGAGATCTTCCTTGGAGTTGAGGAAGCGCTCTTCGGTGGGCAGCTGCAGGGTGTAGCCCAGGGCGCTCATCCCGCGCGGCACGATCGAGATCTTGGCCACCTTGCTGCCGCCGGGCATCAGGTGTCCCACGATCGCGTGGCCCACCTCGTGATAGGCCACCACCTTCTTCTCGTCGGGTTGCAGCACCCGACTCTTCTTCTCCAGGCCGGCCACCACGCGCTCGATCGCCTCGTTGAGGTCGCCCTGCTCCACCGCCGTGCGGTAGCCGCGGGCGGCCAGCAGGGCCGCTTCGTTCACCAGGTTGGCCAGGTCGGCTCCGGCGAAACCGGCGGTGGCCTGGGCGATGCGATCGAGATCCACTCCCTCGGCCAGCTTCACCTTCTTGGCGTAGATCTCCAGGATGGTGCGGCGTCCCGAGAGGTCGGGGCGGTCCACCAGCACCTGGCGGTCGAAGCGGCCGGGCCGCAGCAGGGCGGCATCGAGGGTTTCGGGCTGGTTGGTGGCGGCCAGCACGATCACCGGCTTGTCCTGGGCACTGAAGCCATCCATCTCGGTGAGCAGCTGGTTGAGGGTCTGCTCGCGCTCGTCGTTGCCACCGACCACGCCCATCGAGCCGGAGCGGCTCTTGCCGATGGCATCGAGTTCGTCGATGAAGATGATGCAGGGGGCTTTCTTTTTGGCCTCCTCAAACAGATCCCTCACCCGGGCGGCGCCGGCACCCACGAACAGCTCAACGAACTCCGATCCGGAGATGATGAAGAAGGGCACCCCTGCCTCACCGGCCACCGCCTTCGAGAGCAGGGTTTTGCCGGTGCCTGGAGGGCCCACCAGCAACACGCCCTTGGGGATGCGGGCCCCGATGGCGGCGTAGCGCTCGGGCTTCTTGAGGAAGTCGACGATCTCGGTGAGCTCGGTCTTGGCCTCATCGACCCCGGCCACATCGGCAAAGGTGACCCGTGATTCCTCATCAGGCACATAGACCCTGGCCTTGCTCTTGGTGAAGCTGAGCGCTCCCTGGGCACCGCCGCCCATGCCGCTGCGGCGGGCGAAGAACTGCAGCACCAGGATGAAGATCAGCGGCGGCACCACCCAGCTCAGCAGGGTGGTGAAGAAATTAGGTTTCTGAGGGGGAGCAGCGGCGAACTCCACCCCGTGCTGCTCCAGCCGCTGGGGCAGGTCCATGTCGAAGATCGGCGTGGTGGCCAGCACCGTGGGGGCCCCTTCGGCGGGAGGCTCCTTGAGCTCGTAGCGGATCTGGTCCTGGGTGATGTAGGCGCGGCTCACCGTGTCGTCGTTCACCTGATCGATGAACAGCGAGTACGGCACCCGTGGCACCTGCTGCATCGAGTTGTTGGGCAGGAAATTGCTGAACAGCAACAGCACACCGAGGCCGATCAGCAGCAGGTTGATCAAACCGAAGCGGCGCGTCGGGCGGTTGTCGTCCTGGCGGATGGGCATGGCGCGGACGGATCACTCGGCCCAAGCTAGGCCTGGAGCGGGAATGCCGATCCACTGCAGGGGTGGGAGAACCGAATTCCTCCGCTCAGGGCCAACGCTGACGCCACACTGGACCTGAGCCGATCCATCCCCACTCCCAGCTCCACGGCCATGTGCGGTCGCTACTCCCTCACCAGCCGCCTGGATGCCCTGCTGCCCCGCCTGCGGGGGCCCCTGCCGGAGGGTCTCGAGCGCCACTACGCCCCCAGGCCCCTGATCCGGCCCGGCGAACCGCTGTTGCTTCAGCGTCTGGAGCAGGGCCGGCCCCGGGTGGATCTGGCCCTCTGGGGGCTGCTGCCGGGCTGGGTGCGGGAGCCCCGCGGCGCGGCCCGGCCGATCAATGCCCGCAGCGAGACGGTGGCAGAGAAACCCAGTTTCCGCGGCGCCTGGCGCCACCGGCGCTGCCTGATTCCCGCTGATGCTTTTTTTGAGAAGGGCTTTTGCATCGCCCGCCAGGATGGCGCGCCGTTCTGGCTGGGCGGGCTGTGGGAGCGCTGGCTGGGCCCATCCGGCGAGCAGCTGGACAGCTGCTGCGTGCTCACCACCCGGCCCAATGTCCTGATCGCCCCCATCCACGGCCGCATGCCGGTGGTGATCCCCGAGGGCGCCGAGGCCCTCTGGCTGGAGGCCGCCGACGGGGCCGGCCGGCAACGTCTGCTGCCCCTGCTGCAGCCCTGGGATCCCACCGGATGGCAGCGCCTGCCCCTAGACCAGCCCCAGCTGGCGTTGCCGATGCCATGAGCGAACGGGTGTGTGACTATCCGCGGCCACCGGCCCTGGTGGCCAGCACCGAGCTGGTGCGGGTGGAGGCCCTGGGGCTGCTGCTTGCCGAGACCCACCGCTCCCTGCGGGTGCTGGAGACCTTCCATCCGCCCACCTACTACCTGCCGCCCGAGGCCGTGCTCCAGGCGTTGCTGCAGCCCTGCCCCGGCGCCAGCTTCTGCGAGTGGAAGGGGGTGGCGCGCTATTTCGACCTGGTGCGCGATCCCGGCTCTGCGGGGGAGCTGCGGCTGCGCCGCGCCGCCTGGACCTACCCCGAGCCCAGCGGGGCCTTCGCCGCGCTGGCCGGCTGGATCGCCGTGTATCCGGCGCTGATGGATGGCTGCTGGGTGGACGGCGAGCGGGTGATTCCCCAGCCCGGAGGCTTCTACGGAGGCTGGATCACCTCCAGGGTGGAGGGGCCCTTCAAGGGCGATCCGGCCCACCCGGAGCTTGTATGAGGGTGCGGGTGGGGAAGGGCATTGAAGCGCCGTGGGCCTCCACCACGTCGCCGATGCGCAGCAGCAGGTTCTGCTGCAGGGCCCAGGCCGCCACCACATCGCCGCTGCTGGCGTGGCAGAGCAGACGCAGATCGAGGCTGGAGTCGCCGTAGCCGGTGAAGTTCACGGCCCTGGCCTTGTCCGGGTCCACATCGGGATGGTCGCTCAGCACCTGCTCCAGGTCGGCGACGATCGCCGGGATGCGCTCACGGTCGTTGTAGGTGATGCCGAACTCGATCCAGATCCGCCGGTTGTCGGTTTCGGCGATGTTCACCACCGTTTTGTTGGTGAACATGGTGTTGGGTACAAACACGGGCTGCCGTTCCAGCGACCGCAGGCGGGTGTAGAACCAGCTGATGTTTTCCACGGTGCCCATCAGCGCTTCCGAGGGAATTTCGATGAAGTCGCCCACCACGAAGGGGCGGTTGATGTAGAGGCTCAGTCCGCTCAGGGAGTTGGACACGATGCCCTGGGCGCCGAAGCCCACCGCCGCCGCGCCGAAGCCGCCGGCCGTGACCAGCAGGGCCGCTGACACCCCCAGCAGGCGCATCACCTCCAGAGCCAGGATCACCAGCGCTGCGATGCCGATCACCTTGGTGAGCACATCCCAGAGAAAGATCTGATCCTTCTCCTCCATCGCCGGCAGCAGTTGGGTGGCGTAGGCCTGGCTGTTGGTGCCCAGCTCCCGTTTCCAGCGCAGCAGGGTCCAGGTCACACCCAGCACCAGCACCAGGTCGCGGAGCTCGGCTCCATTGCGCTCCAGGCTGATCAGCTCGGGAGAGAGCAGCGCTCCGATCCACCAGCCCAGGGCGGCAAGCAGGATCGTGGCGCTGACGCTGCGCCGCGCTGACACCAGCAGACCTCGGGCCAGCCCGCCGCGCTGCAGGCGGCGGGCCAGCAGGTTGATCACCACCAGGCTGACCAGGCTCAGCACCAGGCCGGTGAGCGGCAGCTGCAGCTTCAGCGGAAAGCTCGCAACGGAATCGGGCATGGGCTCCGGGCGGGGTGTCGGTGGGTGCGGGACCGGGCTGCCGCCAGCGGGTGGACGCGCTTAGCGCTGGTTCAGCTCCCAGAGCAGGTCGCTGCCCAGCTTGTGCGGGTCCTGGCTCCGCCAGGACGGCACCTGGCTCATGGCAGTGAAACCCAGATCCCCCACCGGCGTGCGGGCGGGGGTGCCACCCATCACTTTGGGGGCGATCACGGCGGCGATGCGCTGCACGCAGCCATCGCCCAGGGCGGCGGCGGCCAGCACCGGCCCGCATTCCCACAGCACCTGGTTGCAGCCCCGCTGCGCCAGGGCCTGAAGCAGGGCCGTCGGCGTGCAGTTGGGCAACAGCAGCCGCTCCACTCCCAGCTCGTCGAGCTTGAAGCGGGCCCGGGGGGGTGCCTCCACGCCATGGGCCACCAGGGTGGGGGCGGCGCACTGGTCCCAGAGGCGGGCCTCGGTGGGCAGATCGAGGCTCCGGCTGAGCACCACCCGCAGCGGCTCGGGCTGGCGCTGGCCGCGGCTGGTGAGCAGGGGGTCGTCGGCGCGCACGGTGCCGCCGCCCACGATCACGGCGTCGCAGCGCCTGCGCAGCCCATGCACCCACTGGCGGGCCGCCGGGCCGCTGATCCACTGGCTGGCACCGTTGGTGAGGGCGATGCGGCCATCGATGCCCATGGCCCACTTGAGAATGCCCAGGGGCCGCCCCGTGGCCATCCGGTGCAGGAAGGCGGCGTTCAGCTCCCGGGCCTCCGCGCTGCACACCCCGCTGATCACCTGCACCCCGGCGGCCCGCAGCGCGGCGATGCCGCCGCCATTCACTCGCGGGTTGGGGTCGCCCATGGCGATCACCACCCGGCCGATGCCGGCCCGAATCACGGCGTCGCTGCAGGGCGGCGTGCGCCCGTGGTGGCAGCAGGGCTCCAGGGTCACCACCAGGGTGCCGCCCCGGGCCCGCTCACCGGCCTGGGCCAGGGCCATCACCTCGGCGTGGGGTGCGCCGGCGCGGGCATGGAAGCCCTCGCCCACCAGCACGTCCTGGCGATCGAGCAGCACCGCTCCCACCAGCGGGTTGGGGCTGGTGTGTCCGCTTGCCAGGGCAGCCAGCTGCAGGGCGCGCCGCATCCACGGCCGCCAGCGCCTGGCTTCCGCCTCAGGGCAGGCAAGGTGCTCGTCAGGGCAAGGGGTGTCGGCTGCCATGGTGACCAGCCTGACGCAACGTTGGGAGCCATCTGGGTCATGGTGGGCCCACCCGCGGCCAAGACCATGCCCCCCAGGGAGGACTGGCGGCTCCCCTCCAATCCCCAGTTGCTGCGCTTTCTGCTCCTGGTGGCCAGTGGCTGGGCTGCCATGCAGGTGATCGCCACCTTCGAGGTGGTGCTGTTGCTGTTCACGGCCGCGGCGGCGCTGGCGATGTTGCTCAACGTGCCGGTGTGCTGGCTGAGCCGGGTGCTGCCGCGGCCACTGGCCATCGCCCTCACCGTGGCTGTGGCGCTGACCGCCGGACTGGCCCTGGCCTGGGCCCTGGGCCTGCAGCTGGTGAGTCAGGCCAGCCAGCTGCTGGCCCAGCTGGAGGCCGTGATCGCCGATCCCCAACTCCCCTTCCGCGGGCGCCTCGGGGCCTACCTCGATCAGCTGGATCTGGAACGCATCATCGATCTGGTGCGCTCCAACTTCGACACCGGCATCGGCCTGTTGGGGGGCGCGGTGGGCAACGTGCTGGGACTGGTTGTTCTGGTGGTGCTCACTGTGTACATGCTCGCCGACAACGGCCGGCTGTGGCGGGCCCTGCTCCAGCTTCTGCCGCCGCCGCTGCGCGGCCGGCTGCACCGCAGCGTGCGCCGCAACGTGCTCGGCTTTCTGCTCGGCCAGATGACCCTGGTGGTGTTCCTCACCAGCACCAGCCTGCTGGCCTTCACGCTGCTGGGGGTGAAGTTCGCCCTGATCCTGGCCCTGGTGGTGGGGCTGCTCGATGCCATCCCCGGCATCGGCGCCACCATCGGGGTGATCACCATCAGCGTGGTGGTGCTGGCCACCCAGGGCTACGGCCTGGCCCTGGCTGTGGTGGCGGTGTCGGTGCTGCTGCAGCAGGTGCAGGACAACATGCTCCAGCCGCGGGTGATGGGCCGGGTGCTTTCGATTCCTCCCCTGGTGGTGTTTCTGGCCCTGTTCCTCGGGGAACGGATCGCCGGCCTGCTGGGGATCTTCCTAGCGGTGCCGGTGGCCGGCATGGTGATCAACTGGGAGCGGGATCGCGGCAGCGCTGGCCTGGGCGATTCCGGCAGCAGCAAGAGCCCCTGAGCTGAGGGCAGGGTCAGCCGGGAGGTGGAGGAGAACTCAGTACGGGTGAGGGTTGTCACCCCTGCGGATCACCAGTGCAGCCGATCAGAAGGCGTTCAGCTAACCGAGCAGGCTGCGCCATTCCACCACCACGTAGGGCGGCACCGGCAGCTGCAGGCTCCTGATATGTGACGGGGCACTGAAGACGTGAACGCCACCGTTCAGGTTGACAGCTTCATGCTGGCCTTTCTGGCCCTGCTGCGCTTTTTTGTCGATGGGCCCGTTGAATCTGCCCACCAGGCCGAAGCGACCGCTGCCGTGCTGGGTTGGAGCCTCGCGGCCTTTGTCGTGGCGTCAGCGGCTCTCCTGGTTGATCTCTGCCTTGAGTGGCACCGTGGAACTCGACGCCTGGATCGCGAAGCTCGATTCCGCCGAGCGCTTGCGCAGCTGCTCCTCGACCCCTCCGACGCCAGCCGAACCGAACTCAGGCAGCTGATCGACGTTGACTGTTGAAGCGTTGAGCAGCGCGATGCGGTGGCAAAAGGCATGATTGAAGGGCCCGGGCCTTGAGTCGAGCTTGGTAGTCGATGGAACAGCACACGGAGATGTCCTTCCGGGCGTCTGACCGAAAGCAAAAGACTCCTCGGCCGCAGCATGCTGTGGCTGAACTCACGGCCCTCCCGCGCATTCACGGCGTCAGCGATGCTGAGGTGGCCGGGTTCGTAGCTGAGGGCCGGCGCTGATCCTCGCTACTCAGTGGGCTTCAATTGTTGTTCGTTGATCCAAGCCACCGGGCCAATCCCGAGGCCAGCGTTATCGGGTCAGCCGCATGCCGGCTCAGGGAGCACGGAACCATGGCTGCTGGCCGCCTAGGTCTGCATCCGCTGTTGGCCGCCTGCCGTCCGAGGCAGTGGACCAAGAACCTGCTGGTGTTTGCCGCACCGCTGTTCGCCTTCCGTTTTGAGGCGGATCTCTGGCTGCCAGCCGGAGGGGCGCTGGTGGCGTTCTGCCTGATCTCCAGCGCGATCTACCTACTGAACGACTGCCTGGATGTGGCGGCCGATCGGGCCCATCCCAGCAAGCGCAATCGACCGATCGCAGCCGGGCTGGTGAGCGTGCCTGCTGCGCTCACCACAGCTGCGGTGTTGGCGGTGGTGAGCCTGAGCTTTGCTGCCTGGGTAGCGGAGCCCTGCAGCTCAAGCGGATGCCGCTGCTGGATCTGTTCTGCATCGCCTCGGGTTTTCTGCTGCGGGCGATTGCCGGAGCTGTGGCAGCGATGTTGCCGCCCTCGCCCTGGTTCCTGCTCAGGGTGGGGTTGCTGGTGCTGTTTCTGGCGATTGAGAAGCGCAAGGCCGAGCTACGGGTGGCGCAGGACCGGGGCGTGATCACCCGCAAAGTGCTGGAGCGCCCCTCACCCTTTTCCCAGCCTTCGGCGGACCACCCCATCCGTGAGCCGCTACAACCCGCCGGAGCTGCTGGCGGCCCGTCACCAGCTTGCCGCTTTTCGCTGCCGCTCCAAGGAGCAGACCACCTGGCTGGTGGAGTTCGCCTTACGCCTGGTGCATGGCAACCATAGGTATCACGGGCCTGCCGGAGCGGCTGAGCCGTGGCGCCGGCCGCTATCCCCAGCCCGTTGCATTGCTGGCCCGGCTGGGGGTGGACGAACGCCATGAATGCCAGGGCCTCGGTGCGGCCCTTCTGCTGGATGTGATCAGCCGAATTGCCAGCCTCAGCGACGACATCGGCTGCCGTGGCTTGCTGGTGCATGCCGAATCCGAGCAGGCCCGGGGCTTCTACGAGCACTTGATCCCTGAGTTCGAGCGTTCACCGACCGATCCCCTTCACCTGCTGCTTAAGGACATCCGGCGCACACTGGGGCGTTGAAGCAGGCCTCACAGCCCCCGCGGCCAGAGCAGGCCTGTGGCGGCAGCGGCCCACTGCAGATGAGAGCGGTGTGCACGTACGGCGCGTGATCACCATCGTCTATTCCATGGCGACGTGGTCTCATGCCTGGCAATCAGCCTCTGCTCGCAATCTCTCGACTTCTTTGAACTCTGGCCTCTCGTTTTTTGCCCAGCTGCCAATAGCATCCCAGTCAATCGAATGGCTTCGGCAAACTATGACCGCTTGATCCCAGCATTGCCGATCGCAATGATGGAAGTAAGCCGCTAACCGATCAATCACGCAAAGAGTTGGCGTGATCACGCGCAAGGATCCATGCACAGTCCGAAGAATGTCGATTGATCGAGGGTCTCCAATATAGAGATCTCCAAAGGCGAGGGGACCGGCAGGGAATTCAACCAACCACGTCGTGCGTGGATGTTCATAGAGCCGCTTTGTTGAACCCTGGACGAAGCCCAAGGGAGCAATCGCCCTAAGCAGGCTCTTGGGGTCCGCCGAAGTCACAAAATCAAGGTCATGACTCATGTACTGGTTATTGCTGTAGATCGATACCGCGCCACCGCCCGACAAGGTGGCGGTAATCCCAGTGGCCTCCAATGCCTCACTGATGATCACCGCCAGTTCCTCAATGCTGGTGGCTTCTGTGATTTCAGCCATGATGCACCAAGGCTTTGCCCGATTGACGCGGACGTTGCCGCTCTCGAAAATACTGCTGCACTTGTTCATTCGGTAGCAGCTTGAGTTCGGCTTCTAATAGCTCCTTGAGATTGCGCACGGTTGGATTCCGGTCATTGAAGGAAAAGAGGCGGATGTTACCTACCAGTCGGCTCACCAGCACCCCCTCTTCTTCCAGTCGTTTCAGCTGACGCTGGGTCATATTCAACCCAAAACCGAAGGTTTTGGCGATGCGCAGTGCATGACCTTCGCCATAGCACTGCAAAAACAACAGCACCCAAGCTGCCGTCCGGTTGCCGAAAATCGCCTCAAGGACGGGGTTCATGACTGGGTCAGCCGCACCCCCAGAGAGGGTCGCAGAACTCAGGAATAGGGTCATGCTACCCCCAAACGGGGTGATCTCACGCCCACCCCCCCCTCCCCCAAGCCAGGGCAGCCCTGAGCCAGGCCGTGCATGCGCGGCGAGGTCACCGTCGCCACCACCAGAGCCGTGGTCGAGCAGTGGTCCCTGCTGCGGGTGCTGGCGGGCGCCCACCGCACTCATGTGCGGGAAGTGGCGGATGAAGTCGGCTGACGCCGGCAGGAACTGCGCGTCTCCGGCTGGGCCGCCCACCACAAAGTTGAGCTCGTTGCTCTTTTCCCACTGGCTCAGCCCCAGGGCCGATGTCCAGGGACTGCCCTGGCTGTGGCTGATCCCGGTTGGCACCCACAGCCACACATCCCGATCGGTGGAACGTTGGCCCAGCTGCAGCGGTGTGTTGAGCAGCCCCTGGGCCTCGAGCGCCCAGCAGAACCGAGGGCAGGCCATGGTTGGTTCCCCTGGCCTCTGAGAGCATCTAGAGCGATCGGGATCAGCGCCGCGGCTGGTGATCCTTGGTTCAGCTAACCGAGCAGGCTGCGCCACTCGGCCACCACGTAGGGCGGCACCGGCAGCTCCACGAACACCCCTGGTAGCTGCAGGCGCAGGGGACGATTGCGGTCGAGGTCGGCCAGCAGGGGCGCCAGGTTGAATTCGGCGGCGGCGGCGCGGCCATCGCCGGCCAGCTTGGGGTTGGCCAGGGTGATGTCGTCGAGGTGCCACTGCAGCCGGCCGCTCTCCACCTGCAGCGACGTGGGGTGATCCAGCCGCACCTTGCCCGGGTAGCCCACGATGCGCAGGGTGAGCGGTCCGCCCGTCGGGCCCTCGCGGTAGGCCACCAGCTGCCAGCTCTGATAATCCAGATCGCGCAGGCTCTCCAGGCTGCGCAGCACTGGTGTGCCGGTTTCATCCGGGTGGTTGTGCAGCAGGGCCTGGGCGGCCGGCGGCTGGGCCAGTCCCAGCAGCAGGGCCAGCAGCAGGGCCAGCACAGCGGGCATGTTCATGGCTGTCGCTCAGCACCCGGGATCACCTGCCAGTTGGTGTGGGTGGCCCACAGGGCCCAGATCGCCATCGCCCTCAGATAGTGGCAGGCCCGGAAGGTGTTCGCGGCCGTGATCGCCTCGGGAGTGCGGAACTGCAGCCCGCCGCTGTACACCTGCTCCACCACCGCGCCTGTGATCGCCAGGGCGGTGCCGGTGTCGTCCATCAGGCGGTAGTAGGCGGCCAGGCCGAAGTTGATGCCGGTCCACACCTCCAGGGGGTGGGTGCCGTCGGGGTCGAGGGGGGTGCCGTCGCGGCGCAGGCCGTTGGCAACCCCCAGCCGGCCGCCCTCGAAGCGCTCGAAACAGGCCTCGCGGATGGCCTTCAGGGCCGAGCGGGCGCGCTCGTCGCTCACCACCGGCGGCAGGCCCAGCAGACGGGCGTAGAAGTCGCCGCAGAGCTGGTCGGCCATCACCACCGGCGTGCCGCTGCCGGCGTCGATGGCGTAGTACTCGCCGTTCCACAGCAGGCGGTCGAAGTTGGCGCGGCTCTGCTCCAGCCAGTGGCTGAACTGGCGCTGCTCGCTGCTGGTGTCGAGCCCCAGCTCCAGCTGCAGCCGCTGGCCCATGGCCAGGGCCGCCTCCAGCGCCGCGATCCAGAGGGCGCCGCAGTAGGCGCTCACCCCCTGCAGCGGCCAGTCGTCGAAGGTCTGGTCGGGGGCGCCGCCGTTGTCGGGCAGGCCGTCGTCGTTGGCGTCGAAGGTCTTCAGGTAGCGCAGGGCCTGCACCGCCGCCGGCCAGCAGTCGGCGAGAAAGCGCAGGTCCTCGCCGTCGGGCGCACGGCGGGCGCTGCGCCACACCTGCAGCACGAAGTCGCTGGCCAGGTCCTTCCAGAGGTTGCAGTCCTGGTAGGCGGTGTAGTTGCTGGCATCCCAGGGCCGCTCGTTGGGGGCGCCGAGGTCGTGGGGGGTGGCGCCGGCCAGCTTGCGTGGCGCCTCCACCCGGCCCCGGCCCTGGGTGAAGTACCAGCCGATCGGCCGCAGGGTGGGATCGGCGGCGGGGATGGCGCGGGCGAAGCTGCGCAGCACACTGCGGTCCAGCTCCGGCCACAGTTGCAGCAGGGCGAAGGAGCCGTAGAGGCGCACGTCGAGGCTTTCATACCAGGCGTAGTCGAAGCACTCGAGCACCCCGAAACGGCCCACCGGATCCTCCTGGCTGGCGGCGGTCCAGAGGGTGCCGCCGCTGGCCAGGTCGTAGAGCTCGTTGAACAGGGCCATGCGGATCGGCTCCGGCAGGTCGGTGCGCTCCAGCACCGGCTGCTGCCAGGCCGTGATCCGCCCGTGCCAGTCGCGCCAGTCGCGCAGGGCCTCGGCGGCAATGGCGCCGGCGTTGTCGCCGTTGGCCGTGAAGAAATCGGTGTAGCGGCGCAGGGCCCGGCTGCCGGTGGCGAAGGCCGTGACCGGCAGATCCCAGCTGATCACCATCGGGATCTCGATCGCCTGGCCGGGCTCCAGGCGCAGCCGCACCGCCAGGGCGGCGCTGGCGGGGTCGTGCTCCTGGCTGTGGCGGTCGTTGTTGCTGTCGGGGATGGAGCCGTCGCGGGCGAAGGGCTCCCAGATCTCGGCGCCCGTGCCGGCCGGGTCCCAGCGGCTGCAGCGCAGGATCTGCAGGCCGGGGTGGCGCTCCTCCAGGCCGGCGTCGGTGGCGATGCACCACTGGCCCTGGCCCTCGGCCAGCGGTTCGCTGCGCTCCCCCTCCAGCAGCACCCCCTTGAGGCCCGGGGCGTCCAGCCAGCGGTTGCACTGGCCTGCGCTGCGGCCGATGGCCGGCACGTAGTTGTGTTCCGGGCTGCCGTCGTCGCGGAAGTGCACCGAGGCGGAGGGGTCGGTGTTGGTGAACCAGCCGCAGGTGTTGCGCCAGCTCAGCAGCAGCGACAGCTCCAGCGGCCTGCGGGTGGGGTTGCGCAGGGTCCACACGAACACCGCCAGCGGATAGCTGCTGCGCCGGTAGTCGCCGGGCAGCACCGGGCTGAAGGCCTCGCAGCTCAGCTCGGCGCTGAACACCCCCTTGTAATGGCTGGCGCTGAGCGGGTAGCGGGCGCTGTAGGTGCCGGTGTGGCGTTCGGCGCCGCTGGCCGGATACCAGTTCCAGGCCTGCAGGGGAGGGCCGGCCTCGGGGCGGGAGTCATCCCGCTGGGGCTGCACCGCCAGGGCGTGGGCGCGGCGCTGCTCGCCGTCGCTCTCGAACAGGGCGAACTGGCAGTCGGGGAGGGTGCCGAACCAGTGCTCGCCGCCGTCCAGGTGCCAGAGGTTGAAGCTGCCGTCGGGGGCGCGGCCGAGGCAGCCGGCCCCCAGGCCGCCGAGGGGCATGCCGTGGTTGGGGCCGTCGTCGAGGTTGCTGGCATAGCGCACCGTGTAGGGACGCTCCCAGCCCAGGCCGATGGGCCGCTGCCAGCTGGCGGCAGGTGCCTGCCAGCCCCTGCGGCCGCCGCTCAGCAGGGAGGTGAGCGCTGGAATGCCGAGGCGCGCCATGGGCAGGACGACGAAGGGGCCGGCTGGAACAGTGGGCCCAGCTTGTCAGAACTGGCCTGAGGCCTCCTGATCGATCAGGGCATCGAGGGTGGCGGCGGTGCGCACCAGGGCCTGGTAGCGGTGCACCAGCCGCCGGTTGCGCTCCAGCCAGCTGGCTGGATCGGCGCCGCCCGCGCCTGCGGCCAGGCCAGTGCCCGGTCCGTGGCCGTCGCCGTCGAGCAGCTCCAGAGCCTCCTGTTGCTGCAGCAGGGCGAGCACCAGTTCGTGCAGGCGCTGGCGACGATCGCTCATGGGGCTAACGGCGGGCGGGGGCAGACGGCGGGAGGGGGGAGCGGCGCAGGGCGTGGCTGAGCATCATGGCGCCAGCCGCCCTGCCGCGCTGAGCCCTGCCGGAGCCTGGATTGATGTGGTGGGCTGCGACGCCTCCGGCCTGGCGGGCCTGCCCCCCGCCCAGCGCGCCCTGCTGGAGGGCGCCCGGCTGCTGGTGGCGCCGGCGCGCCTGCAGGAGCAGCTGGCGCAGGCCTGCGGCCAGGCCGAGCTGCTGAGCAGTGAGCGGCCCGAGCTGCTGCTGCCGCGGCTGCGCCAGGCCCTGGACGGCGGCGAGCCGGCGGTGGTGCTGGCCAGCGGCGATCCGCTCTGGTTCGGCATCGGCCGGCTGCTGGTGCAGGAGCTGGGCGCGGCGGCGCTGCGCTTCCACCCCGCCCCCAGCTCCCTGCAGCTGGCGTTTGCCCGCCTCGGCCGCCCCTGGCAGGACGCCCGCTGGATCAGCCTCCACGGCCGTGAGCCCGAGCCCCTGGCGGCGGCCCTGCAGCAGCGGCCGCCGGCCCTGGCGGTGCTCACAGACCCGGGCCGCGGCGGGGCCGATGCGGTGCGGCGGATCCTGCGGGCCTCGGGCCTGGAGGCCGCCTACGGCCTGTGGCTGTGCGAACGGCTGGGCCATGGGGCCGAGCGGGTGCAGCGTCTGGCGCCTCAGGCCCCGCTGCCGGCCGATCTCGATCCGCTGCACCTGGTGCTGTTGATCGCCGAACCGCCACCGCCCCCGGCCGATCCGGCTGCCCTGCCCCTGTTCGGCCTCGACGACGGCCTGTTTCTGCAGCACGACGACCGCCCCGGGCTGATGACCAAACGGGAGGTGCGCATCCAGCTGCTGGCGGATCTGGAGCTGCCCGCGCGCGGGGTGCTCTGGGACATCGGCGCCGGCGTGGGCTCCATCGGCCTGGAGGCCCTGCGGCTGCGGCCCGCACTACAGGGCTGGTTTGTGGAGCAGCGCGGCGGCGGTGGAGCCCTGATCGCCGCCAATGCTCAGCGGCTGGGAGTGGTGCCGGCCGGGGTGGTGGAGGGCCGGGCGCCCGGGGCCCTGGCGGAGCTGCCGGACCCGGACCGGGTGCTGCTCGGCGGCGGCGGCCGGGAGCGGGGCGCGGTGCTGGCGGCGGTGCTGGAGCGTCTGCGCCCCGGCGGGCTGGTGGTGGTGCCCCTGGCCACAGTGGAGGCGCTGGCGGAGCTGCGGCCGCTGCTGGAGCGGGCCGGCCTGGCCGTGCGGGTGGCGCAGCATCAGGCCTGGCGTGGTGCTCCCCTGGCCGACGGCACCCGGCTGGCGCCCCTCAATCCGGTGCTGGTGCTGGTGGCCCGCCGTCCCTGAGGGGTTCGCTGCCCAGGGGCTCGATGCGCACCGGCGTGCCGGCCGTGATCCCCAGCCGCTCTGCTTCCCCGGCCCCGATCTCCAGCACCCCCTCCACCGGCTGATCGGGGCCGTAGCTGGGGCAGGGCAGACGCATGCAGGGCTGGACGTCGGCCTCGATCGCCAGCACCCGGCCATCACGCACGAACAGCATGTCGAGCGCTGCGGGGGTGCGGTGCATCCAGAAGCGCGCCACCGCCGGCGGCTCGTAGGGGAACCACATGCCCCGCAGGGGCGGCAGGGGCGGACGCAGCTGAAGCCCCAGGGCCTGGCGGCGGGGGGTGTCGGCCACCTCCAGGTCGATGCAGTGCCGGGGCTCCAGGCACCAGCGTGCCGTGACCGGCAGCACCTGGGGGGGGGCCTGCTGGGGCGAGCCCTGATCCCCCCGGGCCCGCAATGCGGCCGGCGGCACCAGCAGGCCGGCCAGGGCCAGACCCAGCAGCGCCAGACTCCGCAGCGCCAGGCCCGGCAGCGTGGGAGCCCTCATCCGCCGCCTCCCAGCTGGGGCGGGCCGGCGCTGAGGCAGTAGCCCTGGCCACGGATCGTGTGGATCAGGCGCCGCTCGCCCCCCTGCTCCAGTTTCTGGCGCAGGTAGCGCACATACACCTCGATCACGTTGCTGGCCATGCCGCGATCGTCGTTCCACACCTGGCGCAGGATCTGATCGCGGCTCACCACCGTGCCCTGACGCTCCAGCAGCAGCAGCAGCAGCTGGTATTCCCGGGCCGTGAGGGCCACCGTGCGCTGGCCGCGCTTCACCTGGCGGCTGGCGGGGTTGAGGGTGAGGTCGGCCACCTGCAGCAGCGCTGAGCCCTGGCCGCCGCGGCGCCGCAGGCTCAGCTGCAGCCGCAGCCGCATCAGCAGGTCGCTGGCCCCCAGGCCCGGCAGCCAGAAGTCATCGGCGCCGGCGCTCAGGCAGCGCACCCGCTCCTCCACCGAGTCGGCCGCCACCCCCAGCAGGATCGGCACATCGGCGAAGCGCCGGCGCAGCTCGGGGATGCGCCCCTCCTCTGCGGCCGCCAGCAGCACCAGGTCGGGCCCCGGCCCGGTGGCCTGCAGGCCGGGCGCCAGCCCGTAGCCGGAGGCCTCCAGCCGGGCGGCCAGGGACTCGGCCTCCGGCCCCAGCAGCAGCAGCCGGGCCGCGCTCATGGCAGCTCGCCGTTGCCCGGTTTGGCCACGTGGGGAAGCCCCCAGCCCAGTTTGTTGCGCAGCACCCCGAAGAATTCGTGATCGGCCAGGCGCACAAACCGCACCGGATGCTCGCTGCGGCGGATCAGGATCCGGTCTTCGGGCCAGATGTAACAGCCGGCACTCCCGTCCACCACCATCATCAGCCGCTCCGGTGTGGCGGGAAACACCGTCACCGGCTCGCGGTCGCTGAACACCAACGCCCGTGAGGCCAGCGAGTGGGGGGCGATCGGCGTGAGCTGCAGCACCGGACAGTCGGGAGTGATCACCGGCCCGCCGGCGCTGAGGGCGTAGGCGGTGGAGCCGGTGGGAGTGGAGAGGATCACGCCATCGGCGGCGATGTCCACCGGCGCATGGCGGCCGATGGCGATCTCGAAATGGCACATCGAGGTGAGCGGCTCGCGGTGCAGGGCCATCTCGTTGAGGCAGAGCACCTCCCAGCGGCGCTGTTCGCTGCGCATCACGCTCACCACCAGCATGCTGCGCTCCTCCACCGTCCAGCGGCCGCTGATCACCTGCTCAAGGGCGTCGTCGAGCTGGTGCAGGTAGGCCTCGGCCAGAAAGCCCAGATGGCCGGTGTTGATGGTCAGGATCGGCACGCCGATCGGTGCCGTCTGGCGCGCTGCCGAGAGCACGGTGCCGTCACCACCGAGCACCACCGCCAGCTCCATGTCCTCGCTGAAGCAGTCCGGCACGCACGCCCTGAAGCCCCGGTTGCGCAGGTGCTGGTCGGGGTTGGCGAAGCCCACCATGCCCCCGGAACTGCTCACGCGCCGCACCTCCCAGCCGTGGCCGCTGAAGCGCTCTTCAAGCGCATCGGCGGTGGCCACGGCCACGGTCTTGCCGTCATTCACGATCAGTCCGACGCGGGGCACCGATCGCTGGGCGTGGGGCCCTTTGAGTGTATGGGCCGGCTTCAGAACTGCTCCAGGAAGCGCAGATCGCTGGTGTAGAGGCGGCGGATGTCGTCGATGCCGTGGCGCACCATGCAGAAGCGCTCCACCCCCAGGCCGGCGGCGAAGCCGCTCCAGCGCTCCGGATCCAGCCCCATGCCATCCAGCACCGCCGGATCGACCATGCCGCAGCCCATCACCTCCAGCCAGCGGCCCCGCCACTGCACGTCCACCTCGGCGCTGGGCTCGGTGAAGGGGAAGTAGCTGGCGCGGAAGCGCACCGGCAGGTCGCCGAAGAAGCGCTGCAGAAAGGCCGTGACCGTGCCGCGCAGGTGGGTGAAGGCCAGGCCCTCGTCGATGGCCAGCACCTCCACCTGATGAAACACCGGTGAATGGGTGGCATCCACGGCGTCACGGCGGTACACGCGCCCGGGAGCGATCACCCGCACCGGCGGCGGGTTGGTTTCCAGGTAGCGGATCTGCACCGGTGAGGTGTGGGTGCGCAGCAGGCGGCCGTCCTGCAAATAGAAGGTGTCCTGCATGTCCCGGGCCGGGTGGTGCTCGGGAATGTTCAGGGCGGTGAAGTTGTAGTGGTCGGTCTCGATCTCGGGACCCTCCGACACCCGGTAGCCGAGGCCGCTGAAGATGTCGACGATCTCCTCGATCGTGCTGATCAGCGGGTGGCGATGGCCCACCGGCACGTAGCTGCTGGGGGCGGTGACATCGAGGCTTTCGCGGGCGATGCGCTCCTCCAGGGCCGCCCCTTTCACCGCCTGCAGGCGGGCGCTCAGCTGCTCCTGCACCTGCTGCTTGAGCACGTTGGCCCGCTGGCCGATCACGGGACGCTCCGCACCCGGCAGCTTGCCCATGGCCCCCAGCACGGCCGAGAGCCGCCCCTTCTTGCCGAGCAGACCCACCCGCAGGTCCTCGAGTTCGCCGGCGCTGCCGGCGGCGGCGATGGCGGCCGCCGCCTCGCTCTCCAGCTGCTGGAGCTGGGCGCTGAGATCCTCAAGCGACACGGTGACGCCCACGACAAACCCGCTGGTAATGGCCAGGGGGAGACTGTACGGAGCAGTCCCGCAAACCCATGCCATCCCTGAGGATCCTGATCAGCAACGACGACGGGGTCTTCGCCGCCGGGATCCGCACCCTGGCCAACGCCGCCAACGCCCGCGGCCACCGGGTGACCGTGGTGTGCCCTGACCAGGAGCGCTCCGCCACCGGCCATGGCCTCACCCTGCAGACCCCGATCCGGGCGGAGCGGGCCGATGAGCTGTTCGACGACGGCGTCACCGCCTGGGCCTGCAGCGGCACCCCCAGCGACTGCGTGAAGCTGGCCCTGTTCTCCCTGCTCGATGAATGGCCCGACCTGGTGCTCTCCGGCATCAACCACGGCCCCAACCTGGGCACCGACGTGCTCTATTCCGGCACGGTGAGCGCGGCGATGGAGGGCACGATCGAGGGGCTGCCCGCCCTGGCCGTGAGCAGCGCCGATTTCCAGTGGCGCCAGTTCGAACCCGCGGCCGCCATGGCCCTGGAGGTGGCGGAGGGCATGCTCGCCGGCGACTGGCCCCAGGGGCTTCTCCTCAACCTCAACGTGCCGCCCCGGCCCGCCGAGAGCATCGGACCCCTGCGCTGGTGCCGCATCGCCGTGCGTCGTTATACCGATCAGTTCGAGCGCCGCATCGATCCCCGCGGCCGCAGCTACTACTGGCTGGCCGGCGAGGTGGCCAACGATCTCGACGCCGCCGTGGCCGGCCCCCCTGTGTGGCCCATCGATGTGGCCCATGTGCAGACCGGCGGCGCGTCCCTGAGCCCCCTGCAGCCGGAATTCTTCTGGATGGGGGACACCACCACCCTGCCCAGCCTCGATGCCCTGAACGTGGCCGGGCCTCAGCGCACCCTGTAGACCCGCTGCAGCATCCAGAGGCTGAACACCAGCCCGATCAGGTGGGCGAACAGCACCTGGGTGTTGCCCAGCACCGTGAACATCTCGATCGCGGTGATCGGCAGGCCCACCACCTGCCTGCCGGCCCCGCCGGCACCCTCGATCTGGGCCCCGAAGAACCCCGGCACCTGCTGGGAGGCCTGCACGAACAGGCTGCCGGCCATGGCCTGGTAGCCCAGCGCGGCCAGGGTCAGGCCCCCCAGGTCGGCCAGCAGCCCGCGCTTCAGCAGCCGGCCGGTTTCGCCGCGGCTGGGTTTCACCGCACTGGCCAGGGCGCGGCCGCAGCGCACCACCAGCCAGCTCTGCCAGCCGCTATACAGCAGCACCAGGAAGGCCAGGGTGGTGAGGCTGATCCCCGGGCCCAGCCCCAGGGCGCGGGCGGAGTTGGCCGCCAGCCGGCTGCCGACGTTGTTGAACACCAGCACCCCCACCACCACCACCCCGAGCACCACCTGCACCCAGAAGCGGATCCAGCCCATGCGCCGCAGGGCCCCCGAGAGCTTCTGCAGCTCCAGCTCGTCGGTCATCGGCCTCGTATGTGGTGCCCCCAAACCTGCCATGGGAAGATCGCCCGGGTGTGCCACGGCTTCGGGAACTGTCGCGTTGATTCCCCTGCTCACGCCGCGGCAGGCCAGGCGGCCCACCGCCATCGCCCTGGGCAGTTTCGACGGCCTGCACCGCGGCCATCGGCGCGTGATCGCCGCGGTGACCGTCGCTGGAGCAGGAGTGCCCACCGTGGTGAGCTTCTGGCCCCACCCCCGCGAAGTGCTCTACGGCGAGCCCCGCCTGCGCCTCGACCTGCCGGCCGAGAAACTGGAGCTGCTCCAGCCCCTGGGGATCGAGCAGTTGGTGCTGGTGCCGTTCGACCGCCAGCTGGCCGCCCTGGATCCGGAGGCCTTCGTGGACCAGGTGCTGGTGGATCAGCTCGGGGCCTGCCAGGTGGCGGTGGGGGCGAATTTCCGCTTCGGCGCCGGCCGCTGTGGTGACGCCCGGGATCTGCAGGCCCTGGCGGCCGCCCGGGGCATTGCCGTGAGCGTGCTGCCGATGCTCTCCGACAGCGATGAGCGCTTGAGCAGCAGCCGCATCCGCCGGGCCCTGAGCGCAGGCGACATCGCCGAGGCCAGGCGCCTGCTGGAGCGTCCCTACCGCTTCAGTGGCGTGGTGGAGCGCGGGCGGGGCCTGGGGCGCCAGCTGGGCTGGCCCACCGCCAACCTGCAGGTGGACGGCCGCAAGTTCCTGCCCATGGAGGGGGTGTATGCCGCCCTGGTGCAGCTCGATGGAGCCGGATCCGCGCTGCCGGCGGTGATGAATCTGGGGCCCCAGCCCACCGTGGATCCCACTGCCCCCTCGGCGGTGGAGGTGCACCTGCTCGATCGCTCCCTGGAGCTGGTGGGCCGCCAGCTGCGGGTGGAACCGCTGGCCCTGCTGCGCCGGCAGTGTCGCTTCGATGGCCTCGAGGCCCTCAGCGCCCAGATCGCCGCCGATGCCGCCCGGGCCCGGCGCCTGTGCCGCGAGCGCAGTGACCTAGGCGCCCGGGTAGGCGTGGGTGAGGCCCCAGACGATGAAGGCGCCGATTCCGCCCAGCAGCAGAATTCCTGACACCAGCACCAGCATCGGGTTGTCGCCGCCCTGATCGAAGCCGTCTGCCATGGCCTGGATCTGCCGGCCAGCGGCAGTGCACCTGAACCATCAGTAAACCAGCAACCGTTGCGCGCCATGGTCACGCCCGACACCCCAGTCACGCCCGACACCCCAGCCACGCCCGATACTCCCGGCACCGCAGCCATGGCCACGCGCGATGCGCGTGAGCTGGCGGCCGTGCAGCGGTTGCTCGATGCCAACCTCGACCGGGCTCGCGAGGGTCTGCGGGTGCTGGAGGACTGGGCCCGCTTCGGCCTTGAGCGCGCCGATCTGGTGGCCCGCACCAAGGACCTGCGTCAGCGGCTGGGAGGGCTGCACCGTGCGGCCTACAAGCGCGCCCGCCACACGGCCACCGATCCGGCCGCCGGGATGGCCCATCCCGCCCAGCAGCAGCGCCTGCGGCCAGAGCAGGTGGTGGCGGCCAATGCCGCCCGGGTGCAGGAGGCCCTGCGGGTGCTGGAGGAATTCGGCCGGCCGCTCGACCCCCAGCTGGCGGCGGAGGCGGCGGCGATCCGCTACAGCCTCTACGACCTGGAGCTGGAGCTGCTGCAGGCCGGCGGCGCGGCCAGCGAGCGCCGCCGCCGCCTCCAGGCCGCCCACCTGTATCTGGTCACCAGTCCGGTGCCGGAGCTGGAGCGGGTGGTGGCCGACGCCCTGGCCGGGGGTGTGCGGATGGTGCAATACCGGGCCAAGGAGGGCAGCAGCGGCGCCGACGGCGCGCCGCTCACCGACGCCGAGCGGCTGCGCCAGGCCCACAGCCTGCGCCAGCTCTGCGCCCGCCATCAGGCCCTGTTCCTGGTGAACGACCGCATTGATCTGGCCCTGGCGGTGGACGCCGATGGGGTGCATCTGGGCCAGGGTGACCTGCCGCCCGCCGTGGCCCGGCGGCTGCTGGGGCCGGATCGGCTGATCGGGCGCAGCACCCATGCCCTCGAGCAGCTGCGCCAGGCCCAGGCCGACGGCTGCGACTACGCCGGGGTGGGCCCGGTGCAGGCCACCCCCACCAAGCCCGGCCGGGAGCCGGTGGGGCTGGCCTACGTGCGCCAGGCCACGGCTGAGAGCGCCATTCTCTGCTTTGCCATCGGCGGCATCAGCGCCGAGTCGGTGCCGGCCGTGCGCCAGGCCGGTGCCAGCCGGGTGGCGGTGGTGCGGGCGATCACCGAGGCCCCCGACCCGGCGGCCGCCAGCCGGCAGCTGCTGGCGGCGCTGGAGCAGGAGCACTGATGGATCCCGTGGCGGAGATGGGCCCAACTGGCGGGATCGCCATCCAGGTGAATGGAGAGCCGCGACGCTGCAGCGCCGGCCTCAGCCTCGAGCAGCTGCTGGTGGAGCTGGGCTACCGCCCCCAGCTGGTGGTGGTGGAGTTCAACGGCGCGATCCTGCCCCGCGGCCGCTGGGGCGTCCAGCCGGTGCAGGAATCCGACGTGCTGGAGGTGGTCACCATCGTTGGGGGTGGTTCTTAGAGTTCTGCAAGCTTCATTCGAGCCCTGTCTGCTCCTGCAGCGGGCTGGACCTTTCCCACGGTGCCGGCTCCGCCAGCACCTGTTCCGCCAGCACCTGTCCCAAGCCGGTTTCCGCATGCGTTCCCCCTACTTCCTGCGCCGCGCCTTCGCCTGGCTGGCCCTGCCGGCCCTGATGATTGGGCTGCTGGTGCTGGCCCCCCAGCCCTCCTGGGCCGCCAGCGGCGGGCGCATCGGCGGCGGCAGTTTCCGCGCGGCCCCCTCCATGCCCCGCAGCTTCAGCGGCGGTGGCGGCGGGATGCGCGGCGGCGGCTTCGGCGGTGGCGGCGGGATGCGCGGTGGCTACCGCGGTGGTGGTATCGGCTTCCCCTTCCTGATTCCGATCTTCGGCTTCGGCGGTGGCGGCCTGTTCGGCTTCCTGGTGCTGATGGCCGTGGTCGGTCTGATCGGCAACGCCCTGCGCGGTGCCGGCGCCGGCATGGCCCAGGGCGGCGGCTCCCGCCCCGTGATGGCCCCCCGCAGCGACGGCCCGGTGACCATCTCCCAGGTGCAGGTGGGGCTGCTGGCCTCGGCCCGCTCGCTGCAGGACGACCTGCGCAAGCTGGCGGTGTCCGCTGACACCAGCCACAGCTCCGGCCTGCAGACCGTGCTTCAGGAAACCACCCTGGCCCTGCTGCGCCACCCCGACCTGTGGGTGTACGCCAACGCCGAGGTGGGCCAGGTGCCCTTCGCCAGTGCCGAGGCCACCTTCAACCGCCTGTCGATGGCGGAGCGCAGCAAGCTCGACCGTGAGCTCACCACCAACGTGGCCGGCCGCCGGTTCCAGGAGGCCCCCGCCGCCGCAGGCGCCAGCGATGCCACCAGCGACTTCATCGCCGTGACCGTGCTGCTTGCCAGCCGCCGGCCGCTGCCCCTCAAGGGCGCCGACACCGCCGACCAGCTGCGTCAGTCGCTGCAGGTGCTGGGCTCGGTGAGTGCCGCCGATCTGATCGCCCTGGAGGTGATCTGGCAGCCCGACGGCGCCGGCGAAGCCTTCAGCACCGAGCAGCTGCTCACCACCTATCCCGACCTGCGTCACGTCTGAGGATGCGCAGGGCCGCCATGGCGGCCCCATAGCCGTTGTCCACATTGACCACGCACAGCCCCGGCGCGCAGCTCGCCAGCATGCCGCTCAGGGCTGCCCGGCCGCCCTCGCTCACCCCGTAGCCCACGCTCACCGGCACGCCGATCACCGGCTGGGGCAGCAGCCCCGCCAGCACGGTGGGCAACGCCCCCTCCATGCCGGCGCAGGCGATCAGCACATCCACCTCGGCCAGGGCCTCGAGGCGCTCCAGCAGCCGGTGCAGCCCCGCCACGCCCACATCCAGCAGCAGCTCGGCGGCCAGCCCGTGGCAGTGCAGGGCCACCTGGGCCTCGCTGGCCACGGCCAGATCGCTGGTGCCTCCCGCCAGCACCGCCACGCGGCCGCGGCGGGGGTCGGGCTGCGGCAGCGCCGCGCTGATCAGGCAGCGGGCCTCGGGGACGTAGCGCAGGGGAGCGGCCGGGGGCTGGTCGGCGGCCAGCAGGGTCTGCACCGCGGCGGCCTTCGCGGCGGCCACGCGGGTGGCCAGCAGGATCTCGCCGGCGGCCTGGAGGCCGCGCACCACGGCGGCGATCTGCTCGGCACTCTTGTGCTCGCCCCACACCGCCTCCACCATCCCCAGGCGCTGGCGGCGCTGCAGATCGAGCCGGTGCTGGCGGCCCTCGCCGATGCCAGGGGTGCCGGGGCCGGGGTCGCCGGAGGTCACTGCGGCTCCAGCTCGCCTTCGTACACCAGCGGGAAGGGATTGCCCTCGCTGGTGCCGGTGGCCTGGCGGGCGATCCGCTCGAAGTGCTCCTGCACCTCCTGCAACTGCGCCGTGGGGATGGCCTGCCACTGGGCCCTGCTGGCCCAGCGGATCAGCAGCACTGCCTCCTGGCGTGCCGGATCCCAGAACAGCTCCCGGCCCAGAAAGCCATCCTGGCGGGCGAGGAAGGGCCCCCAGCTGCCCCGCTCGGCCTGCAGCCAGGCCTGGCGCTGCTCGGCCGGCACCCGCAAGCGCAGCTGTTCCACCACCACCGCGCCGTCGGCCGCTGCCGCCGGGGGCGTGGTGGTGGCCACCACCGCCAGCAGGACCAGCACCGCGACCAGGCTCAGGAGCTGCCTGGGCAGCTGGGCGAGGGCCGCACTCATGGCTGCAGCAGCAGGGCCACGGCGTGGCAGGCGATGCCCTCTTCCCGGCCCACGGGGCCGAGCTGTTCGTTGGTGGTGGCCTTGACCCCCACCTGATCGGGCTGCAGGCCCATGCGCCCGGCGATGGCGCTGGCCATGGCGGCGATGTGGGGCTTCAGCTTCGGCCGCTCGGCCACCACCACCGCATCCACATTGCCCACACGCCAGCCCCGCTCGCGCACCAGGGCAACCACCTGCTCCAGAAGCACCAGGCTGTCAGCCCCCCGCCACTGGGGGTCGTCGGGGGGGAAGTAGCGGCCGATGTCACCCAGGGCGAGGGCCCCCAGCAGGGAATCCATGATCGCGTGCACGAGCACGTCGGCGTCGCTGTGGCCGTCGAGCCCCAGGCCGGCGGGGTGCTCCAGCCGCTGGCCCCCCAGGATCAGGGGCCGGCCCGGCACCAGCCGGTGGATGTCGTAGCCGTTGCCGATGCGCAGCTGCATGAAGGGCGAAGGAAGGGAGTGGGGGGCGCCCGGGCCAGTCTTTCACCGGTGCTGTTCGGCCTGCGGGCGATCCGGTTGCCGCCAGGAGCTGTAATAGAGAGAACTGATGAACTCCCCGCTCGTGGCGCTGCGCTGTGTGGTGGTTGAAGACCAGGTGATGTTTCTGCAGCTCCTGGTGGCGATGCTGCGAACCCTGCCGGGCCTGGAGGTGGTGGCCACCGCCCGGGGGCTGACGGAGGCGCAGGCGGCCTGCGCCGACCACCGCCCTGATCTGCTGATCCTCGATCTGGCCCTGCCCGACGGCGATGGGGTGGAACTGATGGCCACCCTGGCGGAGCAGGAGCAGCCCCCGCGGGTGATCGTGCTCTCCGGCCAGGTGAGCAGCTTTGTCTGTCCGCGCCAGCTGCGTCCCCTGGTGCAGGCGGTGGTCGACAAGACCCGCGCCTACGACGACCTGCGCAGCGAGGTGCAGCGCCTGCTCGATCCCCAGTTGGAGGAGGGCGGCGAGGCCGAGGCCAGGGGCCGGCTCACCACCCGCGAGCGCCAGGTGTTCGCCCTGATCGGCAAGGGCTGCACCAACCGGCTGATCGCCGAGCAGCTCGGCCTGTCGCTGCGCACGGTGGAGACCCACCGCAAGAACATCACCGGCAAGGTGGGGGCCAAGGGAGGCGAGCTGGTGCGTCTGGCCGCCCTGGATCTGCAGATGACCCTCGACCGTGTGGACTAGGGCCCTGGCGCTGGCCGGCCTGACGGCCGTGGCGGTGCTGATCAACCTGAACGCCCCCACGCTGTTCTTCGATCTGCAGCTGATGCTGGGCACGGCCGTGGCCGTGCTGGCCCTGCTGCTGTTCGGTTGGACTGGACTGGTGGTGGGGGCGGCCGCCCTGGCGGTGACGGTGTGGCGCTGGGGGCACCCCGTTGCCCTGCTGATCGGCCTGGCCCAGCTGGTGTGGCTGGGCTGGTTCCTGGATCGCCGCAACGGCGGCAGGTCACGCCAGGAGGATCGGCTGGTGCTGGCCGCCATCGCCTACGGGCTGCTGGTGGGCGTTCCCGCCAGCACGCTGCTGTTGTCTCAGCTGCTGGGTGTGGAGCCGGCCAGGGCCTTTGCCCTGGGCCTGCTGGATGGGGTGGTGGCGGTGCTCTGCACGGCCATGGGGCTGGCCGCCTACCTGCTCTGGCAGCTGTGGCACGGGCGCCACAGGCCCGGAGGTGTGAGTCTGCGCAGCCTGATCGTGGCCTGGGTGGTGCTGGCGGTGAGCCTGCCCTGGATGGTGGGCCTGGTGAGTCTCTCTGGCCATCTCAAAACCACCGTTCTCAAACATGAGCGCCAGCGGCTGCAGATGATGGCCGCTCTGGTGACGCTTCAGGTGATGAACGCCGAGCAGAAGCCCGGCATCGGTCTGCCCGATGGGCTGGGGGCCCGCTGGCGCACGCCTGACGGCGGCCAGGAGAACTCTGATCCGGCGTTGTTCGCCCGTCTGGAGGGCGACTTCGTGCCGGACAGCCGCGATCGCGTCGGCCTGGCTGGCCTGGAGCTGCTGGTGCCCCGTCAGGCAACCGCCCCGCTCCCGGCCCTCAGGCAGAGCTACTGGCTCGTGCAGTCGGGCCCCACCACCGTGGTGAAGCCGGCCTGGCCGCTGATCAACACCCTCAACACCGAGCTCATGCTCCCCAGGATCCGCTGGCTGGGGATCACCGTGCTGGTGGCAGTGGCGTTGGCCGAGCTGCTGGCTCGGGTTGTGGACCATCAGCTGGGGCGCATGCTGCGTCCGCTGCAGAAGGAGGTGGAGGCGGGCCAGGCCACGGAGCTGGCGCCTTCGGTGATCACGGAGCTGCAGGAGGTGGTGGTGGTGGTCAACGAGCGGGCGCGGCAGGCCCAGGAGCTGAGCCTGTCGCTGCAGCGGGCCCGTGATCAGCTGGCCCACACCTGCCTGGCGATTACCGAATCCATTCCGGTGGGCACCTACACCACGCTGCGGAGGCCCGGCGAGACGCAGGCCCGCTTCGCGTTCCTGAGCGACCGCTTTCTGGAGATCTGCGGCCTGGAGCGGAACCACCTCCTGGGGGCCGAGGTGATCCAGGCCTTCCGCCATCTGCTGCCGGAGGATCAGGCCAGCTTTGTGCGCCTGGAGCAGGAGGCCAGCAGCCAGAAGCGTCCCTTCAAGGGGGAGGGCCGGATGCTGGTGAACGGGATGGTCCGCTGGCTGCGGGCCGAATCGGTGCCCCGCGATCTGCCCGACGGCTCCACCCTCTGGGAAGGGGTGCTCACCGATGTCACCGAGGAGGTGAAGACCCGCCAGCGGCTGGAAGCCCAGCAGCAGCAGCTGCGCCGCATCCTCGACTTCCTGCCCGTGGCGATCGGCATCAACCGTCTGGAGCCGCCCCAGGAGATCGTGTTCCAGAACCGCCGCTTCCAGGAGATCTTCGGCTACAGCCTGGAGGAGATTCCCAATGTGGAGGTCTGGAGGGAGCTCGCCTATGACGATCCTGAGTACCGGGACGCCGTTGCCAGTGAGTGGGAAGAGGGGGTGCAGGCGCTCGCCAGCGGTGGCACGCTGCCGCCCCTGGAGGTGCGCCTGCTCAGCCGCGACCGCAGCCGCCACGACGTGATCATCGCTGCCACCCGGCTTGACGAGCTGATGCTCGTCACCTTCCTCGATGTGACCGAGAGCAAGCAGGCCTCGGCCGCCCTGGAGGAGGCCCTGCGGCGCGAGAGCACCCTCAAGGACCGCCAGAGGCGGGAACTGGAGGCCAAGCTGCACACCAGCCTCACGGCGGCGGCGGTGGCCCATGAGATCAATCAGCCCCTGAGTGCTCTGCTGATCAACACCCAGATGCTGCAGGCCCAGGTGGAGCAGCTGCCCGCGGGGGAGCTGCAAACCGCTTTGCGGCCCCTGCTGGAGCAGCAGCTGCGCGAGAGCGAGCGGATCGTGGAGACGATCGAGCGCATGCGCATGCTGCTGCGCAATGTGCGCACCGACCAGCAGCCCATCGACCTCTGCGAGGTGGTGGAGAGCGCCCGGCTGGTGCTGGCCGGCCTGCTCGCCAGCCAGGGGGTGACGCTGGAGCAGAGCGGCCTCGACCAGCCCCACTGGCTACTGGGAGATGGGGCCCAGCTGCAGATCGCCGTGGCCAACCTGGTGCGCAACGCCGTGGAGGCCCTCGAGCAGGCCGGCGTGAAGCGGCCTCTGGTGCGCCTCAGCCTGGAGCGCCGCCCGGACGCGGACGGCCGGGAGTGGCTGGAGCTGCGCATCGCCGACAATGGCTCCGGCTTCTCGGAGCACCAGCGCGACCAGCTGCTGCTGGCCAGCACCAAGGCCGGCGGCAGCGGCATCGGCCTGTTCGTGGCCACCACAGCGGTGGAGAACCACGGCGGCCAGCTGCAGCTGGGGCGCAGCCCGGATCTCGGCGGCGCCGAAGTGCTGGTGCGCCTGCCGGCCCTGGCGGGGCCTCAGCCCTGACTCTCCGGCACCGGCAGTGGCACCACCTGCAGGTGGTTGCCCTCCCGGCCCATCACCATCACCGCCGCGCCGGTGTCCAGGGCACGCCCTGGCTCCAGGTTGGTGGCCGCCCAGCTCTGGCCCTGCCAGCGCACCCGGCCCTCGCCGTCGGCGTCGAAGCGGCTGATCACCCGCGCCTGGTCGGCGGCGTGGGAGGGGGGAATGGCCCGCTCCCGCCGGCGCCCCGACCAGCGCTGCAGCCCCAGCAGCAGCACGCCGGTGAGCAGGGCGAACAGCAGCAGCTGGGCGGCCGGAGGCAGGGGCAGCAGGGCCGTGGTGAGCGACACCGCCAGGCCGGCCAGGGCCCCGGCCAGCAGACCGTCGAATTCCGCCCCCAGGGCCTCCAGCAGCAGCAGCGTCAGCCCCACCCCCAGCCAGATCAGCGCAGCGACAGCCATGGCCGGAGGAGGGGAACGCGTGGTGGTGACCACCATGCTGCCTAGCCTGATGGGGTGCCGTTGATTTCGGCCATCACTGGCCCCCCTTGCCCATGGACTCCCTGTTCGGTCTGCCCGCCCTGGTGGTGATGGCGTTTCTGGGCATCAACAGCGTCAAGGTCACCAGCGGGGGCCAGTCGCGCCTGGTGGAGCGCCTGGGCAAGTACGACCGCCAGCTGCAGCCGGGGCTGTCGTTCGTGCTGCCGGTGGTGGAGAAGGTGGTGAGCCATGAGTCGCTCAAGGAGCGGGTGCTCGACATCCCGCCCCAGCAGTGCATCACCCGCGACAACGTGGCGATCGAGGTCGATGCGGTGGTGTACTGGCAGCTGCTGGAGCACGCCCGCGCCTATTACGGCGTGGACAACCTGCAGGACGCGATGGTGAACCTGGTGCTCACCCAGATCCGCGCCGAGATGGGCAAGCTCGACCTCGACCAGACCTTCACCACCCGCCAGGAGGTGAACGAGTCGCTGCTGCGGGAGCTCGATCAGGCCACCGATCCCTGGGGCGTGAAGGTGACCCGGGTGGAGATGCGCGACATCAAGCCCTCCTCCGGCGTGCAGCAGGCCATGGAGCAGCAGATGACCGCCGAGCGCCAGAAGCGGGCGGCGATCCTGCGCTCCGAGGGCGAGAAGGAATCCCAGCTCAATGCCGCCCGGGGCCGGGCCGAGGCCCTGGTGCTCGATGCCAGGGCCAAGCAGCAGGCGCTGGTGATGGAGGCCGAGGCCCAGGCCCAGCAGCAGGCCCTGCTGGCCCAGGCCCGTGCCGATGCCGCCACCCGCCTCGCCGAGGCAATGCAGGCCAATCCGGAGGCCACCGAGGCGATCCGGCTGCTGCTGGCGCGCGACTGGATGGCGATGGGCGAGGCGATGGCCCAGGCCCCGGGCGGCAGCGTGCTGATGGTGGATCCCCAGAGCCCGGCCAGCCTGCTGGCTGCGCTGCGCGGGGTGCAGAAGACCGAGGGCTGAACGGCCTAGGGCTGGGCCCCTACGACTGCTGCTGGCTGGCCTGCTGGGCAGCCTGCTGGGCAGATTCCCAGCGGGCGTAGAGGTCGGGGCGGCGCTGGCGGGTGCGTTGCCGCTGCTGCTCCTGGCGCCAGCGGGCGATCGCCCCGTGGTCGCCGCTGCGCAGCACCTCCGGCACCGCCATGCCCCGGAACTCCGCCGGGCGGGTGTAGTGGGGATGCTCGAGCAGCAGGGCGCTGTGGCTCTCCTCCTCCAGCGAGGCGGCCGTGCCCACGGTGCCCGGCAGCAGCCGCACCACGCCATTGATCACCACCGCCGCAGGCAGCTCGCCGCCGGTGAGCACGAAATCGCCGATCGACACCTCCTCGTGGGCCAGGGAGCGGATGCGCTCATCGAAGCCCTCGTAGTGGCCGCAGAGCAGCACCAGCTGGTCGTAGGCGCCGGCCCAGCGCTGCAGGTCGGCCTGGCGCAGGGGCTGGCCCTGGGGGCTCATCAGCAGCACCCGGCGCCGGGGCAGCTGCGGGATCGCCTCCACCGCCGCGAACACCGGCTCCGGTTTGAGCACCATGCCGGCCCCGCCCCCGTAGGGCTCGTCGTCCACCTTGCGGTACCTGTCGCTGGCGAAGTCGCGCGGGTTGTGGGTGTGCAGCGTGGCGATGCCGTTCTGAAAGGCCCGGCCGATCACCCCCAGCGTCAGCAGGGGCTGCAGGGCCTCCGGGGCCAGGGTCACCACATCGAGGCGCATCGTGGCCGGGCCGCAGGTCAGGAGGCCGCCGGCGCCGGCCGGCTCACGCGGCGGATCTCGGAGCTGAAGCTGGCCCGGCCGGGGCTGCCGTCGCTGCGGCTCTCCACCGTGGAGCGCAGCCGCAGGTTGGGCTTGGTGAACCAGATGCGCTCCCGCACCTCGCCGCCTTCGCCGCGCAGGCTCAGTTCCAGGCTGCCGTCCGGCCAGAGCTGCCAGAGGCCCTTTGCCCCGTTCACCTCGAAGCTGCCGTCGCCGGCAAACAGGAGCTGCCGCTCCGGCTGGCCCTTGGGGCACAGGCGCAGCCCACCCGGGGAACCGGCGCTGGCTGGCTCGAGGTAGGTCACCAGCAGCTCGCCCCGGTCGCTGCTGTGCCACTCGTCGCCGTTCTCACCCTCGCTGCCCTCGCCGAGGGCGAAACGGCTGCGCAGGGCCATCCACTCGCCGGCGCAGAAGCGCAGGAAGGCGCCGATCTCCTGGGGCGGAAAGCTCTCGGCCTCGCTGTGGGTGTCGCTCATCGGCTGATTCTCTCAGCTGCCGACCCAGCGCACCTCCGGCCCATAGGACTCGAGGGTGCGGTCTGCCGTCAGCAGAGTGAGCCCGCACTGGCGCGCCTGGGCCACCAGCAGACGGTCAAAGGGGTCGCGATGGATCCAGGGCAGGTGCTGCACCGCCAGGCAGTGGTCGGCCTCGATGGAGATCTCCTGCAGTCCCTGCTGCAGCAGTCCGCTGCGCAACTGTGTGGCATCCACCTGAAATCCAGGCTTGCCGAGGGAGGTTTTGATCGCCACCTCCCAGAGGCTGGCCACGCTGAAGGCATAGGGGTTGCGCCGATCGCTGAGGGAGGCGCTCAGCTCAGCGGGCAGCCGCGAGGGGGTGATGGCGAGCCAGAGCAGCAGCTGGGTGTCGAGAAGGTGGGCATTGCCTGGCTCCGCCATCAGCCAAACATCGCGTCAATCTCAGCGCCAAAGAGGGCTTTGGGATCACCGCTGAGCACGGCGGCACCCTGCAGAAAGCCGAGCTGCCGAGCACGGGGTGCGTCGTTCACCGGCACCAGGCGCACCAGCGGTTTGCCGGCCCGCGCGATCACGACGTCCTCGCCATCGAGAGCCTGCTCCACGTAGCGGGAGAGATGCGTCTTGGCGTCGTGCAGGTTGACTTGCATGGGTTCAACTTAGCCGGGGATGCGGCTAAGCAGGCACTGGTTCGCTGGCAGTCGTTCGCCTGCACCGCTTCACCACCTCGTGCCCCTTGGGCCTCTCAGTCGTCCCGGTAGCCCAGTTCGGCCAGGCGGGCGGCGCTGCTCCGCCAGCCCGGCACGACCTTCACGAACAGCTCCAGATACACCGGCCCGCCCAGCAGTTTCTCCATCTGCAGCCGCGCCCCCTGGCCGATGGTGCGCAGCATGCGCCCGCCCTTGCCGATCAGGATGCCCTTCTGGCTGCTGCGCTCCACCATCACCGTGGCCAGCACGGCGGTGCGCGGCCCGTCGTCCACCACCCGGTCCACGCTCACCGCCACCGAGTGGGGCACCTCCTCGCGGGTGTGGCTGAGCACCTGCTCGCGGATCAGCTCGGCCATCAGCAGCTGCTCGGGCTGATCGCTCACCGCATCGGAGGGATAGAGATGGCCGCCGGGGGGCAGGGCCTGCCCCAGGGCCCCAACCAGCTCGGCGGTGCCTTCGCCCGTCAGGGCGCTCACCCGGTGCAGGGGCCAATCCAGCGCTGGCCTCTCGCTGGTCGAGGCGAAATCCCCCCGCCCGGCCAGCATCTGGCGGTAGCTGTGCTCCAGGGCGCCGGCCTGCTCGGGCGGCACCTGATCCCATTTGTTGAGGGCCACGTGCACCGGCTGGCGGCAGTGGCGCAGCAGTTCCACGATGAAGCCGTCGCCGCGGCCGGCGCTCTGGCTGCCGTCCACCAGCAGCAGCACCACGTCCACATCGCCGATGGCGCTGCGGGCCGCTTTCACCAGCCGCTCCCCCAGCAGGTGGTGGGGCTTGTGGATGCCCGGGGTGTCGAGCAGCACCAGCTGGGCGGCGGGGGTGGTGAGGATCGCCCGCAGGCGGTGACGGGTGGTCTGGGCCACCGCTGAGGTGATCGCCACCTTCTGGCCCACCAGCTGGTTGAGCAGGGTGCTCTTGCCCACGTTCGGCCGTCCGATCAGGGCCACGAAGCCGGAGCGGAAGGGGGCTCCGCTCTGGGGGCCGCCGGGGGCTGCGGCCGCAGGTCCGCCGGCCAGCAGCCGGGCTGATTCGGCGGGATCGGGAATCGGCAGCAGCTCGCCGGCGTCGCCGGCGGGCATGGCCAGGCGGCCCGGCCCGTTGCCACTGGCGGTGGCCGGGCGGCCGGTGGGCTCGGTGCCGGGAGTGGCGGCGCTGGCGGGTTCGGCGGCGCTGGAGGGGTGCGGGTCCATAACCTCAACACTGCCAGTTCGCAGCACCCGGTGCCGCCTGCCATGACCAGCACCCCCCTCGAGCCCACCTTCCAGCAGGCCATGGAGATCACCGCCCAGTGGCTGGGACTGTGGGAGAACGGTGAACTGAGCGATGAGGTGCTGGCCGACCGGGTGGCCGAGCTGGTGGCCAGCCGGGACGGCGGCCGCGGCTTTTTCGTGGTCAGCCTGGTGGGCGACTGTCCGCTGATGGACCGCCTGCCCGAACCCCTGGTGCTGCAGCTGCGGGCCGCCGGGGCGGGGGTGGTGGACCTCACCGCCCGCAACCTGGCCATGAGCACGGCCATGGCCCTGCACCATCAGCGCGCCGGAGACGCTCAGCAACAGGCTGGATCAGAGCGGGTGCGGCAGCGCTGCACCGAATTGCTGCGGCTGCTGGAGCCCGTAGCGGTGAAGCGGCGGCTGGAAACCCTGCTGGCGGCCTCTCGGGATGGCGCGGGAGAGGACGTGGCCTTTCTGGAGCGCTGGGGCTACGACGCCGAGCAGAAGCAGGGGATCAGCGCCGCGATCGAGGCCGTGGCCGACTGAGACTCAGCCCCCATGGGTTGACACTGAAGGGCTTCTGCACGAAAAAAGCTTCTTCTCAGAAGCAGGTTCTGCAAAAAAAAGGTTCTGTACAGCCTGTACAGAACCTGAATGGCTGCCAGAAGTGGTCATCGAAGGGTCATCGACCTGGGATCGAAACCCTCTCGGCTGCTGATCTGATCAGTCGCGGCGGCCGCCACCCTGCAGGGCGATGATCAGGCGCAGGATGAAGATAAACAGGTTGATGTAGGTGAGGTACATCCCCAGCGCCCCGGCCAGGTATTGGTCGTCGTTGTAGGTGCGGGGCATCGTGTAGAAGTCCACGAAGGCCGCGCCAACGAACAGCACGGTGCCGAAGCCCGCGATGATCAGTTCCAGGCCCGTGCCGCCGAACATGCCCGGCACGAAGATGCTGCCCACGATCTGCACCACCATGGCGATCAGCAGGCCGATGATGCCCAGGCCCACCACACCGGTGAGGGCCTGGCCGACGCTGTCGCTCATTCGCCGGCCGGTGACCGAGGCCACCACGAAGGTGATGCCGGTGGCCAGGCTGGCGGTGCCGATGGCGCCGACGCCGGCGACGCTCACGGCATAGGCGACGATGCCGCTGAGGGTGAAGCCGGTGATCAGGCTGTAGGCCGCCAGCAGCGGCAGGGCCGTGCTGTTCTCAGACTTGCGGGCCACGTTCTGGGCCACGAAGAAGAGGATGAAGTTGCCGATCAGGGCCACCCAGAACAGGGGCATGAACAGCCCCGGGCTGCTGGCCATCAGGGTGAGGCCGCCCAGCACGCCCCCGGCGGTGAGCACCATGCCGCCGCCCACGTAGGGCAGGGCCTTGTTGACGACGTTGGGCCCCACCAGGGCGCTGGATTGCGCCTCGCGGATGGCCTCCTGGAAATTGCTGCTGGCCGGCATGACGCCCCAGAACTGCGAACTCCATCCATCCTGCCAGTGCCGCTGTGCCAACGACAGCGCCGGGATCGCCGGCAGGGTGCGGATCTCCCCCTTCAGCGCCGGCGCTTGTCGCGCTGTTCGTAGGCCTGCACCAGCCGCTGCACCAGCGGGTGGCGCACCACGTCGGCGGCGCTGAGATGGCAGATGGCCACCCCCTCCACCCCGTCGAGCACCTGGGCGGCATCCACCAAGCCGCTCACCACCGCACTGGGCAGGTCGGTCTGGCTGGGGTCACCGGTGACCACCATGCGCGAGTTCTCGCCCAGGCGGGTGAGCACCATGCGCATCTGGGCGCCGGTGGTGTTCTGGGCCTCATCGAGGATCACGAAGGCATCGGCCAGGGTGCGGCCGCGCATGTAGGCCAGTGGCGCCACCTCGATCACCCCCTTCTCCAGCAGCACCGCCGTGCGCTCCGCCCCCAGCAGCATGTGCAGGGCGTCGTAGAGGGGGCGCAGGTAAGGATCCACCTTCTGCTGCAGGTCGCCGGGCAGGAAGCCGAGCCGTTCGCCGGCCTCCACCGCCGGCCGGGTGAGGATCAGCCGCTCCACCCGCCGGTCCTGGAGCATGCGCACCGCCAGCACGGTGGCCAGAAACGTTTTGCCTGTGCCGGCAGGGCCCAGGGCCAGAGTGAGGTCGTGGCGCTCCATGGCCTGCACGTAGGCCTTCTGGCGCAGGGTGCGCGGGCGCAGCAGGCGGCCGGTCTGGCTGCGGGCCAGCACCAGGTTGCTGAGGTCGCGGTGCTCCTCCCCCCGGCCACTGTCGAGGGCCTGGAGGGCGGTGTTGAGGTCCACCTGGCTGATGCTCTGGCCGTCCTGCCAGAGGGGGCGCAGCAGATCCAGCAGGGACGTGGCCCGCTCCAGCTGGGTGGGCCTGGCCCGCAGCGAGAGGTCGAGCCCCCGCAACACCAGGGAGGCGCCGGTGAGGGCTTCCAGCCGCCGCAGGGTGGCTTCCCCTTCACCGGCCAGGGCGAGGGCCGCCTGGGGTGAGGGCAGCGACAGGGTGGCGTTGCAGAGCCCTTCGGAGTCGGCCATCGGGCCGGAGCTCAAGCCTCCGCCGGGGCCTCGTCGGCTGCGCTGGCGGCTGCTTCAGCGGCGGCCTTGGCTTCAGCGGCGGCCTTGGCTTCGGCAGCTTCCCTGGCGGCCTGCTTGGCCGCGGCCTCGCGGGCGGCGACCTGCTTCTTCTGGCCCACCAGCACCGAGGAGCGCACGCTCTTCTCCACCAGGCCGCCGCGCTCCAGCAGGGTCAGCACGGTGTCGGTGGGCTGGGCACCCTGGGCCAGGCGGGCACGGATGGCCTCGGTGTCGAGGCGGGTTTCCTTGGTGCGGGGGTTGTAGAAGCCAAGCTCTTCAAGCGGCCGGCCGTCGCGGCGGGAGGTGCTGTTCACGGCCACCAGACGGAAGCTCGCTTCCCGCTTCTTGCCAAACCGCTTCAGGCGGAGCTTGATCATTGTGGCCTAGCCGCAAAAGGAACAAACAAACAACTTACCTCCCGGGGGTGCAGGGGGGACTCCCGGGGGGGGCAAGGGGGGGGATCAGAGGTCGCCGAAGCCCTTGCGCTTCTTCGCCGGCCGGGGCGCCTTGGCGGGGCCGCGGCCCCGGCCCCGACCCGGCCCGCCAGCGGGCATCCCGCCCATGCCCGGCATGCCGCCCATCCCGGGCATGCCACCCATGCCGGGGAAGCCACCGCCCATCCCGGGCATGCCGGGCATGCCGCCGCTCTGGCTCATCTGCTTCATGAACCCACGCATCTTCTGGAAGTCGGCCAGCACCTTGTCCACGTCAGCGGGGCTGTGGCCACTGCCGCCGGCGATGCGCCGCCGCCGCGATGGGGTGGAGGCCAGCAGGTCGGGGTTGCGGCGCTCGGCCTCGGTCATCGAGCCGATCATGGCCTCGATGCGCTTGAGCTGCTGCTCCCCCTGCTTGAGCATGCCGTCGTCGATCTTGTTCATGCCGGGGATCAGCTTCATCAGCCCCCCCAACGACCCCATGCGCTTGATCAGGCGCATCTGCTGCAGGAAGTCGGAGAAGTCGAAGGTGGCTTCCTGCAGCTTCTGCTGCATGCGCGCCACATCGGCCAGTTCCACCTCCTTGGTGGCCTTCTCCACCAGGGTGAGCACATCGCCCATGCCCAGAATCCGGCTGGCCATGCGCTCGGGGTGGAAAGGCTGCAGGGCCTCCACCTTCTCGCCGGTGCCGATGAACTTGATCGGTGCCCCGCTCACCTTGCGGATCGAGAGCGCCGCTCCGCCGCGGGAATCGCCATCGAGCTTGGTGAGCACGGCGCCGGTGAGGCCCACCTGCTCGTGGAAGGCGCGGGTGAGCTCGGCCGCCTCCTGGCCGATCATCGAGTCCACCACCAGCAGCACCTCATCGGGCTGGCAGGCCTCGCGGATGCGCACCATCTCCTCCATCATCGACTGATCGATCTGGAGCCGGCCGGCGGTGTCCACCAGCACCGTGTCGAAGCCCTCGGCCCTGGCCTTGGCGATGCCGGCCGCGGCGATGGCTTCCGGCTTGGCCTCGGTGCCGAGGCTGAACACCTCCACGCCGATCTGAGCGCCCAGGGTCTGCAGCTGCTCAATGGCGGCGGGGCGGTAGACGTCGGCGGCCACCAGCAGGGCCCTGCGGCCCTGCTCCTTGAGATGGAGGCCGAGTTTGGCGGTGGCGGTGGTCTTGCCCGCCCCCTGCAGGCCGGCCATCAGCACCACGGCGGGTTCTCCCGGTTTGCCGCCGGCGGCCAGGGGTGTGTTGGCGCCCCCCATGGTGTCCACCAGCTGCTCGTGCACCACCTGGATGAACTTCTGATCCGGGCTGATGCCGCGCACCACCTCGGCGCCGAGGGCCTTCCTGCGCACCTCGGCCACGAAATCCTTTACCACCGGCAGGCTCACATCGGCCTCCAGCAGGGCGCGGCGCACGTCCCGCAGGGCGCCCTCCACGTTGGTTTCGCTGATCGTGGCCTGGCCCCTCAGGCCCTTGACCGCATCCTCAAACCGCTGGGAAAGCTCATCGAACATGGAGGGGCGGCCGTGGGCGGATCGCCTTGATCGTAAAAAGCGGCCGGTGGCCTCCCCTCAGTTCACCCCGCTTCAGTTCACCCGCTCGAAGCTCACCAGCCGCCAGGTGCCGCCCTCGCGGCTGAACACATAGCGGTTGCGCAGGGTGAGGTTGCTGGGCTGACCCACCCCCTGGCCCTGGCTGTCGCGACGCTCGCCGCGGTAGCGGATGCTGGCCACGGCGGCGACCCGCTGGGGGCTGCTGGCCTCCAGGCGCAGCGCTTCCACGCTGGTGTCGATGCGCTGGGTGTGGTTTCTGGCCTGGTCGGAACGCCGTTCGGCCTGCAGCTGGCGCAGCTGGCCGTCCTGGGCCAGATCCTCCAGCTTCGCCGTGGGCTCGTCGCCGGCCAGCACGGTCGCCTTGGCCGTCAGCCAGGTTTCCAGCAGGGTCTGGATCTCGGCGGCACTGGGTTCCGCGCTGCGCAGGGGGATCCCCGCCGCCGCCGCTGTTGTGGCTGGGGGCGCCGGAGCGGGGGCTTCGCCGTTCGTCGCCGTGGGTGCGGCATCTGCCGGGGCGTTGTCGCCGCCACCGCCGTTCAGCTCGGCGGCAGGCTCACCCTCCACCAGGGCCGGCCGGGGCCGCAGCAGGGTGATCAGGCCCCCGGCCACCAGAGCGGTGGCCCCGGCCGCCGCCAGCATCAGCCCCGGCCGCCGCCAGCGTCCGGCCCGGCCAGCCCGTCCGGCCAGCCCGCCCACTGCGCCGTCGAGCTCCTCGTCGTCGTCCTCGTCCGCCAGGTCGCCGTCGGGGTGATCCGGCTCCTCGCCCAGGGGCCCGAAGCCCAGCAGCGCCTGGGCGCCGGGCAGGGCGGCGCCGGCCAGGGCGAAGGGTGAGCGCAGGCCAGCACCGAACAGCGGCTGGCCGCGGGCGCCGCCCTCGGGGCTGAGGCTGCTGAGCGGGCTGGCGGCCTCGGGCGTGGGCTCCAGCCCGTCGACGTAGGCCTGCACATCGCGATCGGCGAAGTAGGCCTCCATGTCGGCGTCGGCCTCCAGGTCGCGGTAGCCGGGCAGCACATCCCGGGCCAGCCAGTCGCGGCAGTAGGCGCACACCTGGGCCAGGGGATCATCGCTCTGGCGGGCTGCCCATTGCTTGATCTCCTTGCTGGCCCCCTCGGCGAACTGGAATTCGGCGCTGTCCACCTGGCCCAGCAGCAGGTTCAGGCAGGCCAGCAGCGGTTTGAGCTCCGGCCGGTCGTGCATGAGCAGGCGGCTGCGGGCGGCGGCGATCCGCTCCGGTTTGCGCTGGGCGAAACCGAGGGCGGTGAGGGCCGTGGCGGCCAGGAAATCGGCCTTGGCCGACTGGGGTGCCCAGCGCTCGAACAGATCAATCTGCTCCTGCACCGTGAGGTAAGCGCGGATCTGGCGGAAGAAGGCCTGGAACTCCTCGGCGCTCAACTCCGGGTCGCCGTGGCCGTCCAGTCCGCCCCGCTCCGCCACCAGCTCCTCCAGCAGGGCCAGACCGTCGCTGCGCTCCTGGCTGGAGCCGAGATCGCGGCTGAGCAGATCGAGCACCCGGTAGGGCCTCAGGGTCCGGCGCTCGCTGGCCATCCGCTGGCGCAGATCGCCGTGCTGTCCCATGCGCTGCAGCAGCTGGTTGCCCTGGCTGAGCACCTGGGCGGCGGCCTCGTAGCGGCGTTCCTGACGCAGTTCCGCTGCCGCTTCCAGGCAGGCCAGGCCGGCCAGCAGGCTGAGGTCGGCCTCGCGGCCGCTGCCCAGGGCCGGGGCCTGGGGAGGCTGCAGGGCCCGGCTGGCCAGCTCGAAACAGTCGAGGGGCAGGCCCGCCTCCAGCAGCAGCAGCAGCCCTGCCACCTCCTTGCTGGTGGGCACGTCCAGGGCGGCCTGCAGCGATTCCCCCGATGCGCTCAGGGCCGTGAGCTCCGATTCGTAGTGGGCCCGCCGCTGCGGGTCGGTGAGCAGGTCGGCGCTGCTGCGCAACAGGTCGGCCCTGGCCTGCAGGGTGTCCGGGGTAAAGCCCTGCTCCGGGGGGCGGTCGATGCGCTGGGCTGCGATGCGCAGCACCGACGGCAGATCGGTGTTGGGATTGACCCCGAGCAGGCGGAAGTGATCGATCGGCAGGTCCAATCCCCTCGCACCGGCGGGTGCCCGACTGTAAGCAGGGTTCCCCAGGGCATCTGTGCCCAGCTGTGGCCAGCAGCTAAGCCCAGGATGGAGTGGCCATGGTGGACACAGGAATGGCTGCCGGACCCCGTAGAGTCCGGGCCACGATTTCAGCCCCCACAGCCGAGTTCAGCGCCCGCCCTGACCAGCCCCTTGACCCGATGACCCAGGCAGACACGAGCCGCGACCTGGCAGGCCAGGCACTCCCGGCCTCAGGAGCACCCTCCTGCTCCGCCGACTCCACCCATGTCGCCGGTCCCCACGCCGAGCGGCTGGAGAATCTCTATCCCGGCACTCCCGCCACGGTGGACCGGGAGCAGGGCCTGATCCTCTACCGCGACATGGTGCTGGGCCGGCGCTTCGAGGACAAGTGCGCGGAGATGTACTACCGCGGCAAGATGTTTGGTTTCGTGCATCTCTACAACGGCCAGGAGGCCGTGAGCACGGGCGTGATCAAGGCGATGAAGATGCAGCACGACTGGTTCTGCAGCACCTACCGCGATCACGTGCATGCCCTCAGCTGCGGCGTGCCCGCCCGCGAGGTGATGAGTGAGCTGTTCGGCAAGGAAACCGGCTGCAGCAAGGGCCGCGGTGGTTCCATGCACCTGTTTTCCAAGGAGCACCACCTGCTCGGGGGCTATGCCTTCATCGGTGAGGGCATCCCGGTGGCTCTGGGGGCGGCCTTCACCAGTCGCTACAAGCGCGATGCCCTCGGTGATGCCTCCAGCGACGCCGTCACCGCCGCCTTCTTCGGCGACGGCACCTGCAACGTGGGTCAGTTCTACGAGTGCCTGAACATGGCGGCCCTGTGGAAGCTGCCGATCCTGTTTGTGGTGGAGAACAACAAATGGGCCATCGGCATGGATCACAACCGCGCCACCAGTGATCCGGAGATCTGGCGCAAGGCCGCCACCTTCGGCATCCCCGGCGAAGAAGTGGACGGCATGAATGTGCTGGCCGTGCGTGCCGCCGCCGAGCGCGCCGTCGAGCGGGCCCGGGCCGGCGAGGGCCCCACCCTGCTGGAGTGCCTCACCTACCGCTACCGCGGTCACTCCCTGGCCGACCCCGATGAGCTGCGTGAGCAGGCCGAGAAGGAGTTCTGGGCCAAGCGCGACCCGATCAAGGGACTGGCGGCCCACCTGATCGAGCAGAACCTGGCCACGGCCGACGAGCTCAAGGCCATCGACAAGGAAATCGACGCCGAGGTGGCCGAGGCGGTGGAGTTCGCTCTGGCCGCTCCCGAGCCCAAGGGCGAGGAGCTCACCCGCTACATCTGGGCTGAGGACTAACCCCGGGCGGGCCTGCCTAGAGGCCGTGCAGCCGGGCCTGCTCCGCCGCCGCCCTGAACACCAGGCCGTGGCGCTCCACCAGGCGCTGGAGGTCGTCGTAGCCGCCACCGATCACGGTGGCCACCGGAATCCCCCGCCGCAGGCAGGCATCGAGCACCAGGTGATCCCTGCGCAGCAGGCCTTGGTCGCTGAGGGCCAGACGGCCGAGGCGGTCGTGGCGGTGGGGATCGACGCCGGCGTTGTAGAGCACCAGCTGGGGCCGTACCCGCTCCAGCAGCTCGGGAATCAGGTCGCCGATGGCCGCGATGTAGGCGTCGTCCTCAAGGCCGTCGGCCAGGGCCAGGTCGCAGTCGCTGCTGGCCTTGCGCAGGGGGAAGTTGCTGGCGCAGTGCACCGAGAGGGTGAACACCCGCGGCTCGGCGGCGAAGATCGCCGCGGTGGCATCCCCCTGGTGCACATCCAGGTCGATCACCATCAGCTGGCGCAGGGCTCCCTCCGCCAGCAGCACCCGGGCGGCCACGGCCACGTCGTTGAAGATACAGAAGCCGCTGCCGGCCGCGGCGAAGGCATGGTGGGTGCCGCCCGCCAGGTGGCAGGCCAGGCCGTGGCGCAGGGCCAGCCTGGCGCTGAGCACCGTGCCCCCCACCGACAGCCAGGTGCGGCGCACCAGCGGCGCCGTGGCCGGCAGGCCGATGCGGCGCTGTTCGCGGGGGGCGAGTTCACCCCGGCCGAAGGCCTGGTGGTAGCGGCGCGGATGCACCAGCTCCAGCCAGCGCCGGGGGGCCGGCAGGGGCTCGTGCAGCTGGGCCGGCCGGGCCAGGTCGTGGTCGTCAAGCCACTGGCGCAGCAGCCGGAACTTGGCCATCGGAAAGCGATGGCTGCTGGGCAGCGGGGCCGAATAGGCCGGGTGGTAGATGAGGGGAGGCCGCAGTGGCTGGCGTCAGAGCGTGCTGGGCATTCTGCGGGTGAGATTGCGCAGCTTGCGCAGGGCCTTGAGCTCCACCTGCCGCACCCGCTCCCGCGACACATCGAGCTGGCGGCCGATCTCGGCCAGGGTGTGACGGTCCTGGCCGTCCAGCCCGAAGCGCAGTTCCAGCACCTGTCGCTCCTGGGGGCCGAGGTGGCTGAGCCAGCGGTTCAGCTGCTCCTGGTGCATGCCCCGTTCCACCCGGTCGAGCGGTTCCTCCACTCCGGTGTCGGCGATCAGGTCACCGAGGAAACTGCGGCCGTCGTCGCCGTTCACCGGCGCATCGAGGCTGGAGGTGGTGAGCGACTGGCGCAGCAGGCCATCGAGTTCGGCCACGGGGATGGCCATGGCCTCGGCAATCTCGCTGCGGCTGGGCATGGAGCCCAGCTTGTGGGCCAGATCGAGGCTCACCCGCCGCACGGCGCTGAGCCGTTCCGACAGGTGCACGGGAAGGCGGATGGTGCGTGACTGGCAGGCGATCGCCCGGGTCATGCTCTGGCGGATCCACCAGAAGGCATAGGTGGAGAACTTGTAGCCGCGGGTGGGATCGAATTTCTCCACCGCCCGCTCAAGGCCCAGGGACCCCTCCTGAATCAGATCGAGCAGCTCCAGACCCTTGCCCTGGTATTTCTTGGCGACACTCACCACCAGGCGCAGGTTGGCCTTCATCATCCGCTGCTTGGCCCGTTTGCCGATGCGCAGAATCTGACGGGCCTGTTGAGAGCTGTCAGGAGTGAGGGCTGGTTGATCATCCAACAGGCGCATCATCGCCTGCACCTGATTGCCGAGCTCGATCTCTTCGGCGGGGGTGAGCAGGGGTTCTCGGCCGATGGTGGCCAGATACCAGCTCACCGGGTCGCTGCTGCGTCGACGATGGCCTTCGCTGGTTCGCAGGCTGGAGGCACCCATCGTGAGCCACGGAGTGGTTAATCACTATGTGGTGAAGGTCTGATTTGCTGTGGTGTTTTCAGTAACTCTTTAGCGTTTACTTGCAAAACAACACAGAAATACCCTGAATCAGGGCTGGCCCAGCCCGGCCAGGCAGCGGGCCACCGCCTGGGGTGAGGCGTGGCCGCGGCCCTGCCGTTGCAGCTCCAGCCCGGCTTCGGCGTGGGCCAGGGCCGCCGCCGCCAGCAGCTCGGCTCTGGCCTCCTCCCCCGCCGCCAGGGCCATGGCGCCCAGCGCTGCCCCGTAGCCGGCCAGCACATCGCCAAGGCCGGCCCGCGCCGCCGCCGGTGCCGCCTGCAGCAGCTGCCAGCAGCGTCCATCGCTGGCGGCCACCACACTGCGGGCTCCCTTGAGCAGCACGCTGGCGCCGCTGGAGGCGGCCGCCGCCACTGCCGCCTCCAGGGCCGGTGCGTCGCGCCATTGCGGGAACAGGCGGTTGAATTCCCCCCGGTGGGGCGTGATCCAGGTGGGTCCCTGGCGCTGCCGCAGCCAGTCGCCCGCGCCCAGGGTGGCGAGGCGGTTGAGGCCGTCGGCGTCCAGCACCAGCAGCCCGGCGAACCGCTGCAGCCGCCGCCAGGCCAGGGCTTCCTCCCCATCGGGCGGCGCTCCAGGCTCAGTTGGTCCTGGCGCTGGCGCTGGTGCTGGCCCTGGTCCTGGTCCCAGCCCCGGGCCCACCAGCAGCGCATCGAGCCGCTCCAGCTCGACGTCGCCCAGCTGGGCCAGGGCCAGGTGCCCCTGGCGGTCGCAGGCCAGGGCAAGGCTCACCACCACGTGGGGCTGCTGGCTCCAGAGGCCCTCGGCCAGGCAGGCGGGCAGCGCCGCCCGCAGGCTGCCGCAGCCGGCGGCGCCGGCCCCCTCCAGGGCCAGGACCGCGGCCCCCCGGTAGCGCTCGCTGCCCGCCACCACCAGCAGCCGGCCGCGGCCGTATTTGGCTGCCGCCGGATCCAGGACCGGCCAGGGGGCGGCGGCCAGATCGGCGGGGGTGAGTCCCAGGGGCTGGCTGGCGGGCAGGTCGGCCAGCAGGGCCGGCGCCAGGGCCAGGTCGATCCGCTGCAGCTCGCCCACCCAGCGCAGGGCGCTGTCCTGCACCAGGCCGCTCTTCACCAGGCCCAGGGTGTAGGTGTGACTGGCCTGGGCGGCGGCATCCCCCAGGCAGTGGCCGCTGTCGGCGCAGAGGCCGGTGGGAACATCGATCGCCACCAGGCGTCCGGGCCGCGCCCGCGCCCGCGAGCGGAACAGCGCCTGAAGGGTCCCATCGGGCGGCCGCCGCTGGCCGATGCCCAGCAGCCCATCGATCCACAGGGCCGGGCCGGCGGCCTCCGGTGGGGCCTCGAGCCGGGGCACCCCCAGCCAGCGGACATGGCGCAGGTGGCTGGCCGTGAGTGGTTTGTGGCGCTCGAACGGACTCCAGATCGCCACCGCCACCCCCGCCAGGTGCAGCTCGCGGGCCACCACCAGGGCGTCGCCGCCGTTGTGGCCCGGGCCCACCAGCACCACCGCCCCGTGCCGCTCCAGCACCGCCCGATGGTCGGCCAGCAGCCGCCGGCTCAGGGCCAGGGCCGCCTTCTCCATCAGCGCCTCCACCGGCAGGCCGGAGGCGAACAGCAGCTGCTCCAGCTCCGCCATCTGAGCGCCGCTCACCAGCAGGTGGGCGGCATCCCTTGGCGGCCAGGGCGGGGCCGTTGGCTCCGCGGGCGGGGCGGCGGGACGGGTCACGGCAGGGGCAGGGCTCTGCGTCTCATGATGGTGAGAGACGACCGTTCCACCCAGCCCTTGAACGCCTCCTGCCCAGCCGGACCCGCCACGGTTACCCTCCCGGGCGCCCCTGCGGTCACCCCCGCGGGCGCGGCGGCTCTCGAGCGTCTGCGGGCCTGGCCGGGGCAGCGGCGGGTGGCCGTGGGTCTCTCCGGCGGCGTGGACAGCTCGCTCACCGCGGCCCTGCTGGTGGAGGCGGGCTGGCAGGTGGAGGGCCTCACCCTCTGGCTGATGAGCGGCAAGGGGGCCTGCTGTGCCGAGGGTCTGGTGGATGCCGCCGGCATCTGCGAGCAGCTGGCCATTCCCCACCATGTGGTGGATTTCCGCGAGCACTTCCGCGAGCAGATCGTCGACTTCCTCGTGGAGGGCTACGCCGCCGGCGTCACGCCCCTGCCCTGCTCGCGCTGCAACCGGGCGGTGAAGTTCGGGCCGATGCTGGCCTGGGCCGAGGCGGAGCGCGGCATCGGCCGCATCGCCACCGGCCACTACGCCCGCGTGCGCCCCGCCGAGGCCGCACACCCCCTGCCGGTGCCGGGGGAGGCAGCGGGCCGGCACCAGCTGCTGCGCGGCCTCGATGACCGCAAGGACCAGAGCTACTTCCTCTACGACCTGCCCCAGGAAGCCCTGGGTCGGCTGGTGTTCCCCCTGGGGGAACTCACCAAGGCCGACACCCGCCTGGAGGCCGCCCGCCATGGGCTGCGCACCGCCAGCAAGCCCGAGAGCCAGGACCTCTGCCTGGCCGACCACCACGGCTCGATGAAGGCCTTCCTCGATGCCCACCTGCCACCCCGCCAGGGCGAGATCGTGCTCGCCGACGGCACCGTGGTGGGCGAACACGACGGCATCGAGCACTTCACCATCGGCCAGCGCAAGGGGCTGGGGGTGGCCTGGAGCGAGCCCCTGCACGTGGTGCGCCTCGATGGCGCCATGAACCGGGTGGTGGTGGCACCGCGGCGGGAGGCCGCCCGCGGCGGCTGTGAGGTGGGGGCGGTGAACTGGGTGTCAATGGCGCCGCCCACCGAGCCCGTTGAGGTGGGGGTGCAGGTGCGTTACCGCAGCGCGCCGGAGACGGCCGTGCTCACCCCCCTGCCCGCCACCGACGCCGACCGGGCCGCTGGCCGCCCCCACCGCGTGCGCCTGGCGTTCGCCGAACCCCAGTTCTCGATCACCCCCGGCCAGGCGGCGGTGTTCTACGCCGGCGAGGTGCTGCTGGGCGGCGGGCTGATC
>REEV01000020.1 GCA_007694915.1 Cyanobium sp. PLM2.Bin73 | reverse complement strand
GCTGTTTTGTGGATCGGTTGTCTGGTGCAGTGGCACCCCATCTGCGACGGGGAGTGGTGACCCTGTTGCCCCCCCCCGTTCGGCGGGCATCAGTGGGGGGCTGTTCGCTGGTTGTTGATGCGTTGGGCCGCGGCACGGTCTGGAGCGGCTGCCGATGGGGCACGGCAGCGCCGCGGCGGGGTCAGGTGGGGCGGGTGCGCCTGAGGAGCAGGGAGCGGAGAGCGCTTGCTCCAGCTCCTCAGGGGTGGGCTCAGGGATCGCCGCGGCCAGGGCGGCGCGGTACTGGCAGCGGAGCCGATCGCGCAGGTCACAGCCGCCGGGGGTGGCATGGCGGCGAGGGCAGGCGGGCGAACAACGCCGGGGCCTGGTGGCGGTCGACTGGTGGCGGCCACAGCTGGCCACACCTGGCCACACCTGGCTACAGCGCCCTGTGTCACCAGATCCCAGACCACCACTGGCCTGGCACGGTGGCCACACCAAAGATTTGTAAGTAACCCCCTGTAGAGAGGCAATAAGAGAGGAGGGGTGGTCCTCTCCATCTCGCGCGCTTTCCCTAGGGGGGGGCTTTATTTCGCGGAAATGGTGTGCACGCGTGCCAGCCCAGTCAGGGACTGGGAAGTTGCCCGACACGGCACGTACACAGCTCCTCGGCGCTGTGTCCACCCCTGTAGCCACCCGGTCAGTCATCGCCGCCTCCTGCATCAGGGAAGGCCACGTCCCAGGGGATCGCGGTGCAGCGCCGGCGCTTGTCGGCCGGAAACCGGCGCGCATCTCGGGGTTTCACCGCACCGGGCAGCTGCTCCAGGTGCAGGCGGTGGCCACCCTTGGCCCATCGAGTGCTTGAGAGCAGTTTCTCCAGGCCTGGCGAATCGTTGGCCACCAGCAGCCAGCGCCCCGTCACCGGCGCTCCGATGTGCACACTCAGCTCCCCCAGATAGGCCTTCAGGCCGTGGCGCCCCAGGGCCAGCTCCGCATCCGACTGGTGGCCGGCGAGCGCTCTGTGGGCCAGCTCCCGCAGGCTGATAGACCCGGTGGGGGAGTCCTCCTCCATCCAGCGGATGGGGTGCGCGAGCACCAGCTCCAGGCACTGCACCCCCTCGTTGAGGGGCTCTGATCCGTCCTGCGCTGTGGCGCCCGTCCACCCGATCCGATCCAGCCAGGCGGCGGCCTGCTCGGGGGTCAGTGCCTCAGTGCTGCGCAGCAGGTAGGCGCCAGCCAGGAGGGTGCCGTAGCAGTCGCCATTCCTGGCGGCATCGCCCCTGCGTTCAATCGCCCGGGCCAGGGTGACGGCGTTGGCCTGGAGCGTGCGCAGGTGGTGAACGGTGCGGCGGATCAGGGCCTGGCCGATCTCGGGGGTGATTGCTGAGCTGATCGCCCGCTCTGCCTGTTCCCACTCGGGCTGTGGGAGGTGGCGGCGGGTGAGCGTGACAATGCGGGAGCGATCGGCGGGCTCGGGGACCGTGGCATTGATGCCGGCCGCGAGGATGCTGTAGCGGATGCGCTGCTCTGAGACTTCACCGTGAGCGGTGCCGCGGCCGCCGGTGCGGCCGTCGAACGAGTGCCGCATCAGCCGGAGGTGGCCTGCTCGGGTGCGGCCGTTGCTGTCGCCCTGCTCTGATTCATCGAGCAGCACCGGGAGCGCATCACCCTTGGCGCGCTGCCTTACCGCTGCCTCGGTGGCATTGGAGAGCAGCTCCACCAGGCCCCCCAGCAGGGGGATAACGGCCAGCTGAATGGTGGTGGTCTTGCCCTTGCCCCACTGAGCGGTGAGCTGCACTGCGGGGCGGTACTCCATCGCTCCGCCGACATTGGCCACCACGCACCAGCCGCCAAGCAGCAGGTAGGCGGCGGGGTCAGACCAGCCCACAGACTGGAGGGCAGCCAGGACGGCTGCGCCCTGCGCATCAGTGAGCTGGAGGCCACGCTCTAGGGGAGGCAGCGCTGCCTTCAGGTCGTAGGTGTGCGCGGTCTGGATCTCGCCCACACCGCAGGGCCGGCCGTCCACCAGCAACCGATCTCCCAGGTGCCAGACCACCCGGCTGGCATCAATCCAGACCCCACGGCCGCGGCGGCTCCCGGGGCTGAATGTGCGGCCTTCAGCGGTCTGGATCACCGCATCGGCGGCGGCCATCCAGTCCACCCCCTGGCTGCCGCCGTAGGTGGTCTCCCACCAGCCCTTGGGGGCCAGCTGGAGGAGGCCGGATGATCCGTTGCCGCCTGGCGGCGAGAGCCTGCCTACGTGGCCGGATGCCACCACCTGGTAGTAGATGAAGCGCCGCTCAGGGTCCCAGCCCTTCACCGTGAAAGGCGGTGCGGTGAATGCTTCGGCGGCGGCCTTGGCGCGGTCAGCAGCGCGCACCCTCTCAACCTGCTGGGCGATGCGCTCAGCGCCGGCCTTGAGGTAGTCCTTGGCCTCCGTCTTGGTGGGGCCGTGGCCTGCCTTGCTGTGCTGGCTGAGGGTGGCCACCAGCTGGCCCTGGTGACGCTTGGCGGCGGGGTCCTGGAGCAGCAGCGCCCCCCAGCCATCGCACACCGCATCGAGCCGCTCTGCGGAGTCCTGCCACCGTCCGGCCGCCTCCATCTGCCCCACCAGGGCCTCGGCCTGCTCCAGCAGCGCCGGCCAGGTCGGCGGGATGATCTCGGTTCCCGGGATTGGCGCGGCGGGGGTGGCCGCGGCCTCGGGTGTGATGCCTGCTGCGGCGAGCAGATCAGCGCCTTTTGGTGCGGCTGTCATCGCCCTGCCCCCCAGAACCAACCGGGTGAGGCCTGATCGCCGCCGCTGATGGCCACCTGCCGCACATCCCACCCGCAGGTGGCGGAGGGGCTGTGGGCCTCCATCAGGCTGATGGCGGTGTCGATGCCGTAGCCGGCCTCCTCGCAGGCCTTCACCAGGCCCCAGAGGATGTTCCGATGCCCGTAGGTGCTACCGGTTCCTACGTAGTTGCCCTGGTCCGGCACGCGGCGCGGGATGGTGGCCAGGTGATCTGCGATCTCCTGGAGCGTCGGGACGCGGCTGCGGCGCCTGGTGCTGGAGGAGCGGGGGCGGAGCAGTGGCCGCGGCGGTGCGGGCGGCGGCGGCGGCTGGAGGGCCTGCAGGCGCTGCTCCAGGAGCTCGGGCTCCAACACCGTCCAGGTGGCGGTGTGGATGGTCGCCAGTGCGCCGGTGCGGGGGTGAAAGCCACCCGCCAGCCGCATCACCTGATTGGGTTTCTTGAGGGAGCCGTCAACGCTGGCGGCCGCTTCGAGGTGCCCGTAGGCACCGATCACCAGGGCCTGGAGCCTGGCCCAGTCCGCCGGCGGCACCGGCCGGGAGAGGCGGTAGTAGCAGTGCTCCGACTTGCCGCCGGTGTCGATGCTGAAGCTCGGCGGCGCACCGAACACGGCCGCGGCCAGCGAGCGCTGATCCGCCTTCGGGAAGCCTTCGCGGTCGCATTCAGCGAACAGCCATTCACAGGGGCCGATGTGCTCAATCGAGGCGCCCCACTGCTTCGGTGCACACCAGCCCTCCCGGCGGCCGCTGTTCCACAGCTCGCAACGCTCCACCTGGTAGGCCTGCTGCTCGGCTGCACTGAGCGGCTGACCCTTGCGGGTGAAGCGGAGCGGGAAGTGCTCGGGCCGGCTGCCCCAGTCGGGCGGCTGCGGCATGGCGGCGTTGACCACCAGGCCCAGCGAGTAGCCCGGGGCCTCCCGGGTGGTGCCCTCAATGGCGGCGAGGAGTGCCGGCTCGGCGTCCAGCACCTGGTGGCAGGTGGCGGGGAAATAGCGGCTGAAGCCCACCGGCTGGCCCGGTTGAGGCCGCGGCGGAAACAGGGTGAGCAGCACCGGCGCATCCGGCCGCTGGCGGCCGCGCAGCATCGCCACATGTGCGGCCACTGGTGGCCAGCAGAACGGCGCCGTTGCGGCCTGGCTGTGCTGCTGCTGCGGGCAGGTGGTGGTGGGCTCAGCCAAAATGGGTCAACGCAATGGTCCAGTGCCCCGCTCGGTTGCAGCCGGCGGGGTCTTTTCTTGTTCAGGCCTGCGGCTGGGGGTCGGCCGAGGAGAGCTCCTCGCGGAGGTGCACCAGGCCGCGGGTGAGGGCGGCACGCATGACGGCGCTTCGGGTTGCGTCGTGCTCGGTGCTCAGGCGATCGAGGAGCGCGGCATCGCCGGAGGTGAGGCGAACGGAAACCTTCCGGCCGAGGTGCACCTCAAACGGCAGGGGAGTGATGGAGGGGACAGGGGCGGCCACGGTGAGAGGACGGGCGGCGGACCCCAGAGGTGTAGCGCGGGGTTTCGGCTATCCCAACGCCTACAGCCGCTCAGACCCCTGGCCAGGGCTGCACCGGGCTTATGCGAAACCGAACTAGCAGCGAGCAGCTGGTGTGCTGGCACACCAGCGT
>REEV01000023.1 GCA_007694915.1 Cyanobium sp. PLM2.Bin73 | reverse complement strand
CTCACCCCGCCCAGCTGCGGGCCAGGTCGGTGATCGATACCACCAGCCCCAGGGTGATCGCCGGCGGCGACACCCAGCGCAGGGCGAACAGCAGCACGGCGACCAGGGCCGGGGGGGTGCCCGAGCCCTCCAGGTCGATGCGGTAGCGCTGCGGCGCGCACCAGCCCAGCAGCAGGGCCAGGGCCAGGCCCCCGGCGATCAGGAACACGCCGCCGAACACGGCGTCCATGCGCTCCAGCACGCCCACATCCAGGGCCGAGGGCAGGCCCAGCACGGCGATCGCGGCCACGCACAGCCACACGGCCCGGCGGCGGCTCCAGCCCAGGCGGTCCATCAGCGAGCTGGCGGGCACCTCCAGCAGCGACAGCGCCGAGGTGATCGCCGCCAGGTAGGCCAGCAGGAAGAACACCACCGCCACCACCCGGCCCGCGCCGCCCAGGGAGGCCAGGCCAGTGGGCAGGGCGATGAACAGGGCCCCCACCGTGCTGCCGCTCACCACATCCCCCAGCCCGAAGCTGGCCACCACCGGGAAGGTGACGCCGCCGGCCATCAGGCCCACGGCCGTGTCCATGCCCACCACCGCCACCGCCTCGCCGGAGATCGGGCTGTGGCGGTTGAGATAGGTGGCGTAGGCCAGGATCGCACCGATGCCGGTGCCGATCGAGAAGAAGGCCTGGGTGAAGGCGTTGCGGATCGTGGCCGGATCGCTGAGCTTGGCCGGATCCCAGCGCAGCAGGAAGGTGCTGTAGCCCTCCCACGCCCCGGGCAGAAAGGCGGCCCACACCAGCAGCGCCAGCAGCATCACAAACAGCAGCGGCATGGCCACCTGGGTGAGGCGCTCGATGCCAGCCCGCACCCCGGCGGCCACCACCAGGCCGGTGAGGCCGAGGCTGAGCAGGTGGCCGAGCACGGCGTCGCCGCCGCTGCTGATGCCGTTGAAGTAGGCCTCGGCGCCGGCGATGTCGGCCGGCAGCGGCCCCGTGAGGGCATGCAGCAGGCTGCGGCCCGTCCAGCCCATCAGCACCGAGTAATAGGAGAGGATCCCCACCGCCGAGGCCAGGAACATCCAGCCCAGCGGCGTCCAACGGCGGCCGCCGGCGGTGAACGGAGCGATCAGCGGCGCGTGGCCGGTGCTGCGGCCCAGCACCATCTCCGCCACCAGCACCGGCAGGCACACCACCGCCACGATCAGCAGGTAGAGCAGCACGAAGGCACCGCCGCCCCCCTGGGAGGCGCGGTAGGCGAAGCCCCAGAGGTTGCCCAGGCCCACGGCGCTGCCAGCCGCCGCCAGCACGAACCCCAGCGACGAGCCCCAGTGCTCAGGCGGGCGGCCGCGGGAAAACAGACGTGGGGCGTCCAGGGACGGGGGCATCGAAGCGACGCTGGGATCGCACCAGTGTCCGTGCCCTGGCAAGACCCCGCCGTAGCCGAACGCTCCCCCGGAGCCTCAGCCGCCCATCTCGGCGCCGCCGGCGCGTTCCTGGAGCCGCTCCAGGCCTGCCACCAGGGCCACCCCCAGGCCCATCAGCAGCAGCGCCAGCGCCAGGGCCCCGGCGCTGGGGGGCCGCGCCAGGGCGTCGCGCAGCACGATCAGCTTGCCCTTGTCATTCACAGTGGATTCGAGCACCACCCGGAAGGGCCAGATCTTCCACAGCGAGCCGGCCATGAAGCCCACCAGCAGGGCCACGGTCTGGCCATGCCAGCGGTGCAGCAGCCAGCGCAACAGGCGCACGAACACCGCCAGCCCCACCAGGCAGCCGGCGGCGAAGGGCACCAGGGTGGCCAGGTCGAGCCCTTTCACCGCCTCCATCACGTGCTGGTACTGGCCCAGCACCAGCAGCAGAAACGACCCCGACACCCCCGGCAGGATCATCGCCATGATCGCCACCGCCCCGCTCCAGAAGATCGTGAAGGGGTCGTGGGGCATGGTCACCGGCACCTGGGTGACCAGCAGCAGGGCGCCCACCACCCCCGCGGTCATCGCCACCAGGCCGCTGCCGCCCCAGTGGGCGTGGCGGGCGATCAGCAGAATCGAGCCCACGATCAGCCCGAAGAAGAAGGCAAACAGCAGCACCGGCTGGTTGGCATACAGCCAGGTGATCGGCCGCACCAGTAGCAGCACCGCCGCCAGCAGCCCGCTCACCAGCGGCACCAGAAAGCCCAGGTGCACCCGCGCCGCCGCCGCGCTCCAGGCCCCCGCCTCACCCCCGGCAGCGCGCCGCACCAGCGCCAGCAGCTCCAGATCGAAGCCCGCCACCGCCTCCAGCAGCTGGCCGTACACCCCGAGGATGAAGGCCATGGTGCCGCCGCTCACCCCCGGCACCACATCGGCCGAGCCCATCGCCAGGCCGCAGCCCAGCACATAGGGCCAGCGGGGGTTCTGCTGAGTGGCGGGAGCGGCTGGGGGGAGATCGGATCGCAGGGAACCGCTGGTGTCGGCGTCGGCCATGGGCACTGGGTCGGGGACGCGGCAGGTTATTGGGGGGCATCCTGGCGGGACAACGGCCCCGCCCAGCCCAGCAGCTGGGCGTCGGCGGTGATCAGGGGCGCCAGGCCAGGGCGGATGCGCTCCAGTCAGATGGCTCCAGCACCGGGGAGATCAGATCGCCGAGGATCTCCCCACCGGCGGCGAGGCCGAACGGGGACTGCGGCCGCGGGTGGGAGACGGGCTGCAATTCCGCCACCGGCTTGCCGTGTTTGGTGATCCGGCGCATCAGCAACTCAGCAACAGATACTCGGCTTCATCAATCCACGCTAACGACGATGGACAGATCCACAGAGCCCCCACCGCCGGTGGGACACTGGAGCCCGACTGCCGGAGCCCCGCCGTGAAAGCCCTCTCTGTGCTCGGCTCCACCGGTTCGATCGGCACGCAGACGCTCGAGCTGGCCGAGGAGTTCCCCGAGCGCTTCCGGGTGGTGGCCCTCACCGCCGGCAACAACCTCGACCTGCTGATCGAGCAGATCCGCCGCCACGCGCCCGAGGTGGTGGCCCTGGCCGACGCCGACAAGCTCACCGACCTGCGCGAGCGCCTGGGCGCCCTCGATGCCGCCACCCGGCCGGCCCGCCTGCCCGAACTGCTGGGCGGTCCCGAGGGCCTGGAGGCGGCCGCCGCCTGGCCCAGCGCCGATCTCGTCGTCACCGGCATCGTGGGCTGCGCCGGCCTGCTGCCCACCCTGGCGGCGATCAAGGCCGGCAAGGATCTGGCCCTGGCCAACAAGGAAACCCTGATCGCCGCCGGCCCAGTGGTGCTGCCGGAGCTGGAGACATCCGGCGCGCGTCTGCTGCCGGCCGACTCCGAGCACTCCGCCATCTTCCAGTGCCTGCAGGGCACCCCCTGGGCCGACACGGCACGCCTCTCCACCGGCGTTCCCACGCCGGGCCTGCGCCGCATCCAGCTCACCGCCAGCGGCGGCGCCTTCCGCGACTGGGACCCGGCCGATCTGCACAAGGCCACCGTGGCCGATGCCACCAGCCACCCCAACTGGAGCATGGGCCGCAAGATCACGGTGGATTCCGCGAGCTTGATGAACAAGGGCCTGGAGGTGATCGAGGCCCACTACCTGTTCGGGCTCGATTACGACGCCATCGAGATCGTGATCCACCCCCAATCGATCATCCATTCAATGGTGGAGCTGGCCGATTCCTCGGTGCTGGCCCAGCTGGGCTGGCCCGACATGAAACTGCCGATCCTCTACTGCCTCAGCTGGCCCGAGCGGCTCGCCACCCCCTGGCGCCGCCTCGACCTCACCGAAGTGGGATCGCTCACCTTCCGCAAACCCGACCCGGCCCGCTACCCCTGCATGGAGCTGGCCTACGCGGCCGGCCGCGCCGGCGGCACGATGCCGGCGGTGATGAACGCCGCCAACGAGCAGGCCGTGGCCCTCTTCCTCGACGAGCAGGTGCACTTCCTGGCTATTCCGCGGCTGATCGAGCGGGTGTGCGACCGCCACCGGGTGGATCTGATGGCCGCCCCCTCCCTGGCCGATGTGCTGGCCGTGGACGCCTGGGCCCGCCAGGCGGTGCGGGAGGCTGCCGCCGACCTGTCCGCCCGGGTGCCGGCGGCGCTGCCGGCCTGAGCACCATGGCCCAGGTTCAGCCCGCCATTGCCCACCACCTGCTGCTCTGCGCCACCCCCAGCAAGCCGCTCTGCTGCCCCGATCCGGCCGTGGGCGCCGCCAGCTGGGACACCCTCAAGCGCCTGGTGCGGGAGCTCAACCTGGAGGATCCGGCCCGGCCGCAGGGCATCGTGCTGCGCACCAAGGCCGACTGCCTGCGCATCTGCGCGGACGGCCCGGTGCTGCTGATCTGGCCGGAGGGAATCGTCTACGGCGGCGTGACGCCCGAGCGGATCGAGCCGATCCTGCGCCGGCACCTGATCGGCGGCGCGCCGATCGAGGAGTGGATCGTGCGGCG
>REEV01000025.1 GCA_007694915.1 Cyanobium sp. PLM2.Bin73 | reverse complement strand
CGGCCAGGCGGCGGTGTTCTACGCCGGCGAGGTGCTGCTGGGCGGCGGGCTGATCTACCAGTAGGGATCACTGGCCAGCTCCACCGTGAGCTCCCCGCTGCGGCTGGGCGGCACGGCGGCGATGCAGGCCCGCACCACGCGGCCGTTCACCTCGATCTCGCAGGCGCCGCAGCTGCCCCCCAGGCAGCCGGTGGGGATCGTGAGGCCCGCCTGCTGGGCCGCCTGCAGCCAGGGACTGCCGGCCTTCACGGTGGTGGTGCGGCCATCGGGCCAGCGGATGGTGACGCTGCGGGAGACACGGCCGCTGGGGTTGCTGCGCGGGGCCATCAGGGTGTGAGCAACGGCTCCAGGTTGACGTGGGCCTCGAAGGCATCGGCGAGCCGCTCCAGCAGCTGATCACGCTGGTGGCTGTGGTGAGGCTGATCGAGGCTCAGGGGGGGCAGTCTTCGCCGCCGGCGCAGCCGGTTGAGCCAGAGGCGACGCCAGGGGCCGCTCTCGAACACTCCGTGCAGGTAAGTGCCGGCCACCAGGCCGCCCCGGGTGCTTACCGGCTGCCACCAGCCCAGCCCATCGTCCGCCGCCAAGGCCCCGGGCCCGGGCGCCAGAACAGTGGTGTGGCCGCGGTGCAGCTCGAAGCCGCAGAGCTCCAAGTCGCCGCTCACCCCGGCTGCGATGCCCTCCCCAGCCTGGGGCCACAGCGCCCGGCTGCGGCGCTGGCGCAGGGCCTTGGCGCCCCCGAACACGGTGCGCAGGGGCAGCAGATCCAGTCCGCGCATGATGCCGCCCGCTGCACCACCCGATGACGCCGAATCGCCGCCCTCCAGGCCCTCCGGATCCAGCAGCTCTCGCCCCAGCAGCTGCAGCCCGCCGCAGAGGCCGAACACATGGCCGCCGCCGTCCAGGTAGCGCCGCAGGTCGCCATCCAGCCCGGCGCGGCGCAGGGCCGCCAGATCGCCCAGGGTCTGCTTGCTGCCCGGCAGGATCACCGCATCCGGGCTGCCGAGGGGATCGCCGGGCCGCAGCCAGCGCAGGCGCACGCTCGGTTCGGCCTCGAGGGGGTCGAGGTCGGAGAAGTTGCTGATCGACGGCAGCCGCAGCACGGTGATCTCCAGCTCGGCGCCGGCCTTAGGGCCGCCGCGCCCCAGCAGATCGAGGGAGTCCTCCGGGGGGAAGAGCTCCTCCAGCCAGGGCATCACCCCCAGCACGGGCACGCCTGTTTGCCGCTCCAGCCAGCGGCGGCCCTCGTCGAACAGCTCACGGCGGCCGCGGAAGCGGTTGATCAGCAGCCCCCGGATCAGGGGCCGCTGCACCGGGCTGAGCAGCGCCAGGGTGCCAACGATCTGGGCGAACACCCCGCCGCGCTCGATGTCGGCCACCAGCAGGCAGCGGGCGCGCAGGAACTGGGCCAGGCGCAGGTTGGTGAGGTCGCGGGCCTGCAGGTTCACCTCCACCGGGCTGCCGGCCCCCTCCAGCACCAGCCGGCCGCCGGGGTGGGCGGCCTGCAGCTCGCTGAGCCCGGCGCGGATGGCGGCCCAGCCGGGCCGGAACCAGTCGCGGTAGTAGTGCTCGGCGCGGGCCGTTCCCACCGCGCGGCCCAGGTGGATCACCTCGCTGGTGGAGTCGCCGCGGGGCTTGAGCAGCACCGGATTCATGGCGCAGCAGGGCTCCAGGCCCGCGGCCCAGGCCTGCAGCGCCTGGGAGTAGGCCATCTCGCCGCCGGCCTGGTCCACCCAGGCGTTGTTGCTCATGTTCTGGCCCTTGAAGGGCAGGGGCTGCTCGCCGCGGCGGCGCAGCACCCGGCAGAGGGCGGCCGTCATCAGCGATTTGCCGGCACCACTGGAGGTGCCCAGCACCATCAGGGCCGGTGGCTTCACAGGCCGGGCCGGTGGCGGCGCAGGTTCTCCAGCATCCGCTCGCGCAGCCCGGCGCGGGGGATCTCCCCCCGGAACCCCTCCACGATGCGGCGCCCCATCGGCGTCAGCCGCACCCGCTCGGTGAGACCCTGGCCATCCACCTCGCGGCGCAGCACCCCCAGCCGGATCAGCCAGCGGAAGTGGGCCTCGGCCCGCTCGGCGCTCAGGGGCAGGACGCACAGGGCTCGCCAGTCCTCGCTGCCGGCCAGCGTCGTGCTGCTCACGGCCTCCGCGGCCACGCGCTCGTAGAACACCCGCCGGAAGGGCAGGCAGCGCAGGGAGCGGGCGGCGCGCCGACGGGCGCGCTGATCATCCAGCGCCGGCCCGTTGCTCGGAGAACTGGTGGAGTCGGTGGGCGCGTTCAGGTGCAATCTCCCGTGAAGGGCTGATCGGTCCCGGTGCCCTGGCCGCCGGTACCGTACGCAACACCATCCTGATCGACCCCGGGGGCCGGATGCTGGTGCTCGCCTCAGCCTCTCCGGCCCGTCGCCGTCTGTTGGAGCAGGCCGCCATTCCCCACCGGGTGCAGGTGAGCGGCGTGGATGAGCAGGCCATCGCCGACCCCGACCCCCAGCGTCTGGTGCAGCGCCTGGCCCGGGCCAAGGCGGAGGCGGTGGCGGAGGCGGTGGCGGAGGCGACCCGGCTGGAGCCGATCGCCGCCGCCGCAGAGCCCCCGGTGGGAGTGCTGGGCTGCGATTCCCTGCTGGCCTTCGCGGGGGCCGTGTATGGCAAGCCCACCGACCCAGCCGAGGCCGAGGCGCGCTGGCGGGCCATGGCGGGCCAGTGGGGGGAGCTGCACACCGGCCACTGCCTGCTGCGACCGGCTGGGCCCCTGCTGGCCACGGTGACCACCCGGGTGCTGTTCGCCCCCCTCAGCGAGGCCGAGATCCGGGCCTATGTGGCCACCGGCGAGCCGCTCCAGTGCGCCGGCGGCTTTGCCCTGGAGGGTCGCGGCGGGTTGCTGGTGGAGCGGCTTGATGGCTGCTACAGCAACGTGATCGGCCTCAGCCTGCCGCTGCTGCGGCGCTGGCTGCCGGCCGCCTGAGGCCCCCCCGGCCATAAGGCCATGAAAAAGCCCCCGCGTGAGCGGGGACTGAAGCCCTTGGACTGCCGTTGCCGATCAGTCGAGGTCGGGCATGGCCAGGGTGGGCTCGGCCTGACGGTCGATGCCCTTCTCGAAACCGGCGGCGGCAGCGCGGGCGCGGCCGGCGTGCCAGAGGTGACCCACCAGGAAGAAGAAGGCGAGCACGAACTGGGTGGAGGCCAGCCACTGGCGGATGTTCACGAAGTTCACCGAGTTGGGCTCGGTGATGATGCCGCCCACCGAGTTCAGCGACGCGTTGGGGGCATGGGTCATGTACTCCGCAGCGCGGCGCACCTGCCAGGGCTGGATGTCGTTCTGCAGCTTGTCGAGGCTGAGACCGTTGGGGCCGCGCAGGGGCTCCAGCCAGGGACCGCGGAAGTCCCAGAAGCGCATGGTTTCACCACCGAAGATGATCTCGCCGGTGGGGGAGCGCATCAGGTATTTGCCCAGACCGGTGGGGCCCATGGCCGAACCGATGTTGGCGCCCAGGCGCTGGTCGCGCACCAGGAAGGTGAAGCTCTGGGCCTGGGAGGACTCGGCGTTGGTGGGGCCGTAGAACTCCGAGGGATAGGCGGTGTTGTTGAACCAGATGTAGGCGCTGGCGATGAAGCTCATCAGGCTGAGAGCTCCGAGGCTGTAGCTCAGGTAGGCCTCACCGTTCCAGATGAAGGCGCGACGCACCCAGCCGAAGGGCTTGGTGATCACGTGCCAGATGCCACCGAAGATGCAGATCAGGCCGATCCAGATGTGGCCACCAATGATGTCCTCCATCGAATCCACGCCGATGATCCAGCCCTCGCCGCCGAAGGGGGCGCGGGTGAGGTAGCCGAAGATCACACCCGGGTTGAGGGTGGGGTTGCTGATCAGGCGCACATCGCCGCCGCCGGGGGCCCAGGTGTCGTAGACGCCCCCGAAGAACATGGCCTTGAACACCAGCAGCAGGGCGCCGACGCCGAGAAGAATCAGGTGATAACCAATGATGTTGGTCATCTGATTCTTGTCGCGCCAGTCCTGGGAGAAGAAGGTGGAGTAGTTCTCCAGGATCTCCGGACCGCGCAGGGCGTGGTAGAGGCCGCCGAGGCCGAGCACGGCGGAACTGATCAGGTGCAGCACCCCCACCACAAAGAAGGGGTAGAGGTCGGTGACCTCACCGCCGGGTCCCACGCCGTAGCCAAGGGTGGCCACGTGGGGGAAGCAGATCAGGCCCTGCTCGTACATGGGCTTGTCGAAGGTGAAGTGACTCACCTCGAACAGCATCATGGCGCCGGCCCAGAACACCATCAGACCGGCGTGGGCGACGTGGGCGCCGAGCAGGCGACCGGAGAGGTTGATCAGGCGGGCGTTGCCGGCCCACCAGGCGTAGCCGGTGGAGTCGAGGTCTTTGCCCCCGACATTCACCAGACCGGAATTAAAGGGCGTTTCCACGGGGCAGTACCTCTTCAGGGAAGACGAAGTTTTCGTGCGGCTGGTCGGCCGGTGCCA
>REEV01000095.1 GCA_007694915.1 Cyanobium sp. PLM2.Bin73 | reverse complement strand
ACACCCCCCGCACGGCCCCCTTCACGCCGGTGCTCGCGCACGAACAGCAGCACCCGTGAACCACGCGCCTGGTGGTGGATGTAGCGCTGGCCGGTGGGGGAGGCGGCGGTGGTGGTGCTCTGGCTCTCCCAGTGGAACAGCGAGGGGCCGAGGGCCAGGTCGCGGTAGCGGGTGGAGGGGGAGAAGAGGGCTTCGCTTGTGCGCAGGGTGATGCGCTGCAGGACGATTTCGGCGCGGCTGTAGCTGCCGTCCAAGCGCAGGTTCAGGCTCCGCGATGAAAAGCGTCAGAGGACTTCGATGAACGTTTCCGCGTCGATACCTGCCTGCCGAAGCACGCTTCCCAGGGTCCCCACTGCCAGATCACGCCGATGGAGAGGCACCACGCATGTGGCGCTGGTATCGCCACTTTCCGGGTTGAGTGATGGTCTTCGCAGCACCACATGGCTGCCTTTCTGGCGCACGATCTCGAAACCGAGGCAACTTAGGCAACGTTGATCTCAAAGGTGGTAAGCAGTCGGGGCGCCAGCGCAGGTTGCGGGCATTCCTCCAGGTAGAGCTCGGTCGCCTCGCGCAGGTTGGCCAGGGCTTCCTCGACGCTGTCGCCTTGGCTCGCGGTGCCGACCTCGGGGCATTCCGCCACGTAGACCTCGTCTTCTCTGTACAGAATTGCCGTGAGGCGCTGGGGGGTGGCGGTCGTCATGGTCGCCGGGCTGGGTAGGCCTCCAGTCTGCCTCCCCTCAAACCGCCACCGCCAGCTCCGGATAGAACCCCCCCGGAATCGCCCTGTGCAGCCGCCAGCAAATCGCCATCGGTCGCTGGCCTTCGTGGCTCACGTAGTCGGCAAAGCCCAGGCAAAGAAACGGCAGCGTCACCCCGCCGCGTTTACTTTCTTCACGCACAAACAGCAGCACCCGGCTGCCACGCTCAACGTGGTGGATGTAGCGCTGGCCGGTGGATGAGGCTTCCCGGGTGAGGCTCTGGCTCTCCCAGTGGAATTCCCACGGAGAGATGGCGTAGTCGTTGTAGCGGGTGGTGGGGGAGAAGAGGCGCTCGGATTTCTTGAGGGTGATGAACAACACGTTGCACTGAGTTGCCCGATCGAATAGCACTCCCGACTGGCCGTTGGTCTGCTGGGTGTCCGTGATCAACCCGAAAGAGGCGTAGATCTCGGCGCGGCTGTAGCGGGCGTGGAGGGCCAGGGGCACGGGCTGATCCCAGTCCAGGGGAGGGGCGAGGTGGTCGGTGCGCTCCAACAGGAGGGCGAACAGGTCGCGCAGCTCATCGAGAACGGCTGGACAGGCCCAGAGACGGTCGAGTGCGTCTTGCAAAGCAAGGCGATCCGGCGACGTTCCCCAGAGCTGGAGCAGCAGCATGCGCCAGCGGCGGCGGTCCGTTTCGCTCAGGTTCTGCACCACTGGCGGCTGACCATGGGCGAGGCCCTGCAGGAGGAACGAGAGGCGGTCGGTGTCGTCGAGGTGGAGCAAACGCCCAACGCCCCGCCCCAGCCGCTGTTCATCGTCGCTGGGCTCCCCTGAGGCCGCCCCGGCCAGCCACCCCAGCTCCCGCTGCAGCACGCCCACGACCCCGCCACCCGGTAGAACTCCCCCAGCTCCATCCCAAGCCCCTCCAGCAACCCCTGGGGCCGCCGGCTGGGCAGCGACTCGCGCAAATTGGCAAGCACCCGCTCGCTCGACACCCGATCGAGCTGCAGGCTGCAGCCGGCCGGCAGGAAGGGGAAGCCCGCTTCGATCTGCTGTTTGAGCTGGTCGCGCGTGCCGCCGAGCAGGGCGCGGTAGCGCAGATCGAAGCGGAAGTTGCGGTGGGCCTGGCCGATGCTGGTTGCGTTTTTTGGCCAAGCACCGTGAGGCAGCTTTTGCCCGGGCAGAGGCGCAGCCCGCGGCCGAGCTGCTGCAGGAACACCAGATGGCTCTCGGTGGGGCGCAGGAACAGCACCGTGTCGATCTCGGGGATGTCGAGGCCTTCGTTGAACAGGTCGACCGCGAACAGGATCTGCAGCTCGCCGGATCGCAGGCGGCGGATCTGCTCGGCGCGCTCGTCGCGGGGGCTGGAGGCATCCAGAGCGGCGGCGCGCAGACCGGCGGCCACGAACTTGCGGGCCATCCAGCGGGCGTGCTCCACGCTCACGCAGAAGCCCAGGGCGCGGATCGCCTCCAGGTGGGTGACCTTGGCGGCCAGTTCGCGCAGGATCAGGCGCAGGCGGGCGTCGTCTGCGGTGTAGAGGTTGGCGAGAGCCTCGATGGCGTAGCCGTTGCGGCGCCATTCGATCCGGGAAAGATCGGTGCCGTCGTGGAGGCCGAAGTAGTGGAAGGGGCAGAGCAGGCCCTGGTCGAGGGCGCTCCAGAGGCGCAGTTCGGCGGCCATGCCGCCCTCGAACCAATGGAGGATGTCGTCGCCGCCGGTGCGCTCGGGGGTGGCGGTGAGCCCCAGCAGCAACGACGGCCTCAGGTGGGCCAGCCAGCGCTGGTAGGGCAGCGGGTGGAGGCGGCGGCCTGAGCGCTCGGCCAGCAGATGCAGCAGCTAGCCCAGTTCGTCGCGCCAGGCGGCGGCCTGCCAGGGCAGAGCGAGGGCATCGGGCAGGGGCCGCCAGCGCTTGCCGGTGCCGCACAGCTGGGCGGTGGCGCGCAGGCGATCGGGGTCGTCGAGGTGGATCAGACCGGCGCCGATGGCGCGGGTGAGCGACTTCTCAAGGGGATGGGGGACGCCAGGGAGCCAGCCCAGCTCGCGCCGCAGGCTGGTGAAGCCGGCGCCGCGCACCCCGTAGAAGTCGACCGGCGCCGCGGCCAGTGCGTCGAGCCCGTCCACCTGCAAGGAGGTGGCACTGAGTGCAGACCACCCAGCGGCTGGGGTGCCGAGCGATGCCGTTCCACTTGATGGTGAGCACCACCACCGCCTCGCCACTGCCTGAACCGCATCCAGCTCAAGGCAAACCGAACGCTTGTTCCTACGATCGCCCCATGGCATTCCCGCGCATCAGCCACGATCCCGCCGTGATGGGCGGCAAGCCCTGCATCCGTGGGCTGCGAATCACCGTGGGCACGATCGTGGGACTGGTCGCCAGTGGCAGCCGCCGCGAGCGAATCCTGGAGGCCTACCCGCTGCTTGAACCGGCCGACATCGATGAGGCTCTCGCCTACGCGGCCTGGCGCATGGAAGAGAGGGAAGAGGCTCTGGTCCTGAGCTGATGGCCAGGCTCCTGGTCGACATGGCTGTTTCAACACAACAGCCTCTCGACCGAATGGATTCCGCTCCTTCAGGCCGCTGGCCATGGGGCTGTGCATTGGTCAGAGGTGGGCGACCCGAAGGCTCCTGACAGGACTCTGATGCACTGGGCCGTGACCAACGACTACGCCCTCTTCACGCACGACCTGGACTTTGGAACGATGCTTGCCCTCAGCGGCGCCGATGGACCCAGCGTGGTGCAGGTGCGCTGCCTCAATGTGCTCCCTGAAGCCATCGGTGCTCTGGTGCTTTCGCTCCTGCGAACCCATGCCGCCGAGATCGAGCAAGGGGCACTCGTGGTGGCTGATGAGCGGCGTGAACGGGTACGAATCCTGCCGCTGAGCCGAAAGGGCTGAGCCAGCTTGCTGTCTGCGGCTCAGCTTCGGCCGGCCGGCCAGCAGCATTGCACCACGATCACGCGCGATCTCGAGATCGTCAGCCTTTCCGGCACACCCTCGCCGAATGGTGGTGGGGTTGCTGCCGGAGTGGCGATTCAGCCGGGAGCTCGATCTGGCTACCTGCTGACGCGAACTGCAGATCAATCCCCAGGCTCCGCACGGACTAGCGGCAGCTGCCGCTCTACCTGCATCAACACCAGCCAGTAAAGCAAGGAGCTGCAGGCTGTTTTCACATCGTTCGCGCCAGGAGCGGGCGGCCCTCAAACCGCCAACCCCATCCCCTGCATCCACCCCGCCGGTATCGGCCGCTCCAGCCGCCAGCGAATCGCCATCGGCCGCTCCCCCTCGTGGCTCTCATAGCGGACAAACCCCAGACACCGAAATGGCTCGGTGACGCCCCCAGCGCGGCCCCCCTCGCGCCGGTGCTCCCGCACAAACAGCAGCACCCGAGAACCCCGCGCCTCGTGGTGGATGTAGCGCTGGCCGGTGGGGGAGGCGGCGGTGGTGGTGCTCTGGCTCTCCCAGTGGAACAGGGACGGGCCGAGGGCCAGGTCGCGGTAGCGGGTGGAGGGGGAGAAGAGGGCTTCGCTCTTGTTGAGGGTGATGAACAGCAGGTCGGTGTGGCTGGGTTCGTGCCAGAGGACGCCTTCGCGGTGGATCCAGGGGGCGTCGTCGCGCAGGATGCCGAACGCGGCTTCGATTTCGGCGCGGCTGTAGCGGCCGTGGACGCGCAGCGGCACCGGCAGGGCCCAGGGCAGCGGGTGGAGGCGGCGATCGGTGCGCTCAGCCTGCAGGTGCAGCAGCTGGCGCAGTTCGTCGCGCCAGGCGGATGCCTGCCAGAGCAGGGCGAGGGC
>REEV01000026.1 GCA_007694915.1 Cyanobium sp. PLM2.Bin73 | reverse complement strand
TCCGCAGCTGCCGCCACCCCTCCAGCTGCGTTGCACGCGCTCTGAAGTCGCTGAGCATTCGTCTTGTAGCTTGAATCCCTGAGCATCTCGGACACCAGAGCCCGCAGTTCCTTCACACCAAGTTTCTGCACGGGAATCACACGCCCCGCTCTGCTGTAGGCCAGCCGGGCGGCAATGCCCGGTTGTTCATTGGTGATGGGGATCGCCAACACGGGCACCCCACAGCCCAGGGCCGTGAGGGTGGTGTTGAGGCCCGCGTGGCTGATCACCAGCGCTGAGCGTTCAATCAGCTGTTGATGTGGCGCATAGGCCACCACCAGGGGATCACCGGGAAGCTCCAGGGGCACGCTCGTGGGATTGCCCATGGACATCACCAGCTGGGCAGGCAACGGCGCGCAGGCTTCGGCGATCAGCGCAAACAGCTCCGGGCGGCCATTCTGGAGCGTCCCCAACGAGGCATACAGCAACGGCCTGCCATCCAGTCGCTCCCAGGGGAAGCCAGCGACATCACGCAACAACGGCTCCTGTCCTGAAGGATCCGCCAGCCGGCCCACGTAGTGAAAGTGCGGCGCCAACTGCGTACGCGGAAAATCAAAGGCGGCCGGCAGCTGGGCCAGCTGCAGCAGGGGAGAGAGCGCCTCAATCTTCTGCCGCAGCGGTTTCAGCCCAAAGCGCTGGCGCTGCTCCTGAAGATCGCGCAACAGCGGTGCCGTGAGCCTGTCGAGAAGGGCATTGCCGAGCTGATTGCGCCAGCGTGCCCACGGGCTGTTGCCTGGCAACCACCCCGTGAAGTAAGGCGGTACCCCTGGCTCTCGGTTCACCGGCAAGGCATTGGCGATCGTGACAAACGGCAGACCCAGAAATTCAGCCACCGTGCTCCCCGCTGGGGAGATCTGATCCACCAGCAGCACATCAATGCCGGCCCCACGCACAGCGTCCGGCAGCTCCGCGTGCAGCATCGCCTGCTCGTTGCGGAAGTAATCCACCGAAAAGCGCAGCCCTTTCCGCCCGCTCAGCCGCCCAAGCGTCCCATAGGTCTCGTCCACGGCCCCGGGGGGAAAGGTTGTGGCGCCGATCGTCACCACCTCAAGTGGCAGCCCGTTCAGCTTGCGGGCTCCATCCGCCACGGTGAACAGCACCACCCCGTGGCCCCGCCTCCTGAGCTCCAACGCCAACGCCACCATCGGATTGAGATGCCCGATCGCCGGAGGCGTCACGATTCCGTAGCGCTGGGTCATGGAACCGTGGCGGCGAGGCTGATTATCTCCAGGTCATGCGCGCAGTTCTGGCCGCTGCTGCCCGTGGTTCCTAGCCTTCGCCCATGCTCCCCGTTCAGGAGCGCCGCATGGCTCCGGGTCCGCGGTTGTCCCTTCGCACGCTGACGAGACGCCGGTTCCTGGCGGCCATCGCCGGCGGGGCTGGAGCCACCGCCGCAGCCCGGTGGGGCCCGGAGCTCCGCCCTTCCCGCACCCCCCACCAGCACCGCCCCGAGCCCCGCATGACCCCTACACCCAGCACCGCGGCGGCCGACATCAACGGCGTGCTGCTGCAGGCCTTCCACTGGTACACGCCCGCCGATGGGGGCCACTGGCGGCGCCTGGAGCAGCAGGCCCCGGCCCTGGCCCAGGCCGGCATCACCGCCCTGTGGCTGCCGCCGGCGGGCAAGGGCCTGGCCGGCAGTCACGACGTGGGCTACGGCATCTACGACCCCTTCGACCTGGGGGAGTTCGATCAGCAGGGCACCATCGCCACCAAATACGGCACCCGCGCCGAGTATCTGGCCGCCGTGGCCGCCTGCCACGCCGCCGGCCTGCAGGTGTATGCCGATGCGGTGTTCAACCACCTGATGGGAGCTGACGCCGAAGAGGACTTCAACGCCACCCCCTACGACCCCCACAACCGCTTCCAGGCCATCGGCGAGCAGCGGCGGATCCGCGGCTGGACCCACTACAGCTACCCCGCCCGCGCCGGCGCCCACTCGGCCATGCAGTGGCACTGGTGGCACTTCGATGCCGTGGATTACAACAGCCTCGAGCCCGGCTTCCAGGCGGTGTGGCGGATCGAGGGCAAGGCCTTCGACGACAACGTCGACCTCGAGCGCGGCAACTACGACTACCTGATGGGCTGCGATCTCGACATCGACCACCCCGAGGTGCGCGGCGCCCTCAAGCACTGGGGCACCTGGATGCTCGACACGGCGGCTGTGGACGGCTTCCGCCTCGATGCCATCAAGCACATCGACGGCGGCTTCTTCCCCGACTGGATCGCGCACGTGGAGGCCCACGCCGGCCGCGACCTGTTCGTGGTGGGGGAGTACTGGACCACCAGCCTGGCCACCCTCAGCTGGTACGCCGACCACACCGGCGGCCGCATCCATCTGTTCGATGCCCCCCTGCACCACAACTTCCACGTGGCCAGCAAGCTGGGCGCCGGCTACGACCTGCGCCGCCTGCTGGATGGCACCCTGATGCGCCACCTGCCGCAGCTGGCGGTGACCCTGGTGGAGAACCACGACACCCAGCCCCTGCAGGCCCTGGAATCGGTGGTGGAGCCCTGGTTCAAGCCCCTCGCTTACGCCTTCATCCTGCTGCGCCGCGAGGGCTATCCCTGCCTGTTTCTGCCCGACTACGAGGGCGCCCACTACCGCGACCGCGGCCATGACGGCCAGCAGCACGACGTGGTGCTGGTGAGCCACCGCTGGATCCTCAACCGCCTGCTGGCCGCCCGCCGCGACCACGCCTACGGCGAGCAGCACGACTGGCTCGACCATCCCAACTGCATCGGCTGGACCCGCCACGGCACCGCCGCCCATCCCCGCGGCCTGGCGGTGCTGATGAGCAACGGCGGCGAGGGCTGGAAGTGGATGGACACCGGCCGCCCCAACGCCACCTACAGCGACATCACCGAGCACCGGCGCGAGCTGATCCGCACCAACGAGCACGGCTGGGCGGAGTTCCGCTGCCCGCCGGGGTCGCTCTCGGTGTGGGTGGAAACGGCGCCCTGATGCCGCCATTGCTGCTGGCCCTGGTGGGCTGGCCGCTGCTGCTCGCCGCCCTGGTGCCGGAGGTCCGCCCTCCCCTGGCACCCCTGCCGCCACCACCGCCGGGCTCCTACACGGTGCTGGTGGTCGACTGGGGCCTGCACACCGCGATCGTGGTGGAGCAGCCGCCCGGCTGGCGGCTCGGCCCCCCCGGCGCCGAGACGGCCCCCTTCGTGGAGGTGGCCTGGGGTGACCGGCGCTATTTCTCCGGCGCCGACCGCAGCGCCGCTGCGGTGCTCGCCGCCCTGGTTCTGCCCAGCGAGGCTGCCCTGTTGATCGCCGGCCACGCCGATCCGCCGCGGCTGAGCGGCAGCGTGCGGGTGCTGGAACGTCAGGTGGATGGCCCCACCCTGCAGGCCCTGGCCACCAGCCTGGAGCGCTCCCTGCGCCGCGATGCCGCCGGCGAGCGGCCCGCGCCCCTGCCCGGCTCGCCCATCGCCGGCGCACGCTTCTATCCGGCCCTGGGCCGCTACCACTGGAGCCGCAACTGCAACCTCTGGACCGTGCGGCGGCTGCGGGACGCCGGCCTCGCCCGCCATCCCGCCGGCGTGGTGCTCACGCCTCAGGTGCCGGCCCGTCTGCGGGGGTTTCGGGCTGCGCCGGGGTTTCGGGCAGCAGCGTTGTGATCGAGAGATCCGGGCGGCGCAGCAGGGCGAACAGGGTGCCGGCGTTGCCGCGGCAGAGGCGCAGCTCGTCGTCGAGCACGGTGATGTCCAGCCAGGCCGGAAACGGCTGCTGCACCCGGCGCAGCAGCTGCAGCCGGATGTCGCCCAGCCGCGGGCCCAGCCAGCCGCCGCGCTGGAAGCGCACCTGCACCCGCTGGCTGCTCTCCACCTTGATGGCGGCCTCCACGGCGATGCCGGCCACGGGCCCGAGGGGCCCGGGCAGGCGCAGCAGGTTCATGCCCCGCCCCAGCGATGGGGCCAGCAGCTGCAGGTTCTCGATCCACGGGCCCACCGCCAGGTAGGGCTGGCTGCTGCTGCTCCAGCGCAGTTCCCACACCCCCTCCAGCTGCTCCAGCGCTCCGGGGGCGCTGAGATCGGCCGGCATCGCCCGCTCGAGGGCCACGAACAGCTCCCGCAGCCGCTCCGCCTGGCGGTTGGCGGCCCCCCGGCCCCCCTCCCGCAGCAGGGCGAGCAGCTCCTCTCTGGTGCTGGTGGGCGTTGGCACGGCGAGGTGGCGCACTCCAGGGCCATGCTGACGGGTGAGTGCCGGCGGCGATGCGCGTTCACTGGTTTCAGCACGTGGCCTTCGAGGGCCTGGGCAGCATCGAGCCCTGGCTGCTGGAGCGCGGCCATCAGCTCAGCGTCACCCGTTTCCAGCACTGGCAGACCGGCGCTGCGGCAGGGCCTGGGCCAGCAGCTGAGCGGCTCCCCGATCTCGACGGGCTGGACCTGCTGATCGCCATGGGCGGGCCCATGAGCGTCAACGACGAGGCGATCCATCCCTGGCTG
>REEV01000135.1 GCA_007694915.1 Cyanobium sp. PLM2.Bin73 | reverse complement strand
GCCTCGCGCTGAGCAACACGACGGTGGAGCGAGCCTCCACCGTGATCGCCTGCGTCTGGAGCGTGGGTGCGTCCTCCCAGGTGTGGATGTCGTGGGGGCTGTCTGCGGCGGTGTTGATCCACAGGCGCCATTGGTTGTCGGGCCCCTCCGCAGCTGGCAGCGCGAAGCGCAGCGGCTCCCAGAAGGCATTGGCCATCAGATGCAGCTGCAGCTCCCCCGAGAGGCTGGTGAGGTTGAGGGCGAAGCTGCGTGACTCCGGGCTCCAGTCCGGCTGGTTCAGCTCCACCCCGTGCCAGCTGATGCGGTAGCGGCTGAGCTGGTCACACAGGCTGAGGCGGAGTCCATCGTGCGCCGCTTCAGCCCGCCCCTGGGTGCGGGCGGTGATCAGCAGGCGCACGAAGCGGTGCAGCTCGCCATGGCGCTCCAGCAGGGTCCAGTCGAGCCAGCTGATCGGACCGTCCTGGCCATAGGCGTTGTTGTTGCCCTGCTGGCTGCGCAGCATCTCGTCGCCCATCGAGAGCATGGGCGTGCCCACGGCCAGCAGCAGCATGGTGAGCAGGTTGCGCACCTGCCGCCGGCGCAGGGCCTGCACCGCCGGGTCATCGCTCGGGCCCTCCACGCCACAGTTCCAGCTGGCGTTGTCGTTGCTGCCGTCGCGGCTGTCTTCGCCGTTGGCCTCGTTGTGCTTGTGGTTGTAACGCACCAGATCGGCGAGGGTGAAGCCGTCGTGGCAGGTGATGAAGTTCACGCTCTGCTCGGCCTCGCGCTCCTCGTGGCCGTAGATGTCCGGGCTGCCGAGCAGGCGCAGTGCCGCCTGCGGCATCTGGCCGGCATCGCCCTTCACAAACCGGCGGATGTCGTCGCGGAAGCGGCCGTTCCACTCCTGCCAGCTGTCGCCGATGAAGGAGCCCACCTGGTAGAGGCCGGCGGCATCCCAGGCCTCGGCGATCAGCTTGGTGCCGGCCAGCACCGGATCGGTCTCCAGATCCCAGAGCACCGCCGGCAGGCGCGAGACCTCCCCGTGTTCGTTGCGGGCCAGCACCGAGGCCAGATCGAAGCGGAAGCCATCCACGTGCAGGTTCTGCACCCAGTGCCGCAGGCTGTGGCGGATCAGCCGCCGCAGCACCGGGTGGTTGGCATTGAGGGTGTTGCCGCAGCCGCTGTAGTTGGCGTAGGCGCCGCCGGGTTGGAGGTGGTAGTAGGCCTCGTTGGCCAGGCCCCGGAAGCAGAAGCTGCCTCCGTGCTCGTCGCCCTCGGCGGTGTGGTTGAACACCACATCCACGATCACCTCGATGCCCGCCCGGTGCAGGGCCTTCACCATCGTGCGGAACTCATCGAGGGCCTCCAGCGGATCGCCGCTGCAGCCATAGCCGCTGTGCACCGCCAGCAGCGACACCGGCGCGTAGCCCCAGTAGTTGCGATGGCCGCTGGGGGCGTCCTGCGGGTCGAACTGCTGCACCGGCAGCAGCTCCACCGCCGTGACGCCGAGGTCCTTCAGATAGGGGATCTTCTCGATCAGCCCCAGGTAGGTGCCGGCCCGCTCGGCGGCCACCCCCGAACTGGGATGGCGGGTGAAGCCGCGCACGTGCAGCTCGTAGATCACCGACTCGCGGCGCGGTCGCTGCAGGGGCCGATCGCCCTGCCAGTCGAAGGCGTCCAGGTTGGCCACCACGCTCTTCATCGAGCCCGCCAGGCCGGTGGCGCTGCAGCGGCCCGGGCTGCGGCAGTAGCCCCCAGGCACCAGCACCGCCGGGGAATAGGGATCCAGCAGCAGGTTGGTGCCATCGAAACGCAGTCCCCGCTCCGGCTCCCAGGGCCCGTGCACCCGGTAGCCGTAGATCTGGCCTGGCTCCAGCCCTTCCACGTGGGCATGCCAGTAGTGGTAGGTGCGGTGGTGCCGCGGATCCAGCGGCAGCACCTGGCTGGGTTCGGCCGCCTCGCCGTGGTCGAACAACAGCAGTTCCACGCCGGTGGCGTATTTGGAATACACGCTGAAGTTCACCCCCGTGGCGGTGAGGGTGGCGCCCAGGGGTGAGGCCAGGCCGGGGCTCAGGGGAGCTGACGCGAGAGAGGCTGACTCCGGAGCCGCTGATTGACTGACCGGAGCCATGGTGTGGGGGCCTCTGCTTCCATGCTCGGGCCACTGGGCCTGGCTGGCCACGGGGATCGGTTGAAGATCCGGTTAACGCTGGATCGGCTGCACCTCGGTAGGAGCCGGTAACGGCGGCCTCAGCCCAGCCAATTGATGAAGCGCTGGATCACCAGCGAGTTGGTGATGTCCACGAAGAAGCCCGACACCAGCGGCACGATCAGGAAGGCGCGCTGGGCGGGGCCGTAGGTCTGGGTCACGGCGGCCATGTTGGCCATCGCCGTGGGGGTGGCCCCCAACGAGATGCCGCCGAAGCCGGCGCAGATCACGGCGGCCTGGTAGTCGCGGCCCATCACCCGGAACACCACCAGCAGGGCGTAGGCGAAGGCGATCAGGAACTGGGCCCCCAGGATCACCAGCAGCGGCCCCCCCAGGCCCCGGAGGGTCCACAGCTGCAGGCTCATCAGCGACATCGCCAGGAACACCCCCAGCGCGGCATCCGACACCACCGCAAGGGCAGTGCTCTGGGCCGGCCAGGGGATCCGCACCAGCCGAGGGATGGTGTTGGTCAGGAGGATGCCGGCGAACAGGGCGCACACGAACAGGGGCAGGTTGCGCCCCAGATAGGAGAGGCCCTCATAGATCACCTGGCCGAGGCCCAGGCACACGTTCAGCCAGAACAGGGTGGCCATCAACTGGAAGCTGGTGATCGGCGGGCCCGGCCTGGCGGTTTCCGCCATCGGATCCCGCAGCGGACTGCCCGTTGCCGGCGGCTCGGGCGGCGGGGCGCGGCGGATCAGGATCCTGGCGATCGGCCCGCCCATCAGCGAGGAGAGAATCAGACCGAAGGTGGCGCTGGCCAAACCGATCTCCATCGCGCTCTGAACACCGTGCAGCTCGGCGAAGCGGGGGCCCCAGGCGATCGCCGTGCCGTGGCCGCCCACCAGTGACACCGAACCGGTGAGCAGCCCCACGAGCGGATCGAACCCCAGCAGGCTGGCCATGGCCACGCCCGTGAGGTTCTGGATCAGCAGATACACGATCGTGGCGGCCAGCAGGATCAGCAGCGGCTTGCCGCCGGTGCGCAGGGTGCGCACATCGGCGTTGAGGCCAATGCCGGCGAAGAAATAGAGCAGCAGGAAATCGCGCACGGCCAGATCAAAGCCCACCTCCAGCCCGCTCACGGCATACACCAGCCCCAGCAGCAAGCTCACCAGCAGGCCGCTGGCCACCGGCTCGGGGATGTTGAACTCGCGCAGGGGCCGGAAACGGCGGTGCAGCAGCTTGCCCGCCGCCAGCACCATGATCGCCACGTTGAAACTGGCGAAGGCGCCGATCTCGATCTGCATGAATGCGGCTACCCCTCGTCGCCTGCGTGGTAGCTGGAGCGTACGAGGGGGCCGCTGCGCACCTGGGCGAACCCCATCTCCCGGGCGATGGCGCCCAGCTCCTCGAACTCCTCCGGCGGCCAGTAGCGCGCCACCGGCAGATGGCTGAGCGAGGGGCGAAGGTACTGGCCCAGGGTGAGCCGCTGGCAGCCGGCGGCGCGCAGGTGGGCCAGGGTGGCGAGCACCTCGTCGCGGCTCTCCCCCAGCCCCAGCATCAGCCCGCTCTTGGTGGGGATCTCTGGGGCCAGCTCCCGGGCCGCGGCCAGCAGGGCCAGCGAACGCCGGTAGGTGGCGCCCCGGCGCACCTCACCCTGCAGCCGCTCCACCGTCTCGAGGTTGTGGTTGAAGCACACCGGTGCGGCCGCCAGCACCGCCGCCAGCCGCTGGCGCTGGGCCCGCTCGCCCGCCGCCGGATCGCGGTGGCCGCCCCAGAAGTCGGGGGTGAGCACCTCGATCGCCACCGCCGGGCTGCGGCGCCGGATCGCCGCCATGGTCGCCGTGAACAGGCCGGCGCCGTGGTCGGCCAGGTCGTCGCGGGCCACGGCGGTGAGCACCACGTAGCGCAGGCCCAGCACCGCCACCGCCTCGGCCACCCGCTCGGCCTCGGCCGCGTCCACCGGCACCGGGGCCTGCCCCTTGTCCACCTGGCAGAAGGCGCAGCTGCGGGTGCAGATCGGGCCCCCCAGCAGGAAGGTGGCGGTGCCGCTGGCGTAGCACTCGCCCCGGTTGGGGCAGCGCCCCTCCTCGCAGATGGTGTGCAGGCGCTGCTGCTTCACCACGCCCTGCACCGCCGCCAGCTCGGAGACGTTGCCCACTTGCCTTTGTAGCCAGGCCGGCAGCCGTTCGGCGGGCGGAATGGCGCTGTAGCGGCTGGGGGGTGTCATGGGGACGCTCACTCCACGGGCCGGCGGCCCTCGAAGGCCCGCGCCAGGGTCACCTCATCGGCATACTCCAGTTCGCTGCCCATCGGCAGGCCGTAGGCGATGCGGCTCACCTCGGTGAACGGCCGCAGCAGCCGGGCCAGGTAGAGGCTGGTGGTGTCGCCCTCCACGCTGGGGGTGAGGGCCAGGATCACCTCGTGCAC
>REEV01000027.1 GCA_007694915.1 Cyanobium sp. PLM2.Bin73 | reverse complement strand
CCAGCGAAACGGCCACCGTGGGGCTGGCGGAGCGGGAGGCGGTGGCGGCTTGAGGAGCAGCCCCTTCAGGAGGGAGATGGATCCGTCGCCCATCCGTATCCGAACCTCGGCACGGCATCGGTGAAGCCCTCCAGTTCTTGGATCTGCCACCCCTGGGCCTGGGCCATAACGGCGATCCAGCGCTCCAGTGCATGGGCCAAGGTGCCATCGGTTTGGCCCGCTTCTGCTTCGAAGGCTTCCAGATTCAGGGGCACCTGCAGCAGAGGGCGCAGGGCTTCAAGCCGGCCGGCCATCATGGTTCCAGCGATGAATTGGCTTGCCAGCAGGGAGCGGGGCTGGATGCCGTAGAGCTGGCATAGATGCAGGAGATGGCCGGCATTTTTACCCAAGCTCACCGTGCAGGGCAGGACGGTGCCGCTCGGGGCGATCAGGCCGACATCGGGGTTGTTCTCGAGCAGGCCAGCCAACTGCTGCAGAAATGAAGTGGAAACCAGGCTGTCGAGGAGGTGATCAGCCCACCGCTTGCCATCGCCCAGGTGGCTGGACGCTTTGGTGTGCACTTTCACGAACTGCTGATGACCGTTGGCCAAGGCCGAGGGCAGGGCACGCAATAAGAACGGCGCCAGGTCGCGGCCGCGATTGGCCACACCAAAGAGTTGCAGCCTCGGCCAGCTCAGCTGTTGTAGCAGGCCGATGGACGCCTCGTAGCGATCCTCCGGCACCGTGAGATAGAGATCGAGACTGGGCAGACCATCGCTGCCCCCTCCCGCAGGCAGCCGGCTGAGGATCCGCCGCAGCACGGGCAGATGGAAGCCATGCACCAGCAGGGCGAGGTGGTGGGCCTGCATCGTGCCCCAGCTGGTTTCCAGCGGTTCGGGTGCCTGGGGCGCCGCTGATGGAATGCGGATGGTCTCCAGCGGAGGAGTCAGCGGCTGGGGCGCCCGCCACCAGCGCTGGTGGCCGGCCCATGAGGCAAGCACCACTGGAGCCTCTGCCGAGCCCTGCAGCCAGAACTCACTCCAGCTGCTTTCCAGCTCGAGCCACTCGTTGTAAAGCTCGGCGCTGGCATTCAAAAAGGGGCTGTTCCTGGGATCCGCAGGAGCCATCACCGCCGGGATCCGCCATGGCCCGGTTGGGCATGGCCGATGGTGCGCATCCAGCAGATACCCCTCGTAGTTGAGCGGGCGAGGGGCTGGCTGTTCGCCTTTGCCTGCTGCCCAGTCGATCACGGCGTCAGCGTCGTGTACGGGGTCGTTCTGCCAGCAGGCCAGCAACACCGGCAGAGCACAGCCCAAGCGCCGCAAGGCGCTGTTGAGAGCAAGCCTCAAACCCTTGGGGCCGAAGCGGCGATGGCTGAACTGCTCGGCACCGCGAAGCAGCAGAACGGGGCGCCCCTGGAGCCTCAGGCTCCCGTCGCGCACCAGCCAGGGAGCGAGCTCGGCCGCCGCACGTGTTTCCTGTGCAGGCGTGAAGGGCGCCACCAGGCGGCAATCGAGGCCAAAGGGCAGGCCAGCTCCGCAGCGCTGGACCAGCTCCCAGTTGGCAGGCGCTACAGGCCCATCGGGGGAGACATCGGCCTCCAGCAGCCAGCCCCGCACGCCGCAGGCCCTGGGATCAGGCCCGCTTGCCGAGGTGGTGTCTTCGCAATCCAGGCAGCAGAGCCAGAGCGCCATTGCAGTGGCCAGCTAGGGCGCCAGGGTTGTCCACTGGCGCCAGAGTTGATCCATCCTGACTTCGCGCTCCTGTTCGCTGAGCTCGGGCTCCACCATCACGCCGTATACAAGCAGCGCCAGGTCGTACCAGACCTCGGCCTGCTCATCCAGAACCCAGCCGGGCACGTCGCCCCCAGCCCGTTGGCGTTGCAGCTGTGGTTCGATGAAGCAGCTGGCTTCCTCCACTTTCCAGGTGCTTGGCAAAGGGAGTCCGCCGCCAGACAGCTCCAGGGTGTGGGCACTGCGGGTCAGCACTGCCCTGGGATCGGCCAGCAGCTGCTGGTAGTCGACGATCAGGCGGTGGAGGGGGCGACTGTTGCGCTCGGCGCTGAGCACATGACCCAGCCACAGCAGCAGGGCCTGGCTGCGGGGAATGCCCTCCGCAACCCGCAGCGATGCGGCCACCTCGGCGGGGTGGCGGATCGGCAGAAACGCCACAGAGCTGATCAGGGTGGATTCCAGCCAGGGTTGGAGCGCAGGAAGCAGCACACACAGCCGGGGATCCTTGAGCACGGCTCGCCCCCCAGGCGGGTAGGTGGTGTGAAGGAGGTGGAGTAGCCCGGAGCGCCAGCCCTGCACTGCGGAGGCGTTGCTCTCCCAGTCGTGGTGGGCGAGGGCCCAGCACCTGGACCAGTGGCTGCCCAGTTGATGCAGCAGCTGATCACTCAGCTGAACCGCCCCCAGCGATTCCCAGTAGCCCCGGGGATTGGCTGGGGTGGCGGGCATCAGATCGATGGGGCCATCCAGCCCGGCCTGCACCAGCAGGCCGGCGAGGGCAGAGGTGCCGCTGCGGTGCATGCCCAGCACCAGCACCAGCTGGGCCGGTAAGGCTTGGCGCTGGCGGGCCAGGGCGAGATCCAGCTGGCTGGCCAGGGTATGCCCCAGTCCAATGGCCTGGCTGAGCAGCTGATCGGACAGATGGGCTGGCATGGGCATGCCAGTGGCCGCAACGGCGTTGACACTGCTGGCCAGGGCCTGACGAAGAACACTGCTGGCGCTCGCGTGCTCGCCGACCAGTAGGTGCTCCTGGGCCAGAGCCAGGAGGCTGCGGCTGAGGGCCACCGTGCAAGCGGCCCGGGGGGCCAGTTGCGCGAGGGCGTTGAGGCTGGCCCGGCCCCTCTCCGGCTCTTGCAGAGGGGAGGCGCAGAGGGCGCTGAGCAGGGAAGCGGCGAGGGGCTGGCCCGAACACTCGCCCTGACGGCAGAGGTTCTCAAGCGTGCGCCAGGATCCGGAGGCTTGAAGCAGCAGCGCCTCCAGGACGGCTGGCTCGGTGGCCGGTATCCACTCGCTCAAGGGTTCACCATCAACCGGCCGATCAAATCCTTGAGCAGATCGAGCTGCTGGGCGGTGTGGCGGGTTTTCTCGTTGAGCAGCTCAATCCGTGCATTCTCAGCGGCCCGGTCGGTTCGCAGCTGCTGCAGTTCGCTCTCCACGGCGCTGAACTGGAGATTGACGCCTTCGTGGATGCCAAAACCCACAAAGTGATCCACGAGATCCCGGTCGTTGAACCCAGCGATGTCTGGTCGTTGTTGCCGGTAGGTGGCGAAGGGAAAGACATGGCTCAGAGCGGCTTGGAGCTCGTCCTGCCGCTTTGCATGCTGCAGGAGATCCTGCTGATGCTGCAGGCGCAGGGTCTCGATCTCAGCCTGCTGGCGGATGGCCTTGGCGGCCATGGGATCGAGAATCCAGCAGAGTGGCTTCTGGGGATCTGCACGGAAGCCGTGCTGCTCCAGCCAGGCATCGCAGAACTCCCTCCACAGCGCTTCTGCCTGAGGCCCCTGCAGTTGGATGTGCTCAAGGCGGTGTAGCCATCCGCCGGCTCCGCTCAGCGCCTGGATGGGGTCTCCCTGGGAGATGGTGAGGTCGATTCCCCGCTGGCCATCCTGGGCGGCAGGCCAGTCGTTGAGGATGTCTTCGAGGGTGTGCGCCGAGAGGACCTCCTGCCCGCTGAGCTGGAGGTTGGGGTAGGCGTGTTGCCAGCGCTCCAACGGCACCACACCATTCAGACGGGCATCGTTGAAGCGAAACCAGTTCAGTGCGGCCTGGGGGCTGGCGCCTAGAACGGCCTGCCTGAACGACACATCACCTGTGCCGATCCTTGGGCCGAGCTGCTGGCGCAGCCGTTCGAGGCGGTCGGCTTCCGCATCCACCACCAGGGTGGGCTGTTGTTCCGCACTGGGCAGTCGGGTGGCGCCGATCAGCACGCGCAGCGGATCCAGCCCTTCCATTCCCACATCAGTTCGACTCAGAACATTAAGGGCACGCCGCCGCTCCGTAGTCTGGGCCCACGAGATCCGCGGCGACTTGTTGTACTGGGCTTCCCCGTTTGCGCTGGGCAGCGCAGTTCAGGAGCGTCTCACAGAGGCAGGGTTGCAGCGGTTCCCCGGGCCCCAGCACGAGCTGCCCCAGGGCGGCTTGCTGATCTATGTGGCACCTCAGGCGCTGCTCTCTGAGCATCTCGATGGACCCGCGCTGTTGGCAGGCTTCAGGGCTCTGCTGGAGCGGGGCCCTGGCCGCCGCCTGATTGCTGACTGGCGTCTGCTGGGCCTTGAGCCAGAGGAGATCGCCGGCTGGCTCAAAGACGATCACCCCTGCCCGCCGGCCCATTGCCCTGCCCCAACGCCGGCTGATCCACTGCAGGCCCTGCTGCTCTCTGCCGTGCTCGACAGTGCGCCTGAGCTGCTTGATTCCTATCTGGACCTCGAACTGCAGGCTGAATTGGCCCAAACCGCCGCAGACAGCACCTACGACCAGCGGTGGCGCGCCAGTCTGCAGCTGGATCCACTGCTGGACGCGTGGCGGGCTCAGCAGCACCAGCTCTCGGAACGGGAACAGCAGGTGGAGGCGCAGCAGGCGCGGATGGCTG
>REEV01000028.1 GCA_007694915.1 Cyanobium sp. PLM2.Bin73 | reverse complement strand
AGGGCGGGAACGTCGGGTGGGCTGGTGTTGGGCATGGGGTTGGCTGGAGGCACGGGTGAGACGGTCAAGGCGTGATGGAGTACGTGCGTACTAATCTGGTGGTGATCGGAATCGGGCTGGGCTGCTTAGGGTGGAAGGAGCTTTTCGGGATCTGGATGCGGCGCCACCCTGGTGGCGGTTGGGGTTCGACGGCAAAGCCCTGCTGGAAGCCGTTGTTGGAACAGTTGTTGGCCTGATTGCCCTGTTTTCGTCCTATGTCCACGTCAACCTCCCAGGACGAACTCTCCCGCTCCAGCAGCAATGGGGCATCTGGCTCATCGCTCTCTCGCTTCCGCTCGTTTTTATCGATGCTCAACTGGCGGCGCGATCCCGAAAGGGAGATGCGGCTGAAAGAGCTCGAGAAGCGTTCGAAACAGCTCGAGAGAGAGCTCGCGTTGCTCGATTGGATGCACTCCGAGCTCGACTTGATCGAGGCCGACTTGCCTTCCAGCTCGAGCCCTCCGCCAACAACCGCCGCAAACTCCAGCGGCTGCTGAGCCTGCTCAACAGCCCAGAGATGGCTGAGATTTTTCGCGGTTGAACTCATCAAGATCTGGCCTCCCCACTCCATGGGTTGAAGGTCTGCGCCCCCGTGGGTGTGAAATGGCGCAGGTTGCGCGTCACCACCGTGAGGCCGTGCTCCAGTGCGGTAGCTGCAACCAGCAGATCAGCGCCGTCGTAGCCGATCTCAGCCGAGAGCTGTCCCCAGCGTCGCGACACCCCCACATCCACCGGTAGCAGCCGAGCGCTATACAGCCGCAAGAGCTGATCCAGCCATCCAGCCAACTGCAGCGCAAATTTGGTGTCCGTCGCGCGCTTGCGGACTATGCCGCGCTCGATCTCGCTGATGCTCACCACACTCAGAAAACAATCCTCATGCCGCTGGCTATCGATCCACGCCACCACGCCTGGATTGCGCTGGCGCAACCGCAGCTCGGAGAGCACCATCGTATCGATCAGATACACGGAAACTCCCTTGGCGTCAGAGACAGCCTCTCGAAGGGCTCGTCGTCTTGCGGCATCTGCAACAGCAGTTCCCCCAGCGATGGAGCACTGGCCTGCTCGAGGCGCTGCAGCCGCTCGTAGTCTTCGGCCGAAAGCACCACACTCACCCACTTGCCGCGCCGCGTCACCTTTTGCGGTTTGCCCCGAGCTGCCGCATCCACCACCGCGCTGAAGCGATTTTTGGCGTCTTGCAACGTCCACACGGCATCCATGGCGAAGCTGGCTAGCTGATCTGTCTAGCTTAATGCTGGCGCTCATGTGCTGGCCTCCAGCAGCTGCCGCAGCGCCTGGCGCCAGGGGGTGGGGGCCAGGCCGAGGGTTTGGCGGCTGCTGGAGCAATCCAGCAGGGAATAGCTGGGCCGCTCGGTGGGGGTGGGGAATTCAGCTGTGGTGAGCGGGTTCACCGTCGCCATGCGCTCCACCAGCCCCAGCTCCTCGCCAAGTTCTCCCACCGCCACCGCCACGTCGTACCAGCTGGCGGCGCCCGCATCGCTCCAGTGCAGCACCGGCTCCTGCACATTGGCCGTGATCACCCGCCAGCAGGCCGCCGCCAGGGTGGCGGTGCTGGTGGGGCAGCCCACCTGGTCGGCCACCACCCCTAAGGCCTGGCCGCTGGCGCCGCGTTCCCGGTGCAACCGCAGCATCGTGAGGGCGAAGTTTTTCCCCACAGGACCCATCACCCAGCTGGTGCGCAGGATCACTCCGCCACCGCTGGCGCCCAGCACCTCCTCCACCGCCTCCTCACCGGCCGCCTTGGTGCGGCCGTAGACACCCAGCGGATCACGCGCCTGCTCCGGGCGATAGGGGCTGCCCTGCTGGCCGTTGAACACAAAATCCGTGCTCACCTGCAGCAGGCGGCCTCCCGTTTCCAGCAGGGCCTCGGCAAAGGCCCGCGGTGCGCCGCCATTCGCGGCCATGGCCAGGTCTGGTTCACTTTCCGCCTTGTCCACAGCCGTGTAGGCACCGCCATTGAGCACCCAGTCGGGCCGGTGCTGGAGCACCGCCGCCCGGCAGGCCTCGGCATCAGCGAGATCCAAGGCAACCAGGCCATCGCCGCCACTGCGGCTGGTGGCGACCACTTCGATCCCCTCGGGCACCTGCTGGCGCAAAGCCTGGCCCAGCTGGCCGGCGGCGCCGGTGAGCAGGATTTTCATGGCTCGCTCTCCTGGACAGATGTCCGTGATGCCACGGATGCAGGCCATTGCTCAGTAAGCCGAGAGTGCTTGTGTCCAGCGTCCCGTGCATTGAGGTGAAGATCCGTGAGGTGATCATGGCCTTGGAGCAGGCGGGCTGGGTGCTTGTCGCCACCCGTGGCAGCCACAGGCAGTTCAAGCATCCAAACCGGCCCGGTCGCGTTACGGTTGCTGGAAAGCCCAGCGATGATCTCGCTCCCGGCACCCTCAAAAGCATTGCCCGGCAATCCGGAGTGCCCTTGCCATGAGCCAAGCCTTTGCCGTTGTGATCGAAGAAACCGACCACAATTTCTCGGCCTACGTGCCTGACCTGCCGGGTTGTGTGGCAACTGGGCCATCGCGTGATGCGGTGCTCGCTGAAATCCGCGAAGCGATTGCCTTTCACCTCGAAGGCCTGGCCGCTGATGCCGAGCCGCAGCCACCCCTGCGCTCCTCTGTGGCCACCGTTCAGGTGTAACTGGAAGCTTTTGCCTCATCTGAACACCTCCCCGCCGGCGACGGCCTCCGCAAAGCCGGCTGCGGCCGCATCCTTCTCGGCCAGCAGGGGCTCGGAGCCGCCCAGTTGATCCAGGGGCCAGGAGATGGCCAGCTCAGGGTCGTTCCAGCGCAGGGAGCGCTCGCAGGTTTTGCTCCAGTAGCCGCTGGCCTTGTAGAGCACCTCGGCCGCCTCGCTCAGGGTGAGGAAGCCGTGGCCGAAGCCCACCGGCACCCACAGCTGCTGCTGGTTGTCAGCGCTGAGTTCGGCTCCCACCCACTGGCCGAAGGTGGGCGAACTGCGGCGCAGGTCCACCGCCACATCGAACACCGCCCCCACGGGACAGCACACCAGCTTGCCCTGGGGTTCTGGCTCGAGCTGGACATGGAGGCCGCGCAGCACACCGCGGCTGGAGCGGGAGTGATTGTCCTGGGCAAAGCTGGTGGGGGTGCCTACGGCAGCGTCGAAGCGTTGCTGGTTCCAGCTTGCGTAGAAGAAGCCGCGGTCGTCGCCGAACAGCTTGGGGGTGATCCGCAGGGGCCCCTCCATCAGCTGGCCGCTGACGGTGCTGAGCTGCTCAACCTGCATGGGGGACTTCCAGGCTCTGTTGCAGGGCGGTGTGGTCGCTGTCGCCCTCCTGCAACAGTTGCAGCAGGTAGTCGCCATAGCCACTCTTGCGCAACGGCAGGGCCAGCCTCTCCAGTTGCTCGTGGCTGATCCAGCCCTGGCGCCAGGCCACTTCTTCCGGGCAGCCCACCTTCAGGCCCTGGCGGTGTTCCAGGGTGCGGATGTAGCTGGCGGCCTCGTGCAGGGAGTCGCAGGTGCCGGTGTCCAGCCAGGCCATGCCCCGGCCCATCAGTTCCACTTTGAGCAGTCCATCCTCCAGATACATCCGGTTGAGATCGGTGATCTCCAGCTCGCCACGGGGGGAGGGCACCACCTGGCGGGCCCGCTCCACCACCGTGTGGTCGTAGAAGTACAGCCCCGTCACGGCATAGCGGCTCATCGGTTCGGCCGGCTTTTCCTCCAGGCTGGTCACCCTTCCTTCCCGGTCGAAGGCCACCACCCCATAGCGCTCGGGGTCGCTCACCGGATAGGCATACACGGTGGCTCCAGCGGCACTGCCATTGCTGGAGGCCAGCTGGGGCACCAGGTCGTGCCCGTGGAACAGGTTGTCGCCCAGCACCAGGGCCGCCGGGGCGCCTGCCAGGAACTCGGCACCGATCAGGAAGGCCTGGGCCAGCCCATCCGGACTGGGCTGCACGGCGTATTCAATCGTCATCCCCCAGCGGCTGCCATCCCCCAGCAGGCGCTCGAAGGCCGGCTGATCAACCGGGGTGGTGATGATCAGCACCTCGCGGATACCCGCCAGCATCAGCGTGCTGAGCGGGTAGTAGATCATCGGCTTGTCGTACACCGGCAGCAGCTGCTTGCTCACTCCCTGGGTGATGGGATGGAGACGGGTGCCGCTGCCGCCAGCCAGAATAATGCCCTTGCGGGCGTTGAAGGACATGTGTTGGTTAAGGTTTTGTGGTTGGGCGGTGGTCGAAAACCAGGCTGAATCCAACTGAGCGGAACCACCTAACGGGTGAATTCAATCACGGATCCGCGGCAGGACCCCGTAGCAGCGGCCACAGCGGAACGCGTCACGCTATGAGCGGTTCTGCGCTCTTGAGATCCCACCCGGGCAAGCATTGACTCGTAGCGTGGTTTCCCTTGCATCAAGGATTCCACAACGTTGGTCAGCCAAGTGGGCTGTGCGGCCACTCGCCTGGATGAGCTGGCACTGAAACTTAGTCGTTCGCGAGAAAACGACCTCACGGCCGCATTGTTTCCTCCCTAGTGCACCGTCCCGGATGTAGGTGATAGAATATCAGGTATCCCCAGGTAAATCAGATCCAT
>REEV01000032.1 GCA_007694915.1 Cyanobium sp. PLM2.Bin73 | reverse complement strand
CCTGGGGGAAGACCAGCTGCTGGCCGTGCAGGCGGAGCTGGCCGGACTGGAGGCCGGCGCCCGGGAGCTGGCCCGCCAGGCCGAACGCCACCAGCAGCAGGCCGAATCCCTGCAGCAGCAGCGCCAGCAGCTGGGCGACCGCCAAGGGGAGCTGCGCCAGCAGCAGCAGACCCTCGAGGCCAGCGACGATGCGGGCGAACTGGCCGCAGCCGAGGCGGCCTGCCGCAGTGCCGAGGCCGCCGTGGAGCTCTCCCGACGGCGGCTCGGGGAGGTGGCCGGCCGCTCCGGCAGCTGGATGGAGGAGCAGCAGCGCCGCAGCCAGCTGCGGCAACAGCTCGGCGAGCGGATCAGCCCCCTGGAGGCGGAGCGGGAGCAACGGCAGGAGCGCTGCCGCCAGAACGACAACCGCTGGGCCGAACTCGATGCCGAGCAGCGCCAGGAGAGCGAAGCCCTGGGCCAGGCGCAGCAGCAGCTGGAGGCCCGCGAGCGGGAGCTGGAGCAGCTTGGCCAGCGCAGCAGCAGCGGCCAGGGCCAGGTGCAGGAGCTGGCCGAGGCCCTGGCCCTGCAGCAGCGCACCCGCAGCCGGCTGGAGCAGGAGCAGGCGCAGCTGGAGAAGGAGATCGCCCGGCTCGACAGCCGCCGCGAAACCCTCCACGAAAGCCGCGGCACCGGCGCCCTGCGCGTGCTGCTGGAGGCGGGTCTGGAGGGCATCCACGGCCCGGTGGCCCAGCTGGGGGAGGTGGAGGAGCGCTTCCGGCTGGCCCTAGAGGTGGCCGCCGGCGCCCGCCTGGCCCAGGTGGTGGTGGACGACGACGCCATCGCCGCCCGGGCGATCGAGCTGCTGCGCCAGCGCCGCGCCGGCCGGCTCACCTTCCTGCCGCTCAACAAGATCCGCGGCGGCTCCGGCTCCGGCGGCGGCGCCGCCCTGCAGCGGGGCGGGAGGGCCGGCGACGGCGCCGGGATGCTGGGCCGCGCCATCGACCTGGTGCGGCACGAGCCGGTCTACGGAGAGGTGTTCCGCTATGTGTTCGGCGACACGCTCGTGTTCAGCGATCTGGGCAGCGCCCGCCGCGAGCTCGGCCGCTGCCGGGCCGTGACCCTCGATGGCGAGCTGCTGGAGCGCAGCGGCGCCATGACCGGCGGCAGCCTGCAGCAGCGCAGCGGCCAGCTGAGCTTCGGCAGCAATCCGGAGGGGGATGAGGCCGCCCCCCTGCGCCGCCGGCTGCTGGAGCTGGGCGAGAGCCTGGTGGCCTGCCGCCGCCGGGAAGGGGAGCTGGTCCAGCAGCTGGACAGCCTGCGGCCCGAACTCAGCGGCCAGCAGCAGCGCCGCGCGGCCCTGGAGGCCGAATGCGCCTCCGCCCGCCGCGCCCTGGCACCCCGGCTGCAGCAGCAGGAGCAGCGCCAGCAGCGGCTGCAGCAGCTGCGGGAGGCGCTGACGGCCGACCGGCAGCGCCTGCAGGAGCTGGCGGCCGAGCTGGAACCGCTGCAGCGCCAGCTGCTGGATCTGCAGCAGGCCGAGGCCAGCAGCCAGGACTCCGGCGATGCCGCCCGCTGGCAGGGCCTGCAGCACGACCTGGAAACTGCCGATCAGGCCCTGGCAGCGGCCCGTCAGCGGCACGATCAGCTGCTCGCCGCCCGCCGCGAGCGGACCCTGGCGGCCGAGCGCCTGCGCCAGCAGGGTGAGGCGCTGAGCGCCGAGGAGCAACGGCTGGTGGCCGCCGTGCAGGCCCTGGTGGAGGAGCGCCGGCAGTGGAAGGAGCGCCAGCAGGCCGAACTGGAGCAGCGCCGCGCCCTGGAGGCCCGCCAGAGCGACCTGCAGACCCGCTTCGGCGAGCGGCGCCGGCAGCGGGATGCGGCCGAGGCCGCCGTGGCCGCCCAGCGCCAACAGCTGCAGCAGCGGCAGTGGGAGCTGCAGCGCCTGGGGGAGGACCTGCAGTCACTGGCGGAACAGCAGCGCAGCGAGGCCCTGCGCCTGGCGCAGCTGCAGCGCGAGCTGCCCGATCCACCACCCGAGATCCCCGAGGAGGTGCGCGCCGCGGGGCTGGAAGCCCTGCAGGCCGAGCTGCGCAGCCTGCAGGCCCGCATGGAGGCCCTCGAGCCGGTGAACATGCTGGCGCTCGAGGAACTCGCCGAGCTGGAGGGACGCCTGGCCGAGCTGGAGCAGCGGCTGGCGGTGCTCAGCCAGGAGCGCGAGGAGCTGCTGCTGCGCATCGAGACCGTGGCCACCCTGCGTCAGGAGGCCTTCATGGAGGCCTTCACCGCGGTGGATGGCCACTTCCGCACAATCTTCGCCGAACTCTCCGATGGCGAGGGCCACCTGCAGCTGGAGAACCCGGAGGCCCCCCTGGAGGGCGGCCTCACCCTGGTGGCCCACCCCAAGGGCAAGGCGGTGCGCCGCCTCAATGCCATGAGCGGGGGGGAGAAATCGCTCACGGCCCTGAGCTTTCTGTTCGCCCTGCAGCGCTTCCGGCCCTCGCCCTTCTACGCCTTCGACGAGGTGGACAGCTTTCTCGACGGCGTGAACGTGGAGCGGCTGGCCGGTCTGATCGCCCGCCAGGCCCACCAGGCCCAGTTCATGGTGGTGAGCCACCGGCGGCCGATGATCGCCGCGGCCACCCGCACCATCGGCGTGACGCAGGCCCGCGGCGCCCACACGCAGGTGGTGGGTTTACCGCCAGCCGCGTAAGCGTTTGCCTTGGGGGAGAATGCGCTAATGACCAGCACTCCGCCCGGGGGCGACCGCCTCGTCCCGCCCAGTGACCCCCTGGCCGATCCCCCCAGCGACCGGCTCTGGCTGCGCTCGGAGTTGATGGGCACCCAGGTGATCACCCGCGACAGCGGCCGCCGCCTCGGCGTGGTGGGCGAGGTGGTGGTGGACATCGACCGGCGCGAGGTGGTGGCCCTGGGCCTGCGCGACAACCCCCTCACCCGCTTTCTGCCCGGCCTGCCCCGCTGGATGCCCCTTGACCGCATCCGCCAGGTGGGCGATGTGATCCTGGTGGACTCCGCCGATTCCCTGGCCGAGGGTTTCAACCCTGAGCGCTACAGCAAGGTGATCAACTGCCAGGTGGTCACGGAGGCCGGGGCGCAGCTGGGCAAGGTGCTGGGCTTCAGCTTCGACATCGAAACCGGGGAGCTCACCACCCTGGTGCTCGCCGCCCTCGGGGTGCCCCTGCTGGGGGAGGGGGTGCTGAGCACCTGGGAGCTGCCGGTGGAGGAGATCGTGAGCAGCGGCAGCGACCGGATCATCGTGTACGAGGGGGCCGAGGACAAGCTCAAGCAGCTCGGCAGCGGCCTGCTGGAGAAGCTGGGCATCGGCGGCCCCAGCTGGGAGCAGGAGGAGCGCGAGCGCTACCGGGGCTCGATGGTGCCGGTGGAGAACCAGCTCGCCGCGGGCCTGCCGGCTGCCCAGCCGGAGCAGCGCCGCATCCAGCCCGCCAGCGCCACCGCCTTCGAGCCCGAGGACGACTACGACTACGTGGAGGTGGAGGAGCGCCGCGAACGGGAACCCCTGCGCCAGCGCCGCTACCTCGATGACGACGACGCGCCCCGTGAGCGGAGGCCCCCCCTCGACGAGGACCCGATCCAGCCGCGGCCCAGAGCCGAGCGGCCGGCGGCCCCACCCCGAAGGCGGCCGCCGGCGCCGGTCAACCGGGAGCCGCTGGATGTGGAGGTCGATGACCTCGGCGACCCCTGGTGAACGCCAACGGGCGCCGCTCAGGCGGGCCTGAACTCCAGGGACGCGGAATTCACGCAGTGGCGCTCGCCGGTGGGAGCGGGGCCATCGCCGAACACATGCCCCAGGTGGGCGTCGCAGTTGGCGCAGCGGATCTCCGTGCGCACCATGCCGTGGCTGCGGTCGACGATGGTGCGGATGGCCTCCGGTTGGATGCCGGCCCAGAAGCTGGGCCAGCCCGTGCCGGAGTCGAACTTGGTGGCACTGCTGAACAGGGGGGTGCCGCAGCACACGCAGTGGTAGGTGCCGGTGACCTTGTGGTTCCAGTACTGGCCGGTGAAGGCCCGCTCGGTGCCGCCCTGGCGGGTGATGCGGAACTGCTCGGGGGTGAGCTTCTGGCGCCACACCTCCTCGCCGGCGTCGCGGCTGAGGCCACTGTCGAGGCCGCAGGCCAAGGCGGCGCTGGGGGTGGATTCAGGGGGAGTGGAAGCCGGCATGGAGCATGCAAGGAGTGATGGGCTGACCCTAGGAATCGGCGCCCTCCGGCGGCAGCAGCTCTTGCACCAGCGCCGCCAGGGCCGCCACCGCGCCTGTCTCGCCGCGCAGGCCGCGCAAGTCCTGGCGCAGGGCCTCCAGGCGCTCGGGCCGGGAGAGCCAGTCGGCGCTTTCGGCGGCGATCTGGGCCGGTGAAATCGCCCCCACCCGCTCCGGCACCAGCAGCCGGCCAGCGAGGATGTTGGGCAGGGCCATCGGGGTCCGCCGCCGCAGCCGCCAGGCGGTGAGCGCGCGGCCCAGCAGCGCGCCCAGCCCCGGCAGCCGCGCCAGCCAGCCCGCCAGACCATCCCAGGCCCGCATCACCTCCGGATGCTGGGTGGGCACCAGCACCAGCATCGGCACCCCCAGGGCCGCCAACTCGGCGGTGTTGGCACCCACAGTGGTGAGGGCCAGGGCACACTGGCTCAGGGGTCCGTGGGCCGGAGCCGCGCGCACCAGCTCGATGCGGGTGCCGGCGGGGGTGACCAGCGCCACCCCATCGCCCTCCAGCAGCGTGGAGGGCAGCGGCCGGGGCACTCCGGAGGCGTAGCGGCGGGCGATCGGGTTGGCGGCACCGGCGCACTGCAGCAGCTCCGCCAGGCTGGTGGTGGGCGCCAGGGGCAGCAGGAAACGGCAGCCGGGCCGCAGCGCCGCCAGCCGGTCGGCCGTCTCCAGCAGAAAGGGCACGCCCACCAGCAACTTGGCCCGCTTGGACCCCGGCAGCAGGGCCACCCACTCGCCGGCGGGCAGGGGGGCCTCCCGGCGGGCCCGCTCGCCCAGATCCGCCATCAGATCACCCACCACGGTGCAGCGTGGCCGCCAGCGGGGTGCCAGGCGCGCGGCGGCGCGCGGTCCCATGGCGGCGATGCGGTCGTTCCAGCGCGGCCAGCGGGCCAACCATTCCGCGTAGGTGAGGTGCCGGTAGCCCAGGCGCGCCGAAAGCAGCACCGTCCAGAACTGGTCGCCACCCAGGAACACCACCACCCCCCGCCGGGGCCAGGGTCCCCAGCGGCCCGGGCGCAGCAGCAGGCCCCAGAAGCGCCGCGCCGGCATGATGCGCTCAAACAGGCCCCAGTCCGCCGCCACGCCGTGCTCGCGGCCCGTGCCGTTGGGGCAGGGCACCAGCACCAAGTGCAGGGCGCCGACGGTGGTGACGGCGCGCGGCCGCAGTGGCAACTGGCGGTGCAGTCCCAGAGCCAGGGGGCGTACCCAGGTGGTGAGCTCCCCGGGGCCGTTGCTCACCAGGATGATGGCGAACGGCTCTGGGGCGTTCGGCTCAGGCGTGACGGCTCAGGGCTGAAGAGAAAATGCGGATGGCGAGACTTGAACTCGCAAGGCCGAAGCCACACGCCCCTCAAACGTGCGTGTCTACCAATTCCACCACATCCGCCGATGGGCCGGCTCCAGACGGACGTCCAGCGCCGTCCCGCAATATACCCATCGCCCTGCCCGCCCTCCTCGGGCAAGGGGAGGGGGGCTCTGTGAGCGCTGATACAGTCCGCTGCGGCCTGGTTGAGCTGAGACGCGGCGCATGCCCATCGGCAAGTTGCTGATCGCCAACCGTGGCGAAATCGCCCTGCGGATCCTGCGCAGCTGCCGCGAACTGGGCATCCCCACCGTGGCCGTTTACAGCACGGTGGATCGCAACGCCCTGCACGTGCAGCTCGCCGATGAAACGGTGTGCGTGGGCGAGGCGCCCAGCGCCAAGAGCTACCTCAACATCCCCAACATCCTGGCGGCGGCCACCTCCCGGGGAGCCGATGCCATCCATCCCGGTTACGGCTTCCTGGCGGAGAACGACCGCTTCGCCGAGATCTGCGCCGATCACGGCATCACCTTCGTGGGGCCGTCGCCCGAGGCGATCCGCTCGATGGGCGACAAGTCGACCGCCAAGGCCACCATGCAGCGGGTGGGGGTGCCCACCATCCCCGGCAGCGAGGGACTGCTGGCCTCCGTGCAGGAGGCCCGCGACCTGGCCGGCGAGATGGGCTACCCGGTGATGATCAAGGCCACCGCCGGCGGCGGCGGCCGGGGCATGCGGCTGGTGAACGGCCCCGACCAGCTCGAGAGCCTGTTCAAGGCGGCCCAGGGGGAGGCAGAGGCGGCCTTCGGCAACCCAGGGCTCTACATGGAGAAGTTCATCGACCGGCCCCGGCACGTGGAGGTGCAGGTGCTGGCCGACCGCCACGGGAACGTGATCCACCTGGGCGAGCGCGACTGCTCGATCCAGCGCCGCCACCAGAAGCTGCTGGAGGAGGCGCCGAGCGTGGCCATCAACGCCGATCTGCGTCGCCAGATGGGCGATGCCGCGGTGGCCGTGGCCAAAGCCATCAGCTACGAGGGCGCAGGCACCGTGGAGTTCCTGGTGGACCGCAGCGGCGCGTTCTATTTCATGGAGATGAACACCCGCATCCAGGTGGAGCATCCGGTCACCGAGATGGTCACCGGCGTGGATCTGATCGCCGAGCAGCTGCGCATCGCCGGCGGTGAGCCCCTGTCGGTGAGGCAGGAGGACATCAAGCTCTGCGGCCACGCCATCGAGGTGCGCATCAACGCCGAGGATCCGCGCCAGAACTTCCGCCCCGCCCCCGGCCGCATCACCGGCTGGCTGCCCCCCGGCGGCCCCGGGGTGCGCTTCGACAGCCACGTGTACACGGGCTACGAGATCCCGCCCTTCTACGACTCCCTGATCGGCAAGCTGATCGTGTGGGGGGTGGACCGCGACCATGCCCTGCGCCGACTGCACCGGGCCCTCTCCGAATGCGCCGTCACCGGCATTCCCACCACCATCGACTTCCACCTGCAGCTGATCGAGCGGCCCGAGTTCCAGGCCGGCGACGTGCACACCAAATTCGTGGAAGAAGACATGCTGCCGATGACCTGAGGCTCAGCCCTCCGGCTCAGGCCACGGGGAGTGCCCGCTGCATCAGCTGCGTCACCAGCCCCTGCTGACCCACCAGCAGCTCCCGCAGCAGGCTGATCAGGCCCACCCACACCACCGGCGTCACATCGACGCCCCCGATCGGCTGGATCAGCCGCCGGGTGGGCCCCAGCAGCGGCTCGGTGGGCCAGGCGATCACCCGCAGGGCACCCTTCTGAAGATCCAGCTGGGGATACCAGGTGAGCACGATGCGGAACAGAAACAGCAGGGTCCACAACGCCAGCAGCAGGCCCAGCAGCAGGTGGCCCCAGGCCAGGGGGGAGGTGGGCAGAGCCGTCACAAACCTCTAAGCATCGGCGGCCTCAGCGTAGGGATCCGGAGCCACTGCCTAGGATCACAAGGATCCCTGAGCAAGCTCGGCTCTCCCCATGACCCCATCCCTGGCCAACTTCCTCAGCAGCCTCGTGTGGGGCGCTGTGATCGTGGTGGTGCCCATCTCCGTGGCCCTGGTGCTGATCAGCCAGACCGACCAGGTAGACCGGCGCCTCTGAGAAGGGCTTCGGAGTCCGGGCTTCGGAGTTCTGACCCCTCAGACCAAAGCGCAGGGGGCCCGGGAGGGGCAATGGTCCCCAGCTTCCTTAGAGTGGGGACACGCTCCGCCGGAGGCCGGTTGTGGTCAATGCCAGTCTGAATTGGGCCAGCATCGTTGGCATCGTGCTGGCGGTGGGCGGTGCGCTGCTCTATTTCATGCGCAACTTCAAGCCCGCCCTGGCGCGTGACTACGACGTCTTCTTCGCGGCGGTAGGCCTGCTCTGCGGCGGCATCCTCTTCTTCCAGGGCTGGCGCCTCGATCCGATCCTCCAGTTCGGTCAGTTCCTGCTGGCCGGCACCACGGTGTTCTTCGCCTACGAGAGCGTGCGCCTGCGCGGGGTGACCACCGAGCAGGCGCGCCGCTCCGCCTACTTCGACGACGATGAGCCGATCGCCGGCCCACCCCCCTTCCGCCCTCGCATGGGGGGCAGGGACTGGGAGGAGGAAGCAACCGATCGTCTCGATGAACCCCAGCCCCTGCGCCGGCGCATCCCGGCCCGGGGACCCGACGAACCCGACGACGACTTCTACCGCCCCCGCCGGACCAGCCGGGCCGCCATTCCCGAGCGTGCCGCCAGCCGCCGGGATCAGGCCAGTCGTCCAGCTGCCGGCGACTGGGACGACGACGATCGGGGCAGCACCCCAACGCCGCGCCGCTACAGCGCCGGGCGTCCCAGCGGGGCCCCGGAATTCGGTAGCCGCCGCCGCGATCGCGACAGCCAGGGTGACACGCGCCGCGGCAGCCGCCCGGCGGCAGCCACCGACACCATTCCCCGCTCCAGCCGGCGCGGCCCTGCGGGCCCCGCGACCGGCGCCGGGCCCGCAACCGCCGGCAGCGCACCGGATCCAGGCCGGGCCGGGATTCCCCAGGGCTCACCGATCCGCTCCCGCGACGCCGACGCCTCCGCCATCAGCGACGCCGACTACAGCCCGGTGGGCCGCAGCGCCCGCCCCCAGGCGCCTGCTGCCAGTGGCCCCGAGAGCCGCAGCCGCGACAACGCCTCCCGATTCGACGACTGAGCTGCGGGCTCAAGCGTGCGCGCCCAGCTGATGGCGGCCAGGCTGGCCAGCCTGAGAGGCCTCAGCGTGCTGCTGGCGGCCCTTGTGCTCAGCGGCTGTGATCTGGGAGCGAGCCGGCGGGCTCCGGACGTGGGGCCCGGGGGCGGCAACCGCATCGATCCCGCCCTCAGCGGCGACGGGCGCCTGCTGGCCTCCGTGCTGGAGCGCGACGGCCAGGGCCGGGTGATCGTGCAGCAGCAGCCAGGCGGGGGGCTGCGCCCCTTGCGGCTGCGGCGGCGCCAGCCCCACGGCTCCCCGAGCCTGAGCTGGAATGGCCGCTACCTGGCGGTGCTGGTGCAGGAGGGCGCTCAGCGCCGGGCGGTGATCGAGGATCGGCTGCGCGGCCGTCTGCTGCGGCTGCCGCTGCCGCCCGGCAGCCAGCCTGAGCGCCTGAGCCTGGCCAGCGATGGCACGCGGCTGGCGGTGCAGCTGCTGCGCAACGGCCGCCGCCAGGTGGAGGTGTTCGACCTCCGCGGCCTGCTGGAGCGGGATCTGCCCCCAGGTCAGGCGGTGCTGGGCGGCGGAGCCGGGCAGCCATGAGCCCGCCACGGGCCCAGGCGTCACGCCCGCCGCTGGTTGCGTTGGCCGCTGCGGCCCTGCTGGCGGCGATCTCAGGCTGTGGGGGCGAGCGGCCGCGGCCCCTGCTGGCCCTCAACCGGCAACTGGCGGGTGAGGACAGCAGCCGGGAACCGGCGCTGGCGGGGCGCTGGCTGGCCCTGATCAGCACCCGGGAGGGCCGCGACCGGGTGCAGCTGGTGGATGTGGAGCGCAACGCGCAGCTGCCGCTGCCAGGGCTGAACCGTCCCGATGCCCAGCTGCTGAGCGTGTCGGTGGACCTGGCCGGTGAGCGGCTGGCCCTGGTGCGCCAGCTGGAGGGACGCACCGAACTGGTGCTCTATCAGCGCTCCCAGGGGAGTCTGCGACGGCTGCCGATCAGCCCGACCGGGGTGCCCCGGCGGGTGCAGCTGCGCGCCGACGGCCGCCAGCTGGCCGTGGAGGTGAGCCGCAATGGGCTCTGGCAGATCGACCTGCTCACCCTGCCCTGAGGGTCAGGGCACCAGGCCGGCCCAACGCAGAAACGTCTCGCCGCTCAGGGCCTCGATCAGCAGCACGGCGCTGAAGCCCACCATGGCGAAGCGGCCGTTCACCCGCTCGGCATAGGCACTCCAGCCGAAGGCAGGCACCTCGGAGGTGGTGGCACTGGTGGCCGGCACCTGGGAGTCGACCGACTGGGACGCGGCGGTCTGGGGATCGGCTGAAGCGTCGGAGGGCATGGGGGCGGAGGGATCAGCAGGGGCGCCGGCAGCAGGGCCAGGGGAGACGTCAGACATTGGCACCGAAGACGTAGCCCTTGGCGGGCAGCAGCCGCCAGTGTCCCGTACCGTCCAGCTCCAGCACCGTGTCGTGGAACTCGGTGAGGGTGGGGCGGTGGCCCACGCTCACGAAGGCGATGTCGCGCTCCTGCAGCAGGTGGTAGAGGTGGCGCTCGGTGGCCACATCGAGGGCGCTGGTGGCCTCATCCAGCACCACGATGCGGGGGGCATTGAGGAGGAGGCGGGCGAAGGCCAGGCGCTGCTGCTCGCCAAGGGAGAGCAGGCGGGGCCAGTCCTGCGTGATGTCCAGGTCGGGATAGCGGTGCACCAGCTCCGGCAGACGCACCTCCGAGAGCACATGGCGCAGCTGCTCGTCGCTGAAGCGCTCCGGCGGCATCGGGTAGCAGAGCTGCTCCCGCAGGCTGCCCAGCAGCATGTAGGGCTTCTGGGGGATGAACAGCAGCTCCCCTTCCTTGGGCCGCTCCACCTCACCAGCCGCCGGTGGCCACAGCCCGCTCACCAGCCGCAGGAAGGATGTTTTGCCGCAGCCCGATGGGCCCACCACCAGCAGGCGCTGGTTGCGGTCCACCTCCAGGCTGAGGTCGTGCACGAGGGTGCGGGTGCTGTGGGGCGGCATCAGATCCACGTGCCTCACCAGGATCGAATCGGGCCGCAGCCCAGGCCTGGCGCCGTTGCCCCCCCTCGCCAGGGCGTACTCACCGCTGATCTCATCCACCTTGCTCTGGAAGCCCTCCAGACGGCTGATGGAGGCGGAGAACGCCGCCAGCCGGTCGATGTTGTTGACGATGTAACTGACCGAGAACAGCACCTGGGAGAAGGCGATGCTGGCCTGCCCGAAGACGCCGAAATCCACCTCCCGTGCGAAGTAGATGGGGGCAATCACCAGCCAGGGAAGGAAGCGGGAGAAGTAGTCGTAGGAACGCTGGATCACACTGATCAGGGCCTCCCAGATGATCAGGCGGTTGTAGTTTTCGATGGCGCCATCCAGGCGCCGCACCGCTTCGCGCGACTCCTGCTTCTCACCCCGGTAGAAGGCGATCGATTCGGCGTTGTCGCGGATGTGCACGAGGCCGTAGCGGAAGTTGGCCTCGAGCTTGAGCTGCTGGTAGTTGAGCTGCACCAGCTTGCGGCTGGCGAACACGATCGCCGCCGTGCCACCCACGGAATACACCAGCAACAGCAGCGCCAGCCGGTCGCTGATGCTCCACAGCACGATGATGAAGCTGAAGAAGGTGAGCAGGGCCGACAGCACCTCCACCGTCACACTCAGGCTGGTGCGGGTGAAGTTGTCGGTGTCCTGGGCGATGCGTTGATCGGGATTGTCGATCTCCTCGGCCGATTCATCGTTCGGGTTGAGCTCGTAGTAGGCCCGGTTGCTGAGGTAGCGGCCCAGCAGCCGGCCGCTGAGCCATTCGCGCCAGAGCAGACCCAGCTTGGGGATCAGGTAGCTCTGCAGGGCCCGGATCGGCAGAGCCAACATCAGACAGAAGGCGTAGATGCCGACAATCTTCCAGAAGTTGTCCTGATCGAACGCCACCAGGGCGTTGTCGACGTTGCGGGCGATGAAACTGATGCCCACATTGATGCCGTTGATCACCAGGATAAGCAGCAGGATCACTCCCAGCAGGGTCCAGGGCACCCAGCGGCCCTGGCGCAGCTTGGTGCGCATGGCGGCGAACGTGGCCAGCCCACCGGCCATCAGCGCCATCACCACGGCCCCCCAGGGGCTGCGCCAGAGGGAGGCCACCTGCTCCGGCACACCGGGCAGGAAGCGGCCACGAAGCTCGGGAATCACCGCCCCGGTGAGGGCCACCACGCCGGTGAGCAGCAGCAGGGTGAGACCCACCACCACGGTCACCAAGGCCAGCACCAGCAGGGGGAACTGCCAGGCCCGGGTGTCCTCCACCGGCAGGAAGTAGGGCTGGGCCAGACGCTGCAGCTTGCTCAGCTGGCTGCGGAGGGCCTTGAGGGGGTTCATGCGGGGTGTCAGGTGACGCCCATTCTCACCACCGCGGTCGGGCCGGCGCGCTCGTGGCCCGGCCACTCAGCCCGGCGGCCAGGCCAGGGGACGCCCGCCGATCACATGCACGTGCAGGTGGAACACGCTCTGGCCCGCCTCCGCGCCGGAGTTGATCACCGTGCGGAAGCCGCTCAGTCCCTCCTGCCGGGCCACCTGTGCCGCCACCAGCAGCAGGTGACCGAGCAGCGGGGCCTGCTCCGGAGCGGCCTCATCGAGGCGGGCGATGGGCTGTCGGGGGATCACCAGCACGTGCACCGGCGCCTGGGGGGCCACATCCCGGAAGGCCAGGCAGTGCTCATCGGCATACACCTGGTCGCAGGGGATCTCCCCGCGCAGGATGCGGCCGAAGATCGTGTCGTTCCGGTCCTGAAGCGGGTCGGCGGCGGCCATGGCGAGCGGGCGGGAAGCAGGCTGCGGTGACGCGGGTGGCACTGGTGGAGCAGTGGCCCCAAAGGGATGTTGGCACGATGCAGCAGCGCCACGCTGCTGGGGCTTGAGGCCCTCACGGTGAGCGTGGAGGTGGATCTGGGTCCGGGCCTTCCCGCCCTGCAGATGGTGGGCCTGGCCGGCACGTCGGTGCAGGAGGCCCGCGAGCGGGTGCGTTCGGCCCTGCGCCACAGCGGCTTTCGGGTGCCCCTGGGCCGGGTGGTGGTGAACCTGGCCCCGGCCGATCTGCGCAAGGAGGGGCCCGGGTTTGATCTGCCCGTGGCCCTGGGGCTGCTGATCGCCAGCGGGCAACTGCCGCCCCAGGCCCTGGAGGGGGTGTGGAGCAGCGGCGAGCTGTCCCTCGACGGCCAGCTGCGGCCTGTGCGCGGGGCCCTGGCGGTGGCGATGCGGGCCCGCTCCGAAGGGGCCAGGGCCCTGCTGGTGCCGTCCACCAACGCCGCCGAGGCGGCCCTGGTGGACGGCCTTCAGGTGTGGGGGGTGGCACACCTCACAGAGGCGGTGCGGCAGCTGCGGGAACCAGCCACGGCCACACCGGCCCTGCGGCCCAACGCCGCCGGCAGCCAGGAACGGCGTGGTGGACCCGACCTGGCCGATGTCCACGGCCAGCCCCACGGCCGGCGGGCCCTGGAGATCGCCGCCGCCGGAGGCCATCACCTGCTGCTGGTGGGGCCACCGGGGAGCGGCAAGACGATGCTGGCCCGCTGCCTGGGCGGCCTGCTGCCGCCGCTGAACCGGGAGCAGGCCCTGGAACTCACCCGCGTCCACTCGGTGGCCGGGCTGCTGGAGCCGGGAACGGGCCTGGTGGGCGAGCGGCCTTTTCGCTCCCCTCACCACAGCTGCTCGGGCGCTGCCCTGATCGGCGGCGGCTCCATCCCCCGGCCCGGCGAGCTGGCCCTCGCCCACCACGGCGTGCTGTTCCTCGATGAGCTCAGTGAGTTCCGCGGCGGCGTGCTCGACCTGCTGCGCCAGCCCCTGGAGGAGGGAGAGATCTGGATTCACCGCTGCCGGCAGCGCAGCCGCTTCCCCTGCGCCATCACCTTGGTGGGAGCGTCCAATCCCTGCGCCTGCGGCTGGTATGGCGATCCGGAGCGGGAATGCCGCTGCAGCGAGGGGGAACGGCGGCGCTACTGGGGCCGCCTTTCCGGCCCGCTGCTCGATCGCATCGATCTGCAGGTGGTGATGCGGCGGCCCCAGGCCCAGGCCCTGGCGGCGCCGTACCGCGGCGGCAGAGACAGCAGAGACGGCGGCGGCAAACGGCCATCCAAGCCGGAAGCAACAGCAGCCGTGGCCCAGCGGGTGGCGGCGGCCCACGAGCGCATGGCCTGCCGCAATCCAGGTGGCATCGGCAATGCCCGGTTGAGCGGTGCTGCCCTGCAGGAGCTGCTCGGCCTGGAGCCCCAGGCCCTGGCGCTCTGGGAGCAGGCCCTGGGACAACGACGGCTCACGGCCAGGGGCGGCGAACGGCTGCTGCGGGTGGCCCGCACGATCAGCGACCTCGACGACCAGCCCAGGGTGGGACCAGCGGCGGTGGCCGAAGCCCTCACCTACCGCAGCTTCGACGGCCTGGAGCAGGGCTGATGGCGATGGGCCTCAGCGGCGGCGGCGGCGCTGCTGAGCCTTGCGCTTGTATTTCTCGGTGGGGGTTTCGTGGTGGCGCAGGCGCTTGAGGTCGGCAAAGATGCCAGCCCTGGACACCTGGCGCTTGAAGCGGCGCAGGGCCGACTCGATGCCTTCGTTTTCGCCGACGGTGACCTGGGTCATGAAGCTGGATGCGTTTCGCAGAGTGAATCAAACTAGCAACCAGGCCGTCACTGTCCTGGCCGGCGCCAACTTCAGAAGCCGCGGAAGCCGGGATCGTTGATCAGCTCGTCACTGCCGAGCCGCACCTCCAGGGGCACCGGCCCCTCGGCAGCGCCGAGCGGCGGCGCTTCGGCCTCCAGCTTCAGCTCCATGGCGGCGGGTTCGTCGCCCGGCCAGTTGGCGCGGTAGAGGTATACGTGGCCAAGGTTGCGGCCGTTGTAGGCCCGCCGCTTGAGCTGCCAACCCGGCTCCAGCACCAGCTTCAGGTAGTCCGTACCCGGGCCGTTGGTGCGGGCCACCACCATCTCGGGGCCGATGCCGGAGCGGGTGGGCACCGCCAGCAGAAGGTTGTCGTCGTTGAAGCGCACAACGCTCAGCCGGTAGCCGGGGGCCAGATCGGTGTCGCCGATGCGCAACGAGTAGCCGTTGGCATCGAGGTAGCGGCTGCAGATGCCGGTGAAATCAAAGGTGGCCAGCAACGGCTCCACTACCGCCGGCTGGCTGCCGTTGACGGCGAAACAGGCACGGCGGTCGTTGAGCTGCTCATAGATGTTGAGCTGGGCGCGCTCCCCATTGCCGATCGGTGCCGCCACCACGGCGAAGTTCGCGGGATTGAGCTCGGCGGTCTGGAACAGCGACGCGGCGCGGACGGCCTGCGGGGCCGGTACGGCGACCAGAGCCGACAGGCCCAGCGTGGCCAGGATTGCGGCCATCGGGGCGGGAAGCAGCGCGGGCTGGGGCATGGCAGGGGAGACCGGGCAAGGGCCATGGTATGCAAGCCAGCCCGTGCTCACCAGGGGGCCCCGTGGCCAGTATCAGGCGGGCTTGTTGATGCGAATGGCCACCAGCAGGGTGGCCACCGTGCCGGGGAGGCTCAGAGCCAGGATCCAACGGGTGGCTCCGAGCCCCAGGTTGGGATCGCCGTAGGCGAGCTCGAACACGCAGCCGGTGGCGGCAATCCCCAGCACGCAGGCCAGGGCCAGGAACAGGCCGGCCAGAGGTTTCATCGGCATGGCGCGCTCAGCGGATGGACTGCACGTCGCCGCGCTGGAAGCCGTGCTCCTGGAGCTCACTGTTGAGGCTGAGCTCATCGGTGACCCGGTCGACGAACAGCACGCCGTTGAGGTGATCCATCTCGTGCTGGATGCAGCGGCCAAGCAGGCCATCGGCCTTGAGGCGGCGGGGACGGCCCATCTCGTCGCGGTAATTCACCTCCACCGTGGAGGGGCGGACCACATCGAGGTAGACGCCGGGAATGCTCAGGCAGCCTTCCTCGTAGCTGTCGAGGCCGGAGCCGAAGGAGCGGATCTCCGGGTTGATCAGCACCAGCGGCGGGCTGGCGGGGTTCTCGGGATCGAGATCGATCACCAGCAGCTGTTTGTGCACCCCCACCTGGGGGGCGGCCAGGCCGATGCCCTTGGCGGTGTACATGCTGCGCAGCATGTCGCGGACCAGCTCACGCACCGCATCGTCCACCTTGCCGATTCGTTTGGCGGGCGTGCGCAGCACCCGATCTCCCAGGGTGTGAATCGGCAGAGGCGGCTCGGCCAGGGGCTGCTTGGGGACCTGCACCGTGCGGCCGGGTTGCTCCGCCGTTCGGGCCATCTGGGCGAAGCTGCGTGCCAACGCTCTCAATCACGGGGTTATGCCAGTTTAAGGCGGATTCACCGGGAACCGGACACGGCATCCCCCATGCGGCAGTCGATGCGGCAGTCGGACCCCGAGGGCCAGCCCCCGCCCCTGCCTGCAGCGCAGGTGGTGGGACGCAGGCCCGGTCTGCGTGAGCCGTTGCTGAGCGGCGGGCGGCTGTTCTGGCTCGAGCAGCGCCCCCAGGAGGGGGGCCGCACCACCTTGATGGTGCGCGCCGCTGGGTCCGGGCCCGGCGCGGCGCTGGAGGTCACCCCGCCGCCCTGGAACCTGCGCAGCCGGGTGCATGCCTATGGGGGCGGCAGCTACTGCATCGGCGGCGACACGCTGGTGTTCGTGCACGACAGCGACCGCTGCCTCTGGCGCTGCCGGCTGGATCCGCGCAGCGGCCGGCCGCAGGGGCCACCCGAGGCCCTCACCACCCCCGCCGAACGGGCCTTTGCCGACGGGCTGATCGACACCACCCGACAGCGCTGGATCGGCGTGATGGAAGCCGGGGAGCGTGACTGGCTGGTGGCGGTGCCCCTGGCGGGCGGCGAGCCCGTTGTGCTGCACCGGGCCGCCGATTTCTGCGGCTACGGCTGCCTCAGCCCCGACGACCGCCAGCTGGCCTGGGTGGAGTGGCAGCAGCCGCACATGCCCTGGGAGCGCAGCCAGCTGTGGCTGGCCGACCTCAGCGCCGACGGCACGGTGCGCCACCCCCGGGCGGTGGCCGGCTCCGGCGCCGGGGACCCGCGGGGCATCTCGGTGTTTCAACCCCTCTGGCTGAATGCCGATGAGCTGGTGGTGGCCAGCGATGCCAGCGGCTGGTGGAACCTGCAGCGGCTCCACACCCACTCCGACCGCTGGCAGAGCCTGCTGCCGATGGCGGCCGAGTTCGCCATGCCCCAGTGGGTCTACGGCATGCGCACCACGACCTGGGATGGGCGCCAGCTGATCGCCGCGGCCTGCCAGGAGGGCGTCTGGGAGCTGGGCCGGGTGGCCCTGGAGAAGAACCTGGTGGGCACGGCCCAGGCCTGGCAGCCGCTGGCCCTGCCCTTCGCAGATCTGGCCGGCCTCAGCGCCGGGGATGGCCGGCTGGTGGCCGTGGCCAGCTCCGCCACCACGCTCGAGGGCCTGCTGGAGCTGGAGCTGGCCAGCGGCCGCTGGCAGCACAGTCCCGTGGGCCCCTGCCCGCTGGCGGCGGCAGCGATCAGCCGGCCCCAGGCCTGGTGGTTCGACGGCCACGGCGGTGCCCGCACCCACGCCTGGTACTACCCGCCGATCGGCGGCGCCACGGCCCACTCCCCCCTGCTGGTGAAGGGCCACAGCGGACCCACCGGCATGGCCCGCCCAGGGCTGAGCCTGGCGATCCAGTTCTGGACCTCCCGCGGCTGGGGGGTGGTGGATGTGAACTACGGCGGCTCCACCGGCTTCGGCCGGGCCTACCGCGAGCGGCTGGACGGCCAGTGGGGCGTGGCCGATGTGGCCGACTGCGCCGCCGCCGCCCGCTCCCTGGTGGCAGCGGGCCAGGCCAGCCCCGCGCGCATCGCCATCGAGGGGGGCAGTGCCGGCGGCTTCACCGCCCTGGCGGCCCTGTGCTTCAGCGACGTCTTCCGGGCCGCCGCCTGCCGTTATCCCGTCTGCGATCCAGCCGCCCTGGCGGTGCACGACCATCGCTTCGAGGCGCGCTACCTCGATGGCCTGATCGGACCCTGGCCCGAGGCCGCGGCCACCTACGCGGCCCGCTCGCCGCTGGCCCATGCCGAGCGCATCCGCTGCCCAGTGATCCTGTTCCAAGGACTGGAGGACACCGTGGTGCCCCCGGAGCAGACCGAGCGCATGGCGCTGGCCCTGACCGCCAACCACGTCCCCGTGGAGGTGCACCTCTTCCCCGGCGAGGGCCATGGCTTCCGCGACGGGGCGGTGCAGCTGCAGGTGCTGGAGGCCACCGAGACCTTCTTCAACCGCCAGTTCGGTCTGGCCAGCCCGTGACCATCCTGTCCACCCTGTCACTGGTGGCGCTGGCCTTCGCCGCCCTGGGGCTTCTGCTGGCGCTGGGACGGGCGATCGGGCCGGCCCTGGGGCTGCAGCGGCTGGGGCTGCCGGCGGCGGTGGTGGCCGGGCTGCTGGGGTTGGCGATCGGCCCCGAAGGTCCCTGGCCGCTGCTGCCCCCAGCGGTGGAGGAGCTCTGGGCCCGCCTGCCCACCATCCTGCTCACCCTGGTGTTCGCCACCCTGATGCTGGGGCGCCCCCTGCCCGCCCTGCAGCGCTTCTGGCGTCCCGCCGCCGCCCAGACCCTGCTGGGCCTGACCCTGGGCTTCGGCCAGTACCTGATGGGGGCCCTGGCGGTGCTGCTGGTGCTGGGCCCGTTGCTGGGGGTGGATCCGCTGATGGCCTGCCTGATCGAGGTGGGCTTCGAGGGCGGCCATGGCAGCGCGGCGGTGATGGGGCCGATCTATGCCGACCTGGGCTTTGGCGAAGGCAGCGACCTGGGACTGGCGATGGCCACGGTGGGCCTGCTGAGCTCCACGGTGCTGGGGGGTGTGCTGGTGGTGATCGCCCAGCGCTACGGCTGGCTGATGGCCCTCGAGCCGCTAGCACCCGAGCCGCTGGTCCCCCAGCCTTTGGCACTGGCGGGGGCACCACTGGACGCCTCCCTGCCCCAGCCGGCCGCCAGCACCCACGAGCCCAGCTGCCCCCTGCCGGCGCCGGCCAGCGACCAGGAACGCGGGCCGGCGGCGGCGCTGCTGATCAACCTCGGCCTGGCCGGGGTGGCGGTGGGACTGGGAGTGCTGATGCAGGCGGGGCTGGACTGGGCGGCCACCCCCCTGCAGGGGGCCTGGCACACGGTGGTGGAGGCGCTGCCCGTGTATCCCCTGGCGCTGGCGGGATCACTGCTGGTGCGCCTGGCCCTGGAGCGCAGCGGCCGCGGTAATCTGGCTTCACCCCAGCTGCAGACCCGCCTGGGGGGACTGGCCACCGACCTGCTGATCACAGCGGCGATGGCGGGCCTGAACCTGGCCCAGCTGGCCCAGAACTGGCTGCCGCTCACGGTGCTGGCGGTGGCCGGCCTGGGCTGGAATCTGCTGGTGGTGCTGGTGCTGGCCCCCCGGGTGCTGCCCGTCGACTGGTTCGAGCGGGCCGTCACCGAGTTCGGCCAGGCCACGGGGGTGGCCGCCAGTGGGCTGCTGCTGCTGGGCATGGCCGACCCCGGCAACCGCAGCGGCGCCCTGCCCGCCTTCTCGATCAAGCAGCTGCTGCTGCAGCCGGTGCTGGCCGGCGGGGTGGTGACGGTGGCGGCACCGCTGGCGGTACACAGCTGGGGGCTAACGCTGTGGTGCGAGCTGTGCTTGGCCCTCACGGTGCTCTGGATCACACTGGCCCTGCTGCTGGCCCGCCGGCCGGCCTGAACTGCGGTCCCATGAAGCTGTTCGACGTGCTGATCGCCTTCGTGGCGCTCAGCCTGCTGCTGCTGCTGGCCACCGCCCTGCGGCAGCGCTGGGGTCTGCTGCGGCGGCTGGGTCTGCCGGAAGCCCTGGTGGCGGGCCTGCTGGGGCTGGCGATCGGCCCCTTCAGCCCCCTGCGCCTGTTTCCCGAGAGCGTCTACACGGTGTGGAGCCAGACCCCGGGGGTGCTGATCAACGTGGTGTTCGCCAGCCTGTTCATCGGCCAGAGCCTGCCCAGCCGCCGCGTGCTGTGGCAACGGGCCGCCAGCCAGACCGCCTTCGGCATGGTGCTGGGCTTCGGCCAGTACCTGGTGGGGGGGCTGGTGGTGCTGGTGCTGCTGCGGCCGCTGCTGGGCACCGATCCCCTGCTGGCCTGCCTGATCGAGGTGGGTTTCGAGGGCGGCCATGGCACCGCGGCCGGCATGGGATCCGCCTTCGCCCGCCTGGGCCTGGAGTCGGGCGAAGCCCTGGGCCTGGCCATGGCCACCTTCGGGGTGCTGGCCGGGGTGCTGGTGGGCAGCGCCCTGGTGGTGATCGGCCGCCGGCGCCGCTGGCTGCTGCCGGAGCCCCCACCGGCCGCAGGCCGGCCGGGGAGAGACCGCGAGACGGTGGTAGCACCCCCCCCATCAGCTGCCGCCCACTCGCCCACGATCGATGGCCTCACCCTCAACCTGGCCCTGATCGGCGGCGCCATCGGCCTGGGGGTGCTGCTGCGCCAGGCCCTGGTAGGCCTCGCCGGCCGCCTGGGCGGGGCGGAGGCTGGCCAGCTGTTCAGCGCCCTGCCCCTGTTCCCCCTGGCCATGGTGGGGGGCCTGCTGGTGCAGCAGCTGCTGCAGTGGCAGGGCCATCCCCGCCTGGCGTCGGTGAGCGCCCAGCGCAGCATCGGCTCGCTGGCCATGGATGTGCTGATCGCCGCGGCCATGGCCAGCCTCAACCTGCCTCTGGTGGAGCAGGCCTGGCTGCCCTTGCTGGTGCTGGCCCTGGCGGGGCTGGGCTGGAATGTGGCCGTGTTCCTGTGGCTGGGGCCACGGCTGTTCCGCGACGCCTGGTTCGAGCGGGCGGTCGCCGATTTCGGCCAGAGCACCGGCGTCACCGCCACCGGCCTGCTGCTGCTGCGCATGGCCGACCCCTACGGCCGCAGCCCGGCCCTGGAGGCCTTCTCCTTCAAGCAGCTGGTGTTCGAGCCGTTTCTGGGCGGCGGACTGGTCACCGCCTTCGCCCCGATTGCCCTGGTGGCCCTGGGGCTGCCGCTGTGGACCCTGCTGGCCCTGGCGCTGACGGCCGCCTGCCTGGCCTTCGGAGCCCGCATGGCCCGTCAGCTGCCGGCGGGATCGGTGGCGCCGTAGTGGAGCTCGGCCATGCGTTCCGCCACCCGGGCCATCTCGGCGGCGGCGAGCAGCGGCGGTTCTCCCAGGCGCAGGGCCTCGAGATACATGTGGGCGAGGGTCTCCACCTCCATCGCCAGCGCCACGGCCTGGTCGAGATCCCGGCCCAGGGTCACCTGGCCGTGGTGGGCCAGCAGGCAGGCCCGGCGCCCGCCCAGGGCCTCCAGCGCCCCATCGGAGAGTTCCTGGCCGCCGAAGGTGGCGTAGGGGGCGCAGCGGATGTCGGCGCCACCGGCCTGCACCACCATGTAGTGAAACGGCGGGATGCCGCGGCCGTGGCAGGCCAGGGCGGTGGCCCGGATCGAGTGGCAGTGCACCACCGCCCCCACCTCGGGCCGGCAGCGCAGCAGGTCGGCATGCAGGCGCCACTCGGAGGAGGGCCGCCGCCCCGGGGCCGCGCGCAGCACCCGGCCGTGACCATCGAGTTCCACCAGGTCGTCGAGGCCCATCCGCTCACTCGGCAGGGAGCTGGGGGTGATCAACAGCCCGGTGTTCAGCCGCAGCGAGAGGTTTCCGGCCGTGCCCTGGTTGAGGCCCAGGGCTGACAGCCGCTTGGCAGCAGCCAACAGCTGGCGGCGGCTCTGTTCCCTCGCCTGCGCCACAACGGATCGCCACCTGCGCCAACCCTACGGATCTGGCGATGGTCCCCAACGCCAAACGGGGCCCCTTTGATTCAATGGGGCCAGCGTCTTAACGGCGGCTTAACCCCACCCCATCCCCTGCGCCGATGCCCGCGCCCGCTGTCCTGCACCACCCCAGGCGCCGACGGCAGGGCTGGCTGATGGTGCTGGCGGGGGGCCTTCTGCTGGCCTCCTGGCTGGCGGGGGGGCCGATCCGGCCGCTGTGGGACGGGCTGGATGGCTGGTTCTTCTCGATCACCAACGCCAGCCTGGGGCTCAACCGGCTCTGGGACGGGCTCTGGGCCATCACCAACCACCGGTTGTTCGACCTGCCGGCAGCCCTGACCATGGCGGCCCTGTTCCTGTTCTCGGGCCGCAGCAGCAGCCCACCGCGCTGGGCGACGCTGCTGGTACACGCCCTGATCGGGGCCCTGCTGGGCCTGCTGGCCCAGGGACTGATTCATGAATGGGGGACCCTCAGCCGCCTGAGCCCCACCCTGGAGCTGCCCGACAGCCAGCGGCTCAGCGAACTGACGCCCTGGATCCGCACCAAGGACGCGTCCCGCGGCAGCTTCCCCGGTGACCACGGCCTGATCCTGTTCACGCTCACCCTCTACGGCTGGCGCGTTCTCGAACCCTGGGCCCGCTGGAGCGCCGCCGCGGCTGCCGTGCTGCTGACCCTGCCGCGCCTGATGAGCGGCGCCCACTGGCTCACCGACATCCTCTGCGGCTCCATTCCGGTGGGGCTGTTGACGGTGGGGCTCTACGTCGGGCTGGGCCTCGAGAAGCCGATCGATGGCCGCCTGGTGCCCGTGCTGGCCGATTGGATCCGGGCACTCACCCCCGCCCGGCTGCGGCGCTGGCTCGACCGGCAGCCTCGCCGTACAGCCTGCTGAGGCCGTCCTCACTGGCCGGGGTGACGCAGCGCCACGTAGTACGGCACGCCGTTGACGCCAGCGGCATGGGGGCAGGTGGGCTGGAGCGAACTGAGGACGTCATGGCGGGGCAATCCTGAGACAGCCCACCAAGACCATGTCCATGACACCCGAGGCCAAGCCTGCAGGCCTGATCCAGCGATTCCGTGAGGAGCTGGAGGTGCGCCGCCTAGGCCCGGCGG
>REEV01000137.1 GCA_007694915.1 Cyanobium sp. PLM2.Bin73 | reverse complement strand
AGGAGTTTCTGCGGCCCATGGGGATCAGCCAGTACCGGTTGGCGCTGGCGATCGGTGTACCGGAGAGCCGCATCAACGCGATCGTGAAGGGGCGGCGGGCGATCACTGCCGACACCGATCTGCGCCTGTGCCGTTTCTTCGGCCTGAGCGAGGGCTTCTGGCTGCGGATGCAAGGGAGCCATGATCTGAAGCAGGCCAAGCAGGCTCTTGGGGGCGTGCTGCACTCCATCGAACCGTTCCAGCCCACCTGATCTGGTTTCGGGATCGACGGCCCGCATCCACCACCGCTTTCCATTCCGGCTGGTGCAACGCCAATCCATCGGCCCCATGCCGCCGCGGGATCACCAGGCTGTGCCCAGGTGTTCAGCAGCACCCGGCCGCTGGCCTCCAGCGCGCAGAACCCACAGCCCGCCTCGCGCCTCCCATCGCTTGCCGGCATTGCAGCGGAAGCAGAGGGCCTGCAGGTTGTTGAGGTAGTCCGAGCCGCCATGGCTCCTGGGCACGATGTGGTCCACCTCCAGGACCCGTTGATGCTCGTGTGACCCGCAGCATTCGCGGCGACCGCGGGCACGGGTGAGCACTCGGACTTTGATCGAGCCGCTGATCGGCGTGCGGTGGCGCTGCGGTGGCCGAAGCCGCAGGCTTCTGGATGAGCAAACAAGTCACCTCCTCGCCGCGCTGCATTCGGAAGGCACCGAGGCGCTGGCGGCACAGATGCAGCAACTCTTCGCGCTCGGCGTCGCTCAGCTCCTCCCCGCCCACCAAGTCGTAGGCGCCCTGGTTGTAGCGGGTGATGCCGTTGCCCGTGAGCACCTTGCCCACCATGCGCTCCCCAGGATCCGCCGGGCCACGTCCTGCGCTGGGGCCGGGCTGGCTGTTGCTTGGCAGATCCATGGCCCAGCAGCTCCATGAGCATCAGCGGCTGGTACACGTGGCTCATGCGCATGCGTTCGGCGATGTAATCGCGCAGGCGCTGGTAGGCGGCGGAGGGGGGCGGGGGCATGGAGTGATGGTGGCGGCTGCCGGGCGACTGGGCCAGGTTTTGTTTTGGGTGGCTCGTCAGTCCATCGCCCCTGCTGGGATCCCTTCTGGCTGTGCCGCCCCAGTCCCCCACCCCAAGACTGATGACAAAAGGCACACAGGGCCTTAACGTGTTGCCATGAAGCCCTTTCGCTGGAGTGCTGGCAAGAACGAGGTCCTTCAGCATCAACGAGGCGTTTCCTTCGAGGCCGTGGTGGTTGCCATCGAATCCGGTGATCTGCTCGACATCGTTGAGCATCCGAACCAGGCCCGATACCCAGGCCAGCACATTCTTGTCGTTCTGATCTCCGGCTATGCCCATCTGGTGCCTTATGTCGAGGCCGACGATCACCTCTTTCTCAAAACCATCATTCCCAGCCGCAAAGCCACCATCGCCTACCGCCCAGGAGACCGACCATGAACCCCCTTGATCACGAAGAGCAGGAGATCCTGGAAGCCTTCGAAGCGGGCACTCTCCGGTCAGTGGCTACGGCTGCAGAGCGCTCCCGCCTGGAAGCTTCCGCAAGGTCAACGGCCAGCAAGGATCAGCGCATCAATATTCGCCTCACCAGTGAGGATCTAGGCGCCTTGCGTGCCCGTGCCCTGCAGGAGGGCATTCCCTACCAGACCCTGATCAGCAGTGTCCTTCACAAGTACGTGAGCGGCCGGCTTCTCGATCGACCCTGAGCGTGTGGAGCTTCGTGGTTTCGGGCGGCCCGTCAGGCAGTAGCCCCTGTTAGGAATGCTTCTGGCTTTGGCGTGCAGTGGCTGCAGCCAACCCGGCTCCGGGTGTGGCCGTGCCGCCCCAGTCCCCTTCAGCCGCACGACCGGTGGGCAGGCCACGGTTCAGTACTGCTGTTTGTCCTTGATGACCGCCCGAACGCCTCCGCGGGGGGATTGGTCATGACCTGTTCCCCGGGGGATTCGATGCCAATGGGCATGAAACACCGTCTGCCCAGCCGCCTCGCCTGAATTCAACCCCCGGTTTTCAACCAAAGAACCAGCCCAGCCGCTGATCGAGGCGTCCTTGGCGCTGAACTGCTCACGCCGCTGCTTCAGCAGCTCCACCACCGCGTTCCATTCCGGCTGGTGCAGATCCAGCCCGTCGGCCACATGGCGCCGCGGAATCACCAGGGTGTGGCCCGGCGTCACCGGGTAGGCATCGGCGATGCACAGCGCCAGTTCGTTCTCCAGCAGCACCCGGCCGCTGCCCTCCAGTGCTCAGAACACACAGCCCGCCTCGCGTTTGCCCGCGTTGCAACGGAAGCAGAGGTCCTGCAGGTTGCTGAGGTCGTCGGAACCGTCGTGATTCTTGGGCACGACGTGGTCCACCTCCAGGGCCCTTTGGTGTTCATGGGCTCCGCAGCACTCGCAGCGGCCCCTGGCGCGGGTGAGCACCCGGTACTTGATCGAGCCGCTGAACGGGGTGCGGTGGTGGCTGCGGTGGGCAAACACCTCCTCGCCGCGCTGCTCGCGGAAGGCATCGAGGCGCTGGCGGCAGAGCTGCAGCAGCTGGTCGCGCTCGGCGTCACTCAGCTCGTCGCCGCCCACCAGGGCGTAGGTGGCCTTCTCGCAGCGGGTGATGCCGTTGCCGGTGAGCACCTTGCCCACCATGCGTTTCGCAGGATCCGGCGGGCCACGTCCTGCGCTGGGGCCGGGCTGCGGCGGCCCAGCAGTTCCATGAGCATCAGCGGTTGGTCGATGTGGCTCATGCGCATGCGTTCGGCGATGTAGTACTGCAGGCGCTGGTAGGTGGCGGAGGGGCGCGGGGGCATGGGGGCATCCTGGCTGGGGTGTGACGGGGGTGGCACTTGTGGAGGGGAAGCCCTGTCGCGATGCCATGCCGTCCTTCAAGCCCTCGGACAGACCTGGCGGGTTGCCTACGATGAATCAACCGAAAGCAGCAGAGTCAGTGCGTACGTTCTCCGCCGTCATCGAGCGCTGCGCGGACACGGGCCTGCTTGTGGGCTACGTCCCTGGCTTCCCCGGCGCTCATAGCCAGGGGGAGACCCTCGATGAGCTGCAGGCCAACCTCCAGGAGGTGATCGCCATGCTCCTGGAGGACGGCGATCCGGCCCTGGACAGCGACTTCGTGGGCCTGCAGCAGATTGTGGTGCCGGCCTGAACGTGGGCTCAACCCCCGTCCTCAAGTCTTCCGAGGTGGCGGACATCCTTCGGAAGCTGGGCTTCGATGTGGTTCGTCAACGCGGCTCTCATCTGCAGTTTCGTGATCCTCAAGGACGCTGCACCACAGCTCCATTCCACAAGGGACGTGATATTTCTCCTCCGCTGCTTCGTCAGATCGCCAAGGACATTGGCATGACCCTGGAGGAGTTCCTCAGCCACCGCTGAGCACCGAATCGGTAGCGAGGCGCTGGCGGTACAGCTGCTGCAGCTCGTCGCCGCCGATCAGGGAATAGGCACCGTTGCCAGTGCGGGTGATGACGTTGCCGGTGAGCACCTTGGCCCCCATGGACCGCGGATCCGCCTGCGTTCGGCGATGGTGTAGCCCGGGCGCTGGACGGTGGCGGTGGGCGGGGTGAAGATTCCGCTAATCGACAGGTGCTGTGGTCAGTCGGGAGCGTTCCGGATCCCAGAGGATGTAGGCGAAACAACGGCTCAGATCCGCCAGGCCGATGCGGGTCACCCGGCCCAGCAGATGGGCATTGCGGCGCTGGCAGGCCCGCAGCCGGTAGTTGGGAATCGCCGCGCACAGGTGGTGAATGGCGTGGCAGCCGATATCGGCGGAAAACCAGTTCAGCACCGGCGGTAGCTGCAGGTCGCTGGTGCCCTCCAGATTGCCGGTCAGGGGATCCCAGCCGCTGGTGCGATGGGCATAGGCATCGGGGAAGTTGTGCTGCACGAAAAAGATGCACAGGAAGATCGCGGCACTGCCGGCCATCACCGGCGCGTACAGCATCCAGAAGTGCCCCGGACCGACGGCGAAGCCCATCAGCAGCCAGAGGCCGATCACCGCCAGGTTGTTGAGGATAAGGTCGAGGCCCTCCTCGAGGCTGTGCCAGTGCGGGCTGCGGTAGGTGGCGATCACCTCCCCCATGCTCATGTGGGGTGATCGCTGCAGGCTGCTCACCGCATGCGACGCCATCCCGGCGAGGGCCTGCAGCAAGGTGAGGCGCGGTTTGATCACCAGATAGAAGAAGCCCCCGGGCGCGAGCATCAACGGATGCCGCAGCCAGCGATAGAGCCGTTGCCGTGGGGGGGACAGGCTCCGGTAAGCGTCCGTGCTGATCAGGGAGGCCGGTCCCTGATAGAGCTCCCAGTTGCCGTTGTGGCGGTGGTGAAAGGCATGGCCCCGCGACCAGGGCAGCTGCGGCAGACCGCAGACGATGCCGAACAGAAAGCCGGCGATCCGGTTGGCAGCGGGCCGGCGGAACAACGATCCGTGGCCGGTGTCGTGCATGAGCGCGAAACAGCGGGCCAGGAACAGCACCAGCAGGGCGATCACCGGCGGCAACAGCAGGGGGGCATGCCCCTGGCACCAGATCGCCATCGCCCAGAGCAGTCCATAGGGGATGAGCGTGTTGGCCAGCTGCCAGAGGGCGATGCGGTCGCTGCTGTCCAGGAACGGCCTGAGCACGAAATCCCGGCGCTGGAGGGCTCTTGGGTGGGGGACGGTGGGATCTCCCCCGCTGGAGGGAGCCCCTGGG
>REEV01000134.1 GCA_007694915.1 Cyanobium sp. PLM2.Bin73 | reverse complement strand
GCCATCGCAGCGGCTGGCGGGCACGGGCTCAGCCCAGCCAGCGGCCCAGGGCCAGGCCCGCCGCCAGGCCCAGGCCATTGAGGGCCTGGAAGCGCAGGGCCAGAAACTTGCTGCCGCTGATCCGCTCCGGCTCGTGGTGGTGCTGGCTGAGCAGCCGGATCAGGCGGCGGGCCGGCGGCAGGCCGATGGCCCCCAGCAGGGCGGTGAGCGGCCAGCGCTGGGCGGCGGGGGCCACCAGCACCGGCGCCCACTGAAAGGCCAGGGTGGCGGCGATGAACCAGGGCACCAGGGCCGCCGCCGCCGCCGGACCCAGGTGCACCACCGGCGAGCGCTTGCCGTGGGCGGCGTCCTCCTCCACCTGATGGAAGTGGGAGCAGAACAGCACCAGGGTGGTGGCCAGGGCGGCGCCACTGCCCAGCTCCAGGGCCTCGGCCCAGGGCACCGCCGGGCCGGCGGCCAGCGGGGCTGCCGGCGCCAGGGCCAGCAGGCCGGCGGCGGTGGCCAGCGGCCCGAAGGCCAGCCAGCAGAGCGGTTCGCCCAGGCCCCGGTAGCCCAGCCGGAACGGCGGTCCCTGGTAGAGGTAGCCCAGAGCGCAGCAGGCCAGCACCAGCAGCAGCACCGCCGCACTGCTGCGCCAGGCCACCAGGGCCATCAGCGCCAGGCCCAGCAGCAGGCAGCCGTTGGCCAGGGCCGCCACCCGGTCACGCCGGCCGGTGAGGTTCACGAGCGAGTGGGGCTTGCCGTGGGTGTCCACGCCGGTGTCGGCATCGAACACGTCGTTGGCCAGGTTCTCCCAGGCCAGCAGCAGCACGGCCGCTAGCAGGAACAGCAGCAGCTGATCGAGGCGCACCGGCTCGAAGCGCCCGAAACGCCAGCCGGCCGCCAGCAGCACCGGCATCACCGCCACGGCGTACATCGGCCACTTGATCGCGGCCGTCCACAGCTGCCGCCGGGCGTAACGGCTTGCGACGACCTCGGGCTCTGGCATGGGGGCCGGCGGCGGCGGCGCAAGCGGGACCCATACATTTGAGCAGTCCAATGGAGCGGCAGGGCTTGGCAACCACCGGCCTCGAGCAGGTGCAGGCGGGCGGCGGCTTCTCCGCCCTGCTGGAGCTGGCCCGGCGCCGGGCCAGCTGCCTCGACGAGGAGGGCGTGCTCAGCCTGGCGATCCCCCTGGCCGGCGGTGATCCCTTCACCCTGCTGCCCCACCTGGAGGGTGGCGCTGAGCGGGAGGGCGGGTTCCGCTTTCTCTGGGACGGCGCCCCGGGGCTGTGCATCGCCGCCAGCGGGCGCACCCACAGCCTGGAGCTGAGCGGACCGCGGCGCTTCGAGCTGGCCCGGCGCTTCGCTGGCGCCGCCCTCAGCCGCCTGGCGGGGGATGACAGCCGGGGCCTGGAGGGCTGCCCCCGCCACGCCCGGCCCCGGCTGCTGCTGGCCTTCAGCTTCTTCGATGCGCCCCTGGAGGCCGAGGCCGGCGCCGCCCCGGGAGTGCAGGCGGTGCTGCCGCGCTGGCAGCTCAGCCGCCATGGCCGCCAGTGCTGGTTGCGGCTGCAGCGCCCCCTGGGGGGAGGCACCACGGCCCGCAGCCTGGCGGAGGAGCTCTGGGAGGCGGCCCGGAGGCTGGAGCGGATCGCCGTCTTCCCCGAGCAGGCCAGCCGGGCCGCCGTGGTGGGGCGTTCCGCCTGGCAGGAGCGCTACCGCCTGGCCGCCAGCCAGGCCCTGGCGCTGGTGGATGAGGGCCGGCTGCAGAAACTGGTGCTGGCGGTGCGCCAGCAGCTGCGGCTCGACCGGGCACCCGACCCCCTGGCCCTGCTGGCCCCCCTGCGCCGCCACCAGAGCGGCAGCTGCCGCTTTCTCTGGCAACGCGATCACCACTCAGCCCTGCTGGGGGCCTCGCCGGAACGGCTGCTCACCGTGCGCCAGGGTCAGTTGCGCAGCGATGCGCTGGCCGGCACCGCCCCCGCCGACCAGGGCGAGGCGCTGCTGACCTCGGCCAAGGACCGGCTGGAGCACGAACTGGTGGTGGACACGATCATGGCCGTGCTCGGCCGCGCGGGTCTGCGGCCGCAGCGGCCGCGCCACCCCCGGCTCGCCCGCCACGGCCAGCTGGTGCATCTGCACACCCCGATCAGTGCCGCCCTGGCCGGCCGGCATCCGCTGGCGATCGCCGCCGCCCTCCACCCCACACCGGCCGTGGCCGGCCTGCCGCGGCGGGAGGCGATGGGCTGGCTGCGCAGCCTGGAGCCCTTCGAGCGCGGCCACTACGCCGCCCCGATCGGCTGGATCGACAGCGACGGCGATGCCGACCTGCGGGTGGCGATCCGCAGCGGCACCCTGCGCGGCCGCGAGCTGGAGCTCACCGCCGGCGCCGGACTGGTGCCCGGCTCGGCGGTGGCCCGGGAACTGCAGGAGGTGGCCCTCAAACTGGGGGTGCTGCAGCAGCAGCTCAACCTGCCGGTGCACGGCCGTTGACGCCGCGGCGAACCTGGCACTTCAGGCGAGCCTTCTGCCCGTGACCCTGCTGATGCTGCCGATCCCCCTGCTGCTGGCGATGCTGGCCGCGGCCCTGCTGCTGCGCCAGGCCGTGGGCCGGCGGCGGCTGGAGCGCATCATCTTCAAGGCCGACACCCCGGCGGGCAAGCAATTCGACCTGGTCCTGCTGGGGGTGATCGTGCTCAGCGTGCTGGCGGTGGGCCTGGAGAGCGACCCCAGCCTGCAGAGCCGCTTCCAGGGCCTGTTCATCCGGCTGGAGGTGGGCTTCTCGAGCCTGTTCAGCCTCGAATACCTGCTGCGCCTGCTCTGCAGCGAGCGCCCGCTCGTCTATGCCCGCAGCTTCTTCGGCATCGTGGATTTCCTGGCCAGCATCCCGCCGCTGCTGGGCCTGGGGGCGATCGGAGGCAAATATTTCACGGTGATCCGGATCCTGCGGCTGATGCGGGTGTTCCGGATTCTCAAGCTGGGGCTTTATATCCGCGAAGCCGACCGGCTCAAGGAGGCCCTGCTGGCCAGCCGCCGCAAGATCCTCATCTTTCTGCTGATGATGGTGAATCTGGTGGTGCTGATCGGCGCCCTGATGTATGTGATCGAGGGCGAGGCCGGCGGCTTCACCAGCATTCCCACGGGCATCTACTGGGCGATCGTGACGATCACCACCGTGGGCTACGGCGACGTGGCCCCCGTCACCCCCCTGGGGCGGATCACGGCCTCGGCGGTGATGCTGCTGGGCTACAGCATCATTGCCGTACCCACCGGCATCGTCACCGCCGAACTGGGCCGCAGCGGCGGCGAGCCCCAGGGCGCTGCCATCACCCTGGCGCCCGGGCCCTGCCAGGCCTGCGGTGAGCCCCAGCACCTGGCCGGCGCCGGCTTCTGTCACCGCTGCGGCGCGGAGCTTGGGAATCAGGCCCCGGCCAGCCGGGCGATGGTGTGATCCGCCAGGGGGATGCCGCCCAGGCGTTCCACCTCGCGGATGCCGGTGGGACTGGTGACGTTGATCTCGCTGAGCCGGCCATCGATCACGTCGATGCCCACGAAGAACAGGCCCTCGGCCCGCAGGGCCGGCGCCAGCTCGGCGCAGATGCGCCGCTCCGCCTCGCTGAGTTCGGTGGCCTGAGGCTGGCCGCCCACCGCCAGGTTGCTCCGGAACTCCCCCCCTGCGCCGCCGCTGGGCACCCGGTTCACCGCCCCCAGCGGCTCCCCGTCCACCAGCAGGATGCGCTTGTCGCCGGCGCTCACCCCCGGCAGGAAGGCCTGCACCATCACCGGCAGGGTCTGCTGGGCGGTGACCAGCTCCAGCAGCGCCCCCAGGCCGGGCGTAACGGCGGCGGCGAACACCACCCCCTGGCCAGCGCGCCCGCCCAGGGGCTTGAGCACCACCTCGCGGTGCTCGGCGGTGAAGGCGGCCAGCACATCCACCCTGCTGGCCACCAGGGTGGGTGCCATCAGGTGGCTCCAGCGCAGGGAGCTGAGCTTCTCGTTCCAGGCCCGCAGGGCAGAGGGGCGGTTGATCACCCGCACGCCCCGGCGCTCGGCCAGCTCCAGCAGGTGGGTGGCGTAGAGGTAGGCCTCGTCCACTGGCGGATCCTTGCGCATCCACACGTGGGCAAAGGCCGCCAGGGGCAGCAGCTGGGCCTCCCCGAGCTCGTGCCAGGGCTGGGGGCGCAGGGGCCGGGCCCGGGTCCAGGCGCTGTGACCATCGGCCCCATCGCCGCTGGCGGCACCGTCGGTGTGCTGGCGGGCCATCAGGTCGCCGATGGTGCACACCCACACCGGCAGGCCGGCGCGCTCGGCCGCCTGCATCAGGGCAACGCTGGAATCCTTGGCGGGATTGAGGCGCTCAACCGGATCGACCACGAACAGCTGGGCTCCGCTGCCCGCGGGGCTGTCGGCTGGGGCGCTGGCCATGCCTCAGGCCGCCAGCAGGGCGTCGAGCCGGCCGCTGCGCTCCAGGGCATGGAGCTCGTCGCAGCCGCCGATGCCGGCGTCGTCGATGAAGATCTGGGGCAGGCTGCTGCGGCCGTCGGCCCGCTCCCTCATGGCCGCGCGGGCGGCCTGGTCGCCGTCGATGGCGTATTCGCTGTAGGCCACTCCCTTGCGATCCAGCAGCGCCTTGGCGCGGATGCAGAAGGGACAGAACCGCCAGGTGTAGATCTCGACCTTCACCGCCATCGGGGCCGCTTCGCAGGTGGGCGGATCCTAGAAGTGGCCTGCAGCTGCCAGGACGGCGCCAT
>REEV01000098.1 GCA_007694915.1 Cyanobium sp. PLM2.Bin73 | reverse complement strand
CTGGCTGCCGCGGCTGGGGCTGGGCCTGGAGCTGGGCCTCGATGGCCTGTCGCTGCCGCTGGTGCTGCTCACCGCCCTGCTCACCGCCATGGCGGTGCTGGCCTCGCCGCTCGAGCAGCTGCGGCCGCGGCTCTACTACCCCCTGCTGCTGGCCACCAACCTGGGGGTGGTGGGGGCGTTTCTGGCCCGCAACGCCCTGCTGTTCGTGCTGGCCTTCGAGCTGGTGCTTATCCCCACCACCCTGCTGGTGGCGATCTGGGGCCGCGAGCGCCGGGCCGGTGCCGCGATCCGTTTCCTGCTCTACGGGGCGGTGTCGGGGCTGAGCCTGCTGGGGGCGGTGCTGGCCTTCGGCTGGCTGGGCCAGGGGGCAGCCGGCACAGGTGCCGGTGCCGGCGTGGAGTTCAGCTACGCCGCCCTGGCGGCCCATCCCCTGCCCGCCGCCGCCCAGGCCTGGGTGCTGGCCCTGCTGCTGCTCGCCTTCGGGCTCAAGCTGCCGGTGGTGCCCCTGCACGGCTGGCAGCCCTTCACCTACGGCCAGGCCCCCACCCCGGTGGTGATGCTGCTGGGCGGTGCCGTCTCGAAGCTGGGGGCCTACGGCCTGCTGCGCTTCGGCGTGGGCCTGCTGCCCGACGCCTGGGCCGCCTGGTCGCCCTGGATCGCCGCCGCCGGGGCCGTGAGTGCGGTGTACGGCGCCCTCAACGCCATCGCCGCCACTGACATCCGCCGGCTGATGGCCTACAGCTCCCTGGGGCACATGGGCCTGCTGGTGCTGGCCCTGGCCGCCGCCACGCCGATGAGTCTGCAGGGGGCGGTGGCCCAGGTGATCGCCCACGGCCTGATCGTGGCCCTGCTGTTCGCCTGCGTGGGCCTGATCGAGCGCAAGACCGGCACCACCGCCATCGCCGAGCTCTCCGGCCTGCTCAACCCGATCCGCGGCCTGCCGTTCACCGCCGCTCTGCTGCTCCTGGCCCTGATGGCCGCCGCCGGCATCCCCGGCCTGGCCGGCTTCCCGGCCGAGCTGCTGGTGTTCGAGGGCAGCTGGACCGTGTTCCCCCGCGCCACCCTGGTGTGCCTGGTGGCCTCGGGCTTCACGGCGGTGTATGCCGTGCGCCTGTTCAACCGGGTGGGCTTCGGCCGCCTCGACAACGACCGTGCCGACTGGCAGGCCACCGGCTGGGGGGAGCGCCTGCCGGCCCTGGTGCTCAGCCTGCTGGTGCTGTTCAGCGGCATCTGGCCCACCAGCCTCACCGGCTGGAGTGAGCGCGACACCGCCGCCCTCGCCCTGCGACCAGCCGCTCCGGCAGCGCTGGTGGCCGTGGCGCCCGCCCACGCTCTCCCGCCGCTCGCCTGATGTCCACCACCTCCGCCCCGGAGCGCACCCAGGCGCCCCTGATCCCCCCGTCCAGCCACCGCTATGCCGAGGTGATCCACCGGCTGGAGGCAGGCGGCTCGATGCTGCCGGACACACCGGAGAACCTCCAGCAGATCATCGGCATCTACAAGGCCTATGCCGTGCCGATGGATTTCTACTGGCGCGACCTGCTCTACATCGCCGAGCGGGTGTTCCTCGAGCCGCTGCCGGCCTTCAAGTACTTCCTCCCCCAGGAGTATCTCGATCGCCCCAACAGCTATGCCGGTGATCAATCCCAGCTGCGCATCTGGCGCGGCGGCGAGAAGGCCCACCCGGAACTGCTGGAGTTCATGGAGCGGGGCGAAACCACCCGCCTGCCGAAGTTGCTCCATCACCTCTGGCACGACCGCATCAACATGGAGTTCGCCGAGGCCTGCATGCAGGCCATGTTCTGGCACCAGGGCATGGGCGGCCGCTTCAACGACTACCTCGATGGCGACGCCTACAGGGCCAACGCCGACCGGGCGATCCGGGCCTACTTCCAGGGCAATCCCCTGATGCTGGGCCTCTACCGCCTGTTCCCCGACCTCTTCCTGGAGAAGGTGCGGCAGCTCAGTTACTACAGCAATCTGGGACTGTTCTGGGAGGTGATGGCACCGGTGTTCTTCGAGATGAGCGACCTCTACGACGAGGGCAAGCTCACCTCCGTTCCCCAGGCGATGGACTTTCTGGTGAACGGCATCTTCGCGGTGGCGGGCCGGCCGATCTACCACCATGCGGTCATTCGCGGTGAGCTCTTCGAGATCGTCCCCAAGAGCGAAGGTTTCACCTGGTTGTATGAGGCCGCCCTGCCCTATGTGGAGGCCGTGTTCTATCGCACCTCCCCCTTCCGCGGCACCAAGAGCTACAACGCCCAGGCCGGCCAGGTGCCGGCCGAGCAGGGCGAGTTCCACTACGGCATCCTCTACGCCGATGTCTTTCCCGTGGGCTCCGCCGGCATTCCCCCCACCCTGCTGATGCAGGACATGCTCCACTTCCTGCCCCCCTATCTGCAGGATCTCTACCGGCAGCACAAGCGCGGCGAGGACGACCAGCTGGTGCAGCTGGGCATCACCTTCCAGCGCTCGATGTACAACGTCACCTCCGCGGTGATCCAGGCCCTGCGGGCGGCGCTGTTGTACCCGCTCGATGACACCGACCCGGAGCACCTGCTGGCCAACCGCCGCTTCTTCGAGGCCCAGATGGACCGCTTTCTGCGGCCCGAGGCCCGCCTGGCCGACATCCAGAGCCAGGACTACCGCTGATCGCTTCCCCACCGATGCCCACGATCCTCGACACCGCCGCCGCCGCCGGCTGCTTCACCACCCTGCTGGCGGCGGTGGAGGCCGCGGGATTGCGCGAGGCCCTGGAGGGCCCGGGCCCGTTCACGGTGCTGGCGCCGGTGGATGACGCCTTTGCCGCCCTGCCCCCCGGCACGGTGCAGACCCTGGTGGACAACCCGCCCCAGCTGGCGCGGATCCTCAAGTACCACGTGATCGCCGGCGCCCACCCCAGAGAAGCCCTGGTGGCCCAGGCCGAGTGGCCCAGCCTGGAGGGGGCGCCGATCCCGATCCGCCGCGCCGATCCCTTCGAGGTCAAGAACGCCACGGTGGTGACCGCCGACATCGCCTGCGACAACGGCGTGGTGCACGTGATCAACCGGGTGATCCTGCCCGGTTAGGCCAGCGCGTCCAGGGCCGAGCCCAGCACCCGGTAGCAGCGCTCCAGCTGGGGGGAGCTGATGCCCAGGGGCGGCAGCAGATACACCACATGGCCCAGGGGCCGCAGATACACTCCCTGCTCCAGGCAGTGGCGCTGGATCTGTATGCCCACCGGGTTGAGGTAGCTGGCCTCGCCGGCCTCCACATCAAAGGCGGCCATGGTGCCCACGCAGCGGGGCCGGCGCACCAGGGGGTGCTCGGCCAGCTCCTGCAGTAGCGGCGTGTGGCGCACCTCGAACTGCTGGAAGCGTTCCGGGTTGGCCTGCAGCAGATCGAGCGAGGCCAGGGCGGCGGCGCAGCCCAGGGGGTTGGCGGTGAAGCTGTGGCCGTGGAAAAAGGTGGCCTCGGGCTGGTCGCTGATGAAGCCCTGGTAGAGGCGCTCGCTGGCCAGGGTCACCCCCATCGGCAGGAAGCCACCGGTGAGCCCCTTGGAGAGGGCCATCAGGTCGGGCCGGATGGCGGCGCGGCGGCAGGCGAACAGGCCGCCGGTACGGCCGAAGCCTGTCATCACCTCATCGGCGATCAGCAGGGCGCCGGCGGCCTGCACCCGCTCGGCCACCGCCCGCAGGAAGGCGGGCCGCACCACCCGCATGCCGCTGGCCCCCTGGATCAGGGGCTCGAGGATGACGGCGGCGGTGGGGATCTGCAGGGCACGCTCCAGCTCCTGCAGGCTCCGCTCTTCCCGCTGCTCCACCCCCTCGTCGTCCCAGTGGCTGTGGGGCCAGGACACCCGCGCCACATCGAACAGCAGGGGCGCGTAGGGGTCGGTGAACAGCGAGCGCTCCCCCAGGGCCATGGCCCCGAAGGTGTCGCCGTGGTAGGCGCCTTCGAAGGCGATCAGCTGCCGCCGCTCACTGGCGCCGCCGTCGCCGACTCCCTCCTGGTTGCGCCACCACTGCCAGGCGATCTTGAGGGCCACCTCCACCGCCGTGGAGCCGTTGTCGGAGAAGAACAGCCGCTTCAGCCCGCTCAGGGCGCTGAGCCGGGTGGCCAGCCGCTCGGCCGGTTCGTGGCTGAAATTGGCGAAGATCACCTGCTCCAGCTGCTGGGCCTGGCGGGCGATGGCCGCGGCGATCGCCGGTTCGGCATGGCCGTGCAGGGTCACCCACCAGCTGCTGATGGCGTCGATCAGCCGCCGGCCGTCCTCCAGCTCCAGCTCGCTGCCACGGGCCGCGCGCACCCGCAGCGGCGCCGGAGCGGAGGCCACCTGGGTGGTGGGATGCCACAGGTGGGGATGCCAGGGCATCGCGGGGGCTTCAGGCTTCCAAGTAGTCAACAACGTGGTTGGACAGGCGGCGGATCGAGGCGTTGGCCCGCCGTTCCAGCCCGCGGGCACTGTCACGGCTGATCCCCATCTGCCGCGCTACTGCGCTCAGGCTCAGGGGCTCGGCCGACCGCAGGCCGTAGCGCAGCCGCAGCAGCTCGGCCTCAAGGGGCGGCAGTTCATCCAGCAGCTGCTCGATCTCCTGGCGCATCAGGGCGGCGATGACCTGCTCCTGGGGTCGGCTGGCCTGGCAGGCCAGGCTGTCGATCAGAAGCGAATCGGCGTCGCCGCCCCGTTGGCCGTCGAGGCTGAGGGGCTCCTGCGCCCGGAACAGCACCTCGCGGATGTCCAGGGGTTTGAGGCCCGTGGCGGCCGCCAGCTCAGCCAGGCTGGGATCCCGGCCCAGCTGCTGGCCCAGGCCCTGCTGGGCCTGGGCCAGCCGATGCAGTTGCTGCACCATCGAGTAGGGCAGACGAATGGTGCGGCCCCGGGCCACCACCGACCTGCCGATGCCGTCGCGGATCCACCACACGGCATAGGTGGAGAAGCGATAACCGCGGCTGGGATCGAAGCGCTCCACGGCCCGGATCAGACCGATCGTGCCCTCCTGGATCAGGTCTTCCAGGTCGGCCGGGCGGTGCATGGAGCGGCGCGCCAGGCTCACCACCAGGCGCAGGTTGGCCATCACCATGCGGCTGCGGGCCTGGCTGGCCTGGCGCAGACAGCGTCGCAGCTCGCCGGAGTCCATGCCCGCTTCGAGAGCCCAGGCCTCGAGGCTGGGGACCACCCCACCGGCGCGAAGCTTCATTTCCTCGGCCACCTCCTGCACTTGGCGGCCCGCCTGCACCAGGCGGGCCAGGCTGATTTCCTCCTCGGCGGTGAGTAAGGGAATGCGGCCGATGGTACGCATGTGCTGGCTGAGTGCGTCGCAGCCGCCCGGGGGGCGCTCCTGTGGCGCAGGCATCGGAGGGGGGAATGAATGAAGTCGGTCAAGATTAAAGACTGTGCGAGGCGCAATGGCGGCATTTCTGGCCGCTAGAAGCAACCTGAATCGGAGCGATCAGTGGAGCTGATCGGTGAGCGGCTGCCGCCCGTTGACGTGGCCAAATCACCCGTTTTGGCATGTTGTTTTGCGAATCATGTTCCAGCATCAACAGCAGCACGGCCACGAAAAAGCCCCGGCCATTGCCGGGGCCTCCATGATCGCGAGCAGCTTTGGCCGTGATCAGCTGGTGCCGTGATCACGTACTGCCGGCATCGGGCCCTGCCGCAATCGCGGTGACGGCCTGCTGGAGTGCCTCACAACGGCTGATGCTGATGTGGTCAGACGGCAGTTTCTGATACAGGCCCAGCTTCTCCAGGCGTCGCTGGGTGGTACCTGTGGCGCCCACCACATACACCAGGCGGCCTTTCTCGATCGCTTCCTCCACGGCATTCTCCACCGCCAGGGAGGCAGTGACGCCTAGGTGCGACACCTCGGAGAGGTCGAAGATCACCGCCTTGCAGTCGCGGATGGCATTGTGCTCGCGGGCGATCGCCTTGGCCACACCGAAGAGCATGGCGCCGTTGAGCTGGAACAGCAGCACCTGGCCCTTGCCCTGGTCGAGCAGGGCTTTTTCATCGTCCGGCAGGATCAGGCCGCCATCACCGGTGCTCACCGACTTCACTGACTTCGACTGCAGTGCCGTCATCTTGTCGATGGTGAGGATGTTGGCGATGAACACGCCGATGCCCACGGCGGCGATCAGATCCACCAGCACCGTGAGGGCGATCACCAGATACATGATCAGGGCGCCCTTGATGGAGATCTGGTGGGCGCGCCTGAGGAATCCCCAGTCGATGATGTCCACGCCCACCTTCAGGGCGATGCCCGCCAGCACCGCCAGGGGGATCTGGCCGGCCAGCCGCGCACCGGCCAGGATCACCAGCATCAGCACCAGGGCCCGGGCGATGCCCGAGAGGGCGCTGCGGCCGCCGCTCTGGATGTTCACCACCGTGCCCATGGTGGCGCCGGCACCGGGCAGGCCACCGAACAGCCCGGAGGCCAGATTGCCCAGACCCTGACCGATCAGTTCCTTGTTGGAGTTGTGCTCGGTGCGGGTGATGCTGTCAGCGATCACCGAAGTGAGCAGAGCATCGATGCAGCCGAGCATCCCCAGCACCGCTGCATCGATCAGCATCACCCGGATCAGGGGGAGCTCGAAGTGAGGGATCTGCAGCTGGGGAAAACCGGAGGCGATCACGCCGATGCGGCGCAGGCCGTCGGCATCGCCCTGCAGCAATGACAGGGAGAGCAGGGTGCCGATTACCAGGGCGATCAGCTGGGCCGGAACGACGCTGCGCAACCGCCGGGGGGTGAACCACAGAATCGCCAGGATGATCACCGCCAGCAGCACCTCGTCCAGCTCGGCACTGGCCACCAGGGACGGCAGCGCCGAAAGGGTGCCCAGCACGCCGCCAGCGGGGATCGGCTGGCCCAGAAACGGGCCGATCTGCAGCACGATCAGGATGATGCCGATGCCGCTCATGAAGCCCGAGATCACCGTGTAGGGCATCTGGGTGACATAGCGGCCCAGCTTCAGCACCCCGAAGGCGATCTGGAACACCCCTGCCAGCATCACCACCGTGAAGGCCATGGCCAGGCCGTTCTGCGGATCGCGGGAGGTGAGATCGGCCACCACCGCCGTCATCACCACCGTCATCGGACCGGTGGGCTCGGAGATCAGGGCGGGCGTACCACCGAACAGGGCGGCGAACAGCCCCACCAGCACCGCCCCCCAGAGCCCGGCGACGGCGCCGCCCTCGGCGCCACCGAACGCGGCCACACCGAAGGCCAGGGCCATGGGCAGGGCGATCACCGCGGCGGTGACACCGCCGAACAGATCGCCCTTGATGTTGTTGGTGCTGATGTGATTGAACACCCTCAGACCGGGACGCCGAGGAGGCGCCGATGCTGTGGTCATTGATACAGGCGAAGGTGGGCGGCGAAACCTAGGCGTGTCGGGAACGAACTGGGTCGTGTTCGCCACGGGCGCCGCCCTGTGGCCATGATTCGAAACCCTTTGAGTGCCGACGGTGAGCCTGCTGATCCTGCTGGCCTTGGCCTGGCTGGAGACGGACATGCGCGGCCATCTCAGTCCCACGCATATGCGTTCGATCTCGCGCCTCGCTCCGGAATCGCTCCTAGGAGGCTGAGGACTGATCGACACCGAGCTCACGGTCTGCGACCGACGCCGTGACGGCATCAAGACGGCCGGTCCGGGGCAGTCCCCTCGCTACAACATCTTCGCGCGGGGCAACCGTTGCTAGCGAGACCCAACGTGATCAGGGAAGCTGATTGGTGCCATCAGTAGGACTGAGGACGCGGCTCCTGCCGAGCCACCAACTTCCCTGGCACCTGTACTAGACACTGGCGCGCGCACTCTGTCTCTCGGCTCGATGCTCCCCTTACCCGCACTGCTGATGGAGATCGGCAGTCACCAGATCGAGGTGGCCGAAACGCTGATCGGGGTCGGCCGCTTTCTCGTGATCTTCGTGGCGGCCCGCGCCATCGCCGAGCTGATGGTGCGCCTGCAGCTGCCCACCATCCTGGGCGAACTCGTGGCCGGCGTGCTGATCGGCGCCTCCGGCCTCCACCTGGTGGTGCCTCCGGATGCCCAGGCCGAGCTCAGTGAAGCCGTTCTGGGGCTGGTGGGCTCGCTGGCCGATGTCCCGGCCGACACCGTGGCCGAGATCTACCGGGAAACTTTCCCCAGCCTGCAGGCCGTCTCCCAGATCGGTCTGTTCGCCCTGCTCTTCCTCACCGGCCTGGAGAGCGAGCTCGATGAACTGGTGGCCGTGGGATTGCAGGCCACCGGTGTGGCGCTGACTGGGGTGGTGCTGCCCTTCGCCCTGGGCACGGCTGGCCTCCACTACCTGTTCGCTGTGCCGTTGATCCCGGCGGTGTTCGCCGGCGCGGCCATGACCGCCACCTCGATCGGCATCACCGCCAGTGTGTTCAGTGAGTTGCAGTGGCTGAAGCGGAAAGAGGGCCAGATCGTGATCGGCGCCGCGGTGCTCGACGACATCCTCGGCATCGTCATCCTTGCGGTGGTGGTGAGCCTGGCCGGCGGCGGTGCCTTCAGCATTGGCCCGGTGCTCAAGCTCTGCGCCGCCGCTGTGGTGTTCGTGGCAGCCGCCCTGTTCCTCAGCCGCACCGCCGCTCCGGCGTTCGACTGGGTGGTGGACCGCCTCAAGGCCCCGGGTGATGTGGCCGTGGCCAGCTTCGTGGTGCTCACGCTCAGCTGTTTCGCCGCCCAGGCCATCGGCCTGGAAGCCGCGCTCGGGGCCTTCGCCGCCGGCCTCATCCTCAGTGCCTCGAAGCACACCCACGACATCGATACGGCGGTGAAACCACTGGTGGCGCTGTTCGCCACGGTGTTCTTCGTGCTGATCGGCACCGGCATGGATCTCTCGGTGCTCAACCCCTTCGATCCCGCCAACCGCGAGGGGCTGATCGTGGCGGCGTTCCTGCTGGTGGTGGCGGTGGCCGGCAAGGTGGCGGCGGGCTGGACGTACACCAGCAAGGAGCCCAGCAACCGGCTGGTGGTGGGGCTGGGGATGATGCCCCGCGGCGAGGTGGGCCTGATCTTCCTTGGCCTCGGCACCCAGGCCGGCATCCTCTCCGCCTCCCTCGAGGCCGCCGTGCTGGTGATGGTGATCGGCACCACCTTCCTGGCCCCGGTGCTGCTGCGCCTGGTGATCGGCAGCCGCAGCGCAGTGGCTGCTCAGCCCTCCTGAACCCCGCGACCGGAACCCCGCTGATCGCTCAGAGCAGCCCCCGGTAGCGCACCAGCAGCTGCACCATCGCCCACGACCCCAGCGTCACCTTCATGGCCACCAGCACGTTGAGCAGGGGGATCAGGCCGCCACTGGCGATCGCGCCGAAGCGTCCACCCATGGCCGGCCCCAGGCCCTCGAGGCTGAGGAAGGCCAGCAGCAGGAACACCACCACCGCCCCCTTCTCCCACAGGTCGGCGCGGTAGCGGTTGTAGAAGCGGTCGACCAGACGCAGCGAGCCGCTGATCAGCAGCAGGCCGATGGCGGTGCCGCCGGCCACCCCGGCCGCAAAGCCACCACCGGGGGAGAGATGGCCGCGCAGGGCAAGTTCCACCCCCACCAGAGCGCACACCGTGGCGCCCAGCTGGCAGAGCACCACTGAGGGGGCGTCCTGGAGCACGCGGATGCGGCGCTGGAGCGGATCGCCGCTGAAGATCCAGCGCACGCCGATCGAGGCCAGTGTGAACACCACAACCTCGGCCACCGTGTCGTAGAGGCGGGTGTGCAGGATCACCGTGGCCACCAGGTTGGGCACCCGCCCCGCCTCCAGCAGCTCGGCCACCGTGGCGCTGACATCCGGCAGGGGCGGCAGGGTCAGGCCCAGGGGCAGCAGACACACCAGCACGGCCGCCGGTCCGTACACCACGCGCAGGTGGATGCTGTTCATCGCTCCGCGCTCACGGTTGGGTCGGGGTTGGGCTCGCTAGCAGCCGGCACCAGCCGCAAGGCGGCGCTCAGATCACCCCAGCCGCCGGTGCGCGGCAGGGCGGCCAGGCGCTGCAGCAGCCGCGGACTGTGCAGGCGCAGCTGCAGCTCACGGGCCTGGGGCTGCCACTCCAGCAGGCCATGGAGGTCGCCGGCCTGGCCCTGCTCCAGCAGCTCCAGCCGCAGGCTGAGGGGTTCCAGCCAGGCCTCCAGCTGCTGGCGCAGCTCCCCCGGCAAGGGCTCGGCGCCGGCCGGCCGTGCCAGGCGCAGCACCATCGAGGAGCGCAGGGCCACCGCGTAGAGGGTGGTGGAGAGCAGGGTGCCCACCAGGGCCTCGGTGAGGGCCACGTCGGCCGCGCCCAGCAGGGCGTAGATCAGCGCCGCCACGGCCCCGAGGATGCCGCGCAGCACCAGGGTCTGGTAGGGGTTGCTCTGCACCACCACCAGGATCGCCGTCAGCGGCAGCAGGGCCGTGAGCGGCAGCAGCAGGGGCAGGTCGGAGCCGAGGGTCATGGCCAGGGTCAGGGGCGGCGGCGGGGCTGGGAGCAGGCCGCCAGCACGTAGCCGAAGATCGTGTTCCACACCACCAGCGACAGCAGCGCCAGCACCAGCAGCGGCCACTCGCGCTGGAAGCGCAGCAGCAGCCCCAGCAACATCAGCGCCGAGCCGAGGGTGTCGGAGATGCCCAGGTAGTGCAGCTTGGTGAGGTAGCTGGCCCGGCCCAGCAGGGGCCAACTGCCGGCAAACCAGAACAGCAGCCCCAGCCCCAGCAGCACCGCGCTGGCGCCCTGGGCCAGGGCCGCCAGCACCCCAGGGGCATCGGCCAGCAGCGCGCCACTCATCCCTCCACCCCCTGCAGCAGGTTGGCGAGCAGCATCACGGCGCCGTTGCCCACGCTGAGCACGATCACGCCCACCAGACCCACCATCCAGTCGTCGCGCACCACCGACACCACCAGCATCACCATCGCCACCTTGGTGGACACGCTGGCGAAGGCGGCCAGGCGGTGCCACACATCGGTGCGGCGGCAGACCACCAGGATCGGCAGCAGCAGGGCCAGCACCATGCCGAACACGAGCAGGCTCATCGCTCCTTCTCCTCGAAAACCAGCTCGTGCACCCGGTAGCGGCGGCCGCCGCCCTCCAGCCCCAGGGCAATGGTGAAGGGGGTGAGGGTGATGCGGAACACGTCCAGGAACACCAGCACGCTGGAAGCACGGCCGCCGACCCGGGCCGGCTCATCGTGCACGACGCTCTCCTCCAGCCGTCGGTGCAGGAGCAGCCGGGCGGCCTGGCTGTAGGCCTGGGGCAGGGCGGTGACACTTTCGCCGAGGGCTCGCCAGAACTGACCGGGAGAGAGAGCCCGCACACGCCGCGGCAGCGGCAGTGCCAGGGATACCGCCAGACCGATGGCCACATTGAGCAGCTCTGGATCGGCGCTGAGCAGCAGCCAGATCAGCATCCGCAGGGCGATCACGATCAGACGAGACATACCGCCTCCACTACCAGCAGATCGGCGCTCAGGGGCTGCATGCGCAGCAGCAGCAGCTGCAGCCCCGCCCCCACCACGGCCAGGGCTCCGAGCAGGTCGATCAGGCTCTCCAGGTTAGGCAGCCTCAGGCGATGGCGGAAGCCAAGGGCCGTCACCGGCCTGCGCAGCCCGCGGCGCAGGGCCTCCACAGCGGCGCCTGCGGCGAGCACCCCCAGCCCCTTCCCGAGCGCCGCTGTACTGGGGAAGGGCGAACCACCGGGGAGGAGGGGCGCCACCAGGCCCACCAGCACCAGCACTAGGGCGAGCAGCAGCCCCCCGGGCGCCGGCACCTGCCAGCCGGCTCCCAGGGGCAGCCAGCAGATGCGTGCGTAGACCGCCGCCGTGCCCACCATCAGCAGCGGCAGGAGCCAACCCAGCAGCTGCACCGGCAGCCCGGGAATGCCGGTGATCGGCAGGGTCTCCAGGGTGGCCTTGGTGTAGTAGCCCAGCAGCGGCGGCGCTCCAGCGATCGAGAGGGCTCCCACCAGCAGGGGCAGGGCCAGGGCCGGAGCGAGGGGTTGCCGGCCCCAGAGGGACAGGTCGCGGCTGGGCACCTTGCCAGCGGCCAGGAAGAGGGCCCCCTTGGCTACGCCATGGCCGAGCACGAACAGGCCTCCGGCGGCGGGGTTGAGCAGGGCGAAGCCCATCTGGGAGAGGGTGCTCCAGGCCAGAAGGCGCTTCAGATCACCGTCGCCGAGGGCATACACCAGGCCGAGCAGCACACTCGCCAGGCCAACCCAGGTGAAAACCGGTTGCTGGGCAGGGAGCAGCAGGGCCAGCCGCAGCAGAGGGCAGATCCCGCCGGCCACCACCACCCCCGAGAGCAGCGCCGACACCTGGGCCGGGGCCTCGGCATGGGTCTGGGGCAGCCAGAGTCCGCTGAGGAACACGCCCGCCTTGGTGAGCAGACCCAGCATCACGAGCGCCAGCCCCACAGCCAGGGTGGTGCTGCCTGGTGGCAGGTCCTGCAGGGACTGCAGGCGAAAACTGCCGGTATAAAGATAGAGAAGGCCAGTGCCGATCAGGAACAGCGTCATCACGCCATTGCCCACCAGCAGGTAGCGCAGGGCGATCCAGAGCTGGCGCGGCTCACGGCTCTGGAGGATGAGCAAGAAGGCGGTGATTCCCACCACCTCCAGGGCCACGTAGAGGCTCACCAGATCGGTGGCCAGGAAGGAGGAATTGAGGCCCCCCAGCAGCACCATCAGCAACAGCAGAAAGGGACCCGGTGGCGGCTGCCGCCAGCTGTCCACCAGCACCGCCAGCACCACCAGGGCGTTGAGCAGCAGAAACGGTGCCGCGACCCCATCGAGCTGCAGCTGAACCCCGAGGCTGCCGATCAGTTCAAACAGCACCTGCCGCCCGGGGAGGCTGGCCCAAACGCCCCAGGCCAGGGTGGTGAGCACGCACACCAGAGCGAGGGGGCGGGCCAGACGGGGCAGCAACGCCGAGCTGAAGGCCGCCAGGAAGGGCAGCAGCAGCCAGGCAATCAACCAGGCATCCAGCGTCGTGGGATCGACCATCGGTTCAGGCGCGCCGGCCCGCTGCCGCCTCGGGGGGAGCGGCGATCACCAGGGCCTCGAAGCTGGCCGTGTCCAGCAGGGGATCGAGGCGCGACAGGCGGGCGATCACCACCAGCAGGAGGGCCTGGATCGATAGACCGATGACGATCGCGGTGAGGATGACGGCCTGGGGGATGGCGTCAGCCCAGGCAATCGAGGGCACGGCGGTGAGGGCCAGTTCCCCGCGGGCCAGGATCGGCGTGCGCAGACCGCTGCGGGCGGCCACCAGCACGAACAGCGAGATCGCACCCGTGCCCATCACATCGAGGGCAAGGGCACGCAGAAACAGATTGCGGCGCCAGATCAGCCCCAGCAATCCCACCAGGGCCGTGAGCAGCACCATGGCCTCCAGCAATCGGAAGGGGTCGGGCACGGCGGCGGCGGGAAGCGACGAACCTTAGCCGTGCCATCCGGCGGTTGGGTCAGGGGCCGGCGGCGGGTTCGGCGAGGAAGCGGGGCTGCCCGCGGGGGCTGCGTTCCGGGTGGCCGTCGAGGTGGTCGCGGGCGAAGGCCAGCCAGCGGAAATCCCCGAGCGCATGGGGATCGACCAGGCGCAGCAGGGCTTCGCGGCGCGCCAGGGCCTGGGCCAGGGCCGGCCCCTGAAGGCTCTGCAGGCCGTGCAGGCGCTCGGCCAGACCGAGAGCGAGCAGGGCCTGGCCCTGGCGGCAGTGCCCCAGGGACCGCCAGCCGGCGGCGGCGGCGGCCTCCTGCAGGCTGTCGATGCAGAGGTGGGCGGTGAGGTCGGTGCTGCCGGGCTGGTCCAGGGGGTCAGCACCGGCCTGCTGGCCCCAGTAGGCCATCAGGGTGCCGTCGCTGCGGGCCGGGGCGTAGTAGCGGTGGGCCTCGAGGGCATAGTCGATCACCAGCAGCGGGCCCTCGGCCACGGCGGCGGCCGCCTCCTGCAGCCAGGCCCCCAGGCCCGGATGGAGCTCGGTGGTCCAGCCCGGCGGGCGCTGGGCGCCGGGGCTCAGGAGTTCCAGGGCGGCGAGAGGCGCCAGCATCGCCGCCTCCAGGGACTCGCCGGGCTCCAGCCGCAGCGAGGGCTCAGCATCAGGCCGATCGCGGAGCACCACCTGCTGCCGGCGCCAGAGTGCCCCGTCCCACGTGATCCGCTCCACCGGCAGGGCATCGAGCACCTCATGGGCCAGCAGCACCCCCCGCCGCGGCGCTGCCGCCAGCTCGGCGAAGGAGCTCCAGCGGCAGGGCAGGGGGCCATCGGCGAGCCGCCGGCGCTGGCGCTCGGCCATGCCGGGGTTGGGCTCCACCAGCACCAGCTCGCAGCGCCGGGCCAGCTCGGGCCAGCCGGCCGCCAGGGCCGCTGCCAGATCCGCCGCCAGGCTGCCCTCGCCGGGTCCGGCCTCCACCAGGGCCACGGGGCCCGGCCCGGCCGCCGCCAGCTCCGCCAGCCAGTCGGCCAGCTGGGGGGCCAGGAGACCCGCGAAGTCGGGGCCCAGGGAGGGGGCCGTGGCGAAGTCGCCGGCGGTGCCGATCCGCAGCCGGCCACTGCCGTAGGCGCCATGGCGCGGATCGTGCAGCACCCAGTCCATGTAGGTGGAGAAGGGCACGGCACCGCCGGCGGCCTCCAGGCGCTGCCGCAGCCAGCCGGGAACGCTCACGCCGCAGACTCCGGCTCAGGGAGAATGCATCTTCGACGGAGCAGGGGCATGGCTGGGGTGATCACGGCGAGGACAGCGGCACGGTTGAGGGCCCATCTGGCGGCGGCCGGCCTGGTGCTGCTGCTCACGCTGGGGAGCTGGGCGGCGCCGGCCCTGGCCTACGACAACCCTGAGCTGCTGCCAGATCACCCCACCCCGGTGATCGATCTGGCCCGGGCCTTCACCGACAGCCAGCGCACCGCCCTGGAGCAGGAGCTGAGCGCGGTGGAGGCCCGCAGCGGCTGGAAGCTGCGGGTGCTCACCCAGTACGAGCGCACCCCCGGCCTGGCGGTGAAGGACTTCTGGCAACTGGACGAGCGCTCCCTGCTGCTGGTGGCCGATCCCCGCGGTGGCAACCTGCTCAACTTCAACGTGGGAGACGCCCTGTTCGCCCTGATGCCCCGCACCTACTGGGTGGAGCTGCAGACGCGCTTCGGCAACCAGTACTACGTGCGTGACCACGGCGAAGACGGCGCCATCGTGGATGCCCTGGCGGCGGTGGAGCTCTGCCTCGACCGGGGAGGCTGCCAGGTGGTGCCCGGTCTGCCCCAGGAACAGTGGGTGCTCACGCTGGTGACGTCGATCCTGGGTGGCCTGATCGTGGGCTTTGCCGCTTATCCGCGCAAGCCGGGGCGCACCGTGGAGTGGACCTGGGTGCTGTTGCTCTCGCCCCTGTGGATCATTCTGTTCGGGGTGTTCGGCGTTGCACCGATCGTCACCCGCACCAGCGACCTGCTGCCCCTGGCCCGCAACGCCCTTGGCTTTTCCGGGGCGGTGCTCGCCGCCTACCTGCTGGCCCAGAACACAGTGGGGCGCAGCAGGTTGAGCAGCGACGAGAGCTGAGCCGGGGTCAGGCTCTCATCCGCGGCTGCGGGGTCCGATGGTCTCCAGGGCCTCGAGGCGGCAGCGCAGGGAATCGGCCGGGGCACACACCTCGGCAGGCTCCGCTTTGGCTGACTCGGCGGCCGCGGCCAGCAGGGCCTCCTGCTGACGGGCGCGTACATGGGCGCGCAGCTGGTGCAGGTTGGCCTCGTAGAAGCGGCGCAGGTCGTCGTAGCGCTTCACCGGCTGGCCATAGAAGCTGCGGCCGGCCAGGGTGGGGAACGAGGCCCATTCCGGGGCCAGACGGTTGGCCAGATCGGGGCTGAACTCACCGCGGTCGGCCAGGGCCAGGGCGCCGCGGCGCTGCACCAGGTAGATGGCCGCCTGGTCCTGGACGTGGGGACCGAAGGCCTGGGGTCCGTGGGTGCGCAGGCCCAGGGAGCGGGTGACCATGGCCCAGGTGGGCGGCATGAACTGGTAGGCGCCGGCGGCGGCACTGGCGTAGCGGGCGGAGCGCACCACCCGGTCGGGGTGACGGTCGAGGGAGGGCATCAGGCCGCCGCCGAACATGATCCAGTAGCCCCGGTCTTCACCGTTGGCCCAGGTGCCTTCCGCGTAGCGGATGGTGTTGAGCAGGGCCCGGCGCTCCGGGGTGATGGCGAAGATCCGCGGCGCGGCCGGGGGCAGCGGCACCGACAGGGCCACCGATGTGCCGGAGGCGCTGGCGAGGCGGCCATCGGCGAGCTCGTCCACCTGCAGGGAATTGGGGAGCTGGTAGCTCGGCACTCCGGGCTGGGCCGCCATGGCGGCAGGCGCCATCAACAGGGGCAGGGCAGGCGCTGAAGCGGCCATACCAAGGATTGCTGTTGCTTTGGCGAAGAAGTGAACCAAAAGTCACAACAAAAACGTGTGCCGCAATTTGGCTACATCTGGGCGGCGCAGTGATTGCATATGTGCCAATCGCACAAGCGTCCACTCGTATCAATGACGACGCAGACGGGTTGAACTCATTGACACCACAGGAAAATTGCCACTAAGTACAACAGAAACGCCGATCACGCTCCCTTGAATGATCGAATCTGCTGATCACCCATGACCCCGGCCCGACTCCTCTGCTCCCCAGGCGGCGATCGCCTCGGCCGCCTGCTGGGCACCATGCGCCGGCAGCGGCCCCTCCCGCGGCGCCAGCAGGGGCTGGTCAAGCTGCCAGTCGCCGGTGCGCAGCTGGGCCTGGCTGAGCAGCCGGTGCCAGCCATGGCGTTGCAGTTCCCGCTCCAGCACGGGCGCTTCGGCAAAGCCGCGGCGGTGCACCAGGTGAATGCCCACGCCGTAGCGCATGGCTTCGCAGAAGCTGCTGTAGCCGGGTTTGGTGATCAGCCGGCCGCAGTGGCCCATCAGCTCCAGGGGACGCATCGAGGCCGACAACACCCGGCCGTTGGCCGCTTCCGCCAGGGCGGGGTCGTGGCCCAGAAATCGGTGCTCGGGCCAGCGGGCCAGCAGGGCCGGATCCAGATCCAGCCCCAGCCCGCCAAAGCTGATCAGCACGTTGCGGTCGCGCTGGGGGTGGAGCTCCAGGTCCCGGGCCAGGGCGGCGCCATCGAGGCGGGGCTCGCCGGCCGTGAGCCCGATGGCCACCTCCGGCAGCCCCCAGGGCATCGCCATCGACAGCGGACAGTGCAGCAGCAGCTGGCCGCGCCCATAGAGCGTGCGGCTGCGCTCCACCCAGGGGGTGAAGGCGGCACCGAAGGGTGCATAGATCGCATCCCAGCCGAAACTGGCCAGCCAGATCAGCGGTGCCTCCAGCCCTGCGGCCAGCAGGGCCGCCGCCGGCGGCACATCCCCGAGCACCAGCACCGCCTCCCCCTGGCCGCGCAGCCAGGCCAGCTCCCGCTCCAGCTGGGCGGGCAGCCGGCTCTCCAAGGCCTCGAGAGCCCGCAGGGTGGCCGCTGGATCGGAGCCCAGGGCGTCGGCCTGCAGCACCCCCACATCCCACTGGCAGGGCCGGTGCACGTAGGGAACGGGCCCGAAGGCGGTGGCCAGGAAGCCCGGCGGCAGGGCAGTGGAGAGCACCAGGCGCCAGTGGGGACGCAGCCGGTGCAGGGCGGTGAGCACCGCGGCGCTGCGGGAGCCATGGCCGAAGCCGTGGCTGCTGATGCAGGCCACGATCAGCACGGCAGGGGCCCGGCAAGCTGCGCCTGGTGCAGCCGCTCCTCATAGAGCAGCTGGCCATCGAGGCCATACCAGCGCTGGCTGGCCAGCAGCACCCGGGCCCGCCAGGGATCGCTCACGTCCAGTTCCACCCAGCTGAAATGGCGCAACTGGCGACCGGCCAGATCGAGGCCGTGCCTGGGCACGCTGGCGGCGTTGAGATACACCGTGCCGGCGCGGTCCACACACAGGCTGCGGCGCTGGCCCTGCCCGCGCCGCAGCTGGTGGTGCATGTGGCCGAACACCACCAGCGGCAGGGGCCGCAGGGCCTGGATCCGGCGCACGGCCAGGGCCAGGTCCTGATCCCCCCAGTCACAGGCGGGATGTTTCCAGTCGCGGCCGCAGGGATCACTGGCGGCGCTGCCCAGGCCGGCCGGACCGCAGTGGGCCAGCAGCACCAGGGGCAGGGCAGGTTCGGCCGCCGCCGCCGCCGCCGTGATCCGCTGCGCCGACTCCTCCAGGCTCAGGGGGCCGAACACCGCCCGCACCGCCTTGGAGAGGTGGAAACCGCCACCGGCGGTGCCGGGCCGAGCCCCCACCACCGCCAGCCCCGGGGGCCGCAGCTGGCGCAGCCCCCAGCCGCAGTGCAGCTCCCCCAGGCACTGGAGCTGACGCTGAAGGGTGCGGCCGGAGGCATCGCGGCCGGCGTCGTGGTTGCCGAGGATGCAGGCCACCGGCAGCGGCAGGCGGCGCAGGGCGCTGGGGACGCGCTGCTGGCCGTCGCTGAGGTCGCCAACCACCAGCAGGGCGTCGGGCGCCAGGCGCTGCAGCAGTCCGGCGTCGCGCTCGTCCCAGGCTCCGTGCGGATCCCCCACCACAGCCAGGCGAAGGACCGCCATCCACCTCTGCCTAGGCTTGACCCATCCTGCCCGCCGAGGTGCCCGGTTGGTGTTCGCCGCCGCCCCCCAAACCGCTTCCGCGGCCAACACCGCGTCGAGCGAGGCCGCGTCCTCGAGCGCCGGCTGTCCAAGCGCCGCTGAGCTGCCGGCGGCGATCGACGAGCTGCGGCGCAGGCGCAACGCCGTCATCCTGGCTCACTACTACCAGGACGACGCCATCCAGGACATCGCCGACTTCATCGGCGACTCGCTGGAGCTCTCGCGCAAGGCCGCCGCCACCGAGGCCGAGGTGATCGTGTTCTGCGGCGTGCACTTCATGGCCGAAACGGCCAAGATCCTCAGCCCGGACAAAACCGTGCTGCTGCCGGATCTGGAGGCCGGCTGCTCCCTGGCCGACGCCTGTCCCCCGGATGCCTTCGCCGCCTTCCGGGCCGAGCATCCGAATCACCTGGTGGTGAGCTACATCAACTGTTCAGCGGCGGTCAAGGCCCAGAGCGACCTGATCTGCACCAGCAGCAACGCCGTGGACCTGGTGCGGCAGCTGCCGGCCGAGCGGCCGATCCTGTTCGCCCCAGACCAGAACCTGGGCCGCTGGGTGCAGCGCCAGAGCGGCCGCGAGCTCACCCTCTGGCCCGGCAGCTGCATCGTGCACGAAACCTTCAGCGAACAGGCGCTACTGCAGCTCCAGCTCGAGCACCCCGGCGCCGAGGTGCTGGCGCACCCCGAATGCCAGCCCCACCTGCTCGATCTGGCCGACTTCATCGGCTCCACCAGCAAGCTCCTGCACCGCGCCGAGACCAGCGCCGCCGACAGCTTCATCGTGCTGACCGAGCCGGGCATCCTGCACCAGATGCGCAAGCGTGTGCCCCACAGGGACTTCTTCGAGGTACCGGGGGCCGATGGCTGCAGCTGCAACGCCTGCCCCTACATGCGCCTCAACACCCTGGAGAAGCTCTGGCGCTGCCTGCACACCAACGAGCCGCGCATCGAGATGGACGAAGAGCTCCGGCTGCGGGCCCTGGCGCCGATCGAGAAAATGCTGGCCATGAGCCGGTAGGGCGCCGCCATGAGTCCCCTGTTCCCCTGCAGCCGATGCGGCGTTCAGATCGAGCGCTCCGTGCGCCTCTACCGGGAGCAGAAGGGCCTGGTGCTCTGCTCCACCTGCAAGGACCGGCAGGAGGCGGAGGACCTGGCCAGCACCAACACGGCAGACCACTCCACTGCCCCCGAGAACCGCACCTCCGGCACGTAAACGCCAACCAGGAACGCCAGAGGATCGCCGGGCCACCCACCGGCTCCCCGGCAGGGCTTTGTGACGAAGTCCTGCGATGGCCACGCCGGTAGCCCTCGCTGCGATGACGCCTTTAGATTTCCTTTAGATGTGGTTGAAATGGGTGTTTGGCCATGGTTCTGTCCGGTCTGCCGACCCTGCTCGCCCTCGCGGGCCTGGCCGGGTTCACGGTCATCGAGCTGGTGCTGGGACTCGGCGTTCTCTGATCCAGCCAGAGAAGAGGTGTTGACCCTTCCTGGACGCCAGAGGACTGGACGCCAGAGGAAACGACCATGACGGTCATGGCCGGCCTTGTGGCCTGGGCCTGCACTGCCCTTGTTCTTCCCGCCTGGGGCGCGCCGCCGGACAGGCGGCCGACGGGTCGCGGCGCCGACCCGTTCACCCTGACCATCCTGCACATCAACGACCACCACAGCCATCTCGAACCCAGGCCGCTCGACCTTGATCCCGCTGTGCTGGGGTGGGCGGGTGCGCCGGCTGGGGCACTGCGCCTCGACCACGGCGGATTTCCCCTGCTCACCACGCTGTTCCACGAGCGCAGGCGCGCCAATCAGGCGGTGCTGAGCCTGCATGCAGGCGATGCGATCACCGGCACGCTCTACTACACCCTGTTCGAAGGTGCGGCCGATGCCGCGCTGATGAACCGGATCTGCTTCGACGCCTTCGCGCTGGGGAATCACGAGTTCGACCATGGAGACGCCGCGCTGGCGCGCTTTCTCGATGGTCTGGCTGAGGGTTCGTGCAACACCGCCGTTCTCAGCGCCAATGTCGTGCCGCACGACAGGTCGCCCTTGAGCGGGCGCCTGCAGCCGTCCGCCGTGTTCGAGCGCGCTGGACGGCGCATCGGGGTCGTCGGGCTGGTGATCGCGAACAAGACGCGACTGTCATCGTCGCCCGATCCCGGCACGCAGTTCCTCGATGAGATCGCCTCCGCGCAGGCGGAAATTCAGCGGCTGCGCGCCCAGGGGGTGAAGAAGATCATCCTGCTGACGCACCTCCAGTACGCCAACGAGCGGGCGCTGGCGCGCGCCCTCTCGGGGGTGGACGTGGTGGTGGGCGGCGATTCGCACACCCTGCTCGGGGACGCGGAGGTGCTGGTGCCACTGGGGTTCAGCCCCGACGGGCCCTATCCCACCCTGGAGGTGAACGCCGACGGGGACCCGGTGTGCGTGGTGCAGGCGTTCGACTACGCCCGCCTGATGGGCGAGCTGCAGGTGCGTTTCGACGCCGATGGGCGGGTGATCGACTGTTCGGGCAGACCGCGCATCCCTGTGGACGCCAGCGCCGCCGGCAGCCGCCTGCGCGCAGCGTTGGATGCCCATCCGGTGCTGCACCCGGTTGTTCCCGACCCGCAGAGCGCGCGCTTGCTGGAGCACTTCACGGCGGCGTTGAGCGAACTGCGCCAGGCGGTGATCGGCGAGGTGGCCGAGACCCTCTGCCTGGTGCGCCTTCCCGGCGAGGGTCGCGCCGAGCCGCTGTGCGCGCGCGCGGACACCTACGTGCAGGGCGCCCACATCACCACACTGGTGGCGAAGGCCTTTCTGGCGCGGGAGGGCAGTGCCGACATCGCCATCCAGAACGCCGGCGGCGTGCGCAGCAGTGTGCCCGCCGGGCCGGTCACCATCGCCGATGTGTTCACCCTCCTGCCCTTTACGAACACCCTGCATGTGCTGGACCTGTCCGGGGCGGAGATCATCGAAACGCTGGAACTGGCGGTGGCCGACACCGCCAGCGGCGGAGGCGCCTTTCCCTACGCGGCAGGTCTGCGCTTTGCGGTGGATCTGTCCGCGGCGCCGGGCTCACGCATCAGCACGGTGGAGGTGAACCCGAGGCTGACGGGCAACTGGACCCCGATCGATCCGAAGAAGCGCTACTCGGTGGTCACCAACTCCTTCATTGCCGGGGGTGGCGACGGCTACGCGGTGTTCGCCCGCGCCAGCGCTGAAGGGCGCGCCCGTGACACCTTCGCCGAATACGCCCAGAGCTTGGTCAACTATGTGCGCGGGCGTACCGAGTCGGGCCAGCCGCTCACCCGTCCGGCGCCGGAGCGCATGAGCACCCAGCGCTTCATCAACGCCGACGGCTGCGACCACAGCCAACGTCAGGACTGCCGCTGAGTCCGCCCGCAGGGGCGGCCACCCGGTTGCAGGCTTCGCTGCAAGTCAGCGCCTGCTTCTCACTGTCGCTCTCACACCGCGAACGATCTGACACCGCCAAGCGGTGCTCGTGCGGCGAGCGTCGTGGCCACTGGCTTCAGCGTTGCCCCAACCCCAGCAGACAGCCTGAATGTCCCCGATCTAATAGCTGTAGTTGGCTTCGTAGAGGGGAGCGCCGTCAGAGGGCTCCGAGCCAGCCACGTAGAAGCCCTGGGCGGCCTGGCCGTTGGCCCGCGCCCGGGCGAGCAGAGCCTGCTGCCCCCCGTGCACGTCGTGGCCGGCCCAGTGCTTCAGGCACGACTGCTGCAGGGCACGGCCGTAGGAGAAGCCAAGATGCCAGGGGGCGGGCGAGATCGCCCGGTTGATGCCGTTGAGATACACGCTCGCCTCCTCCTCACTCAGCCCGCCGGAGAGAAACAGGATCGCCGGCACACTCACCGGCACCGTGCGCTCCAGGGTGCGCAGGCTGAACTCCGCCACCTGGTCGGGGCTGGGGGCGTTCGGGCAATCCTTGCCGGGCAGGGTCATGGAGGGTTTGAGCAGGCTGCCCTCCAGAAACACGCCGTTGTGGCTCAGGGCCTGATACACCGTGCGCAGCACCCATTCCTGCACCGCGGCGGTGGTCTCGATGTCGTGGTTGCCGTCCATCAGGATCTCGGGCTCCACGATCGGCACCAGTCCTTCCTCCTGCACCGTGCGGGCATAGCGGGCCAGCCCCCAGGCGTTCTCCCGCACGCACAGCTCCGAGGGTGAGCCCTCCGCTGAGATCTTCAGCACGGCGCGCCACTTGGCGAAGCGGGCGCCGCGCTCGTAATAGCGGGCCGCCCGCTCCTGCAGTCCCTTGAGGCCGGTGCACCAGCTCTCACCGGGCAGGCCGCCGGCGAGGGGTTCCACCCCCTGGTCCACCTTGATGCCGGGAACGATGCCCTGGTCCTGGAACAGTTCGATGATCGGCGGCCCCGGATGGCCATCGGCGTCGACGCTGTCCTGAAACAGGGTCTCCTCAAACAGGATCACGCCGCTGATGGCCTCCTCGAGAGCGGGCGTGCTGGCCAGCAGGCTGCGGTAGGCACGGCGGGTCTCCTCGCTGTTCTCCACCCCGACGGCGGCGAAGCGCTTGCCGATGGTGCCGTTGGACTCATCGGCGGCCAGCAGCCCCTTGCCCTGGGCGGCAATGGAGCAGGCGGTGGCCACCAGCTCATCGCGGAAGCTCTCAAGCGTCATCGGTCCCGGTGCGGGGGGCATGGGGCCCTGCGGTCCCACCCTTTGCCTAGGCCGCTGGAGCAGGGCTGTCAACGGCCCGTGCCCCTGCCGTGATGTCGCCAGGATGACGGCCTGGCCCGCTCCCTGCCGCGCCGCGCCGCCGCCCTGCACCCCATGGCCCTGCCTGCCGACGGCCTGCTGCGCCTCACGCCCCAGGGCCTCCACTGCCCGGCCGCCGGGGCCTGGATCGATCCCTGGCGGCCGGTGCCCCGGGCCCTGATCACCCACGCCCACGCCGACCACGCCCGGCCCGGCTGCGGCGAGTACTGGGCCGTGGGCGCCAGCGAGGCCATCCTGCGGCGGCGGCTGGGGGCCACGATCAACCTGCTGCCGGTGGACTACGGCCAGCTGCACCGCATCGGTGGCGCCCGGGTGTCGTTTCATTCGGCCGGCCATGTGCTCGGCAGCGCCCAGATCCGCCTGGAGGCCGGCGGCGAGAGCTGGCTGGTGAGCGGCGACTACAAGCGCTGCGCCGACCCCAGCTGCGCGCCGTTCGAGCCGGTGAGCGCCGACGTGTTCATCACCGAGGCCACCTTCGCTCTGCCCATCTACCGCTGGCAGAGCGGCGCGGCGGTGGCCCGGGAGATCCGGCAGTGGTGGCAGGCGGCGCCGGAGCGGCCCTCGATCCTGTTCGCCTACGCCTTCGGCAAGGCCCAGCGGCTGCTGGCCGAGCTGCAGGCCATCGGCGTGAGCGAAGAGGTGCTGCTGCACGGGGCCGTGGCGGCGCTGATGCCCGCCTACCGGCAGGCGGGGGTGGCGATGCCGCCCACCCGGCCCGTGAGCGAGCTGCCACGGACGGAATCACTGGCAGGGCGGCTGCTGATCGCCCCGCCCTCGGCCCACCGCTCGGTGTGGATGAAGCGCTTCAAGCTGCCCCAGACGGCCTTCGTGAGCGGCTGGATGGCCGTGCGCGGCGCCCGCCGCCGGCGCGGCTACGAGCGCGGCTTCGTGATGAGCGACCACGCCGACTGGCCGGGGCTGCTGCAGAGCGCGCGCGACAGCGGCGCCCGCCAGGTTTACGTGACCCACGGCAACAGCGACGGCCTGGCCCGCTACCTGCGCGAGGCGGAGGGCATCAGCGCCGAACCCCTGGAGGGCGGCTTCGCAGCCGAGCGGGGCGATGAGCTGGAGGGCACCCCGCACCCGGCCCCGGCCTGAGCCCGCCACCATGGGCGCGCCCGCCCAGTGCCTGTCCGCCATGCCCCTTCCCCTGGCCCGGCGGCAGCGCCTGCCCGAGCTGATGGATCAGCCCGGGCTCGACCCCGCCGAGCACCAGCGGGCCCTGGCGGGGCTGCGCCGCATCAACGCCATCAGCCGTTGCTCCGCCAGCCTGTTCGCCCCGATCCAGGAGCTGGCCGCTCGCCTGCCGGAGCGGCCGCTGCGGGTGCTGGATCTGGCCTGCGGCGGTGGCGACACCGCCATCGACCTGGCCCTGATGGGCCGGCGCCGTGGCCTCGAGCTGGCGGTGGAGGGCTGCGATCTCAACCCGGAGGCGGTGGCCATCGCCACGGCCAATGCCCACCGACGTGGCCTGCCGCTGCGCTTCTTCGCGGCCGATGCCCTGGCCGATCCCTGGGCCGAGGGCCCCGGGGACGCCAACCCCGAGGGCTACCACGTGGTGCTCTGCTCGTTGTTCCTGCACCACCTCGACGGCGGCGACGCCGAGCGCCTGCTGGCCCTGATGGCCCGGCGTGCCCGCCGGCTGGTGCTGGTGAACGACCTGATCCGCAGCCCCCTGGGCTTTGCCCTGGCCTGGGCCGGCACCCGGCTGCTGAGCCGCTCGCCGGTGGTGCACACCGATGGCCCCCTGTCGGTGCGGGGGGCATTCCAGCTGGCCGAGGTGGCCGCCATGGCCGAGCGGGCGGGGCTGGCGGGAGCCGAACTGCGCCGCTGCTGGCCTGAGCGTTACCTTCTGCGCTGGAGCCGGGATTGAGATGGGTTCCAGCCCAAGCGCCGCCAACCCTGCCCCAGACCGCGACTGGGATGTGGTGGTTGTGGGTGCAGGACCCGCCGGGGCCCTGGCCGCCTTCGATCTGGCTCGCCGGGGGCTGCGCGTGCTGCTGGTGGAGAAGCGCCGCTTCCCGCGCTGGAAGGTGTGCGGCTGCTGCCTCAACGGGCAGGCCTGCTCGGTGCTCGCCGCCGTGGGGCTGGGCGGGCTGATCGACGGCCAGGGGGGCGTGCCCCTCAATCAGATCCGCGTGGGGCTGGGGGGCCGCCAGGCCAGCTTCCCGCTGCCCGATGGCCGGGCCCTGTCGCGGGAGCGCTTCGATCAGGCGCTGGTGCAGGCGGCGATCGCCGCCGGTGCCAGCTTCCGGCCCCACACCAGCGCCCGGCTGGGGGCGGCGGATGCCCGTGGGCGCACGGTGCACCTGCGCCCGGGTGGCGGCCGGCCGCCCGGCGCAGGAGGTGAAACCGCGGTGCGGGCCGCCGTGGTGTTGGTGGCCGCCGGCCTGGCCCACCGCTGCCTCGAGGACGAGCCGGGCGCCGGCGTGCACATCCAGCCCCGCTCCCGGGTGGGGGCCGGCTGCGTGCTGCCGGCCGGCACCGGCGGCTATACCCCGGGCTGCATCCACATGGCCGTGGGCCGCCGGGGTTACGTGGGGCTGGTGCGGCTGGAGGACGGCCGCCTCGATCTGGCCGCCGCCTTCGATCGGCCCCTCCTGACCGAGGCCGGCGGCCCCGCCGCCGGCGCCGCCCGGGTGCTGGAGCAGGCCGGCTTCCCTGTGCCGCCCGCTCTGGCCGCCGCCCGCTGGCAGTGCACCCCGGCCCTCACCCGCCGGGCCACGCCCCTGGCCGGGGAGCGCTTCCTGGTGCTGGGCGATGCGGCCGGCTACGTGGAGCCGTTCACGGGCGAGGGCATGGGCTGGGCCCTCACCGCCGCCGCCGCCGCCACCCCCCTGGTGCTGGCGGGCGTGCGGGCCTGGCAGCCGGCCCTCGAGCGCCAGTGGATCCGCACCCTGCAGCGGCAGGTCGGCCGGCGGCAGCGGCTCTGCCGCGGCGTGGCCGCCCTGCTGCGTCAGCCGGTCGCCGCCGCCGCCCTGTTCCAGCTGGCCAGGAGGGTGCCGCCACTGCCCCGCCGGCTGATCCGCCAGCTCAACCACCCGCCCGCCATCGCTGGCGCCCCCTCACCCGTGTACGGACCAGTGCCATGCCGCTGAGCATCCGCGGCATCGGCACCGCTGTTCCCGCCCACAGGGCCGACCAGAACGACGCCGTCGCCCTCGGCCGGCACCTGATCGCCGACAGCCCGGAGCGGTTGGCCCTGCTGGAGCGCATCCAGCGGCGCACGCGGGTGCACACCCGCCACAGCGTGCTGCTGGAGAGCGGCGAAAGCGAACGCCCGATCGCCGCCCGGCTGCCCTTCTACGGCGAGCGCAATCCCTCCACCGCCGAGCGCATGCAGCGCTTCTCCCGCCATGCCGGGCCCCTGGCCCTGGCGGCGGCGCGGCGGGCCCTGGCGGACGCCGGAGTGCCGGCGGAGCGCGTCACCCATCTGGTGACCGTGTGCTGCACGGGCTTCCAGGCCCCGGGATTCGACCTGGAACTGATCGCCCAGCTGCCCCTCCACCCCGACGTGGAGCGCACCCAGGTGGGCTTCATGGGCTGCCACGGCTCCCTCAATGGCCTGCGGGTAGCACGGGCCTTCGTGGAGGCCGACCCCAGGGCCTGCGTGCTGCTCTGTTCGCTGGAGCTCTGCAGCCTGCACCTGCACTACGGCTGGGATCCCGAGAAGGTGGTGGCCAACGCCCTGTTCGCCGATGGGGCCGCCGCCCTGGTGGCCACCGCAGCCAGCGAGCCGCCCCATACCCCGGGATTGCGGGCTCTGGCCTCCGGCTCCACCGTGATCCCGGACACGGCGGAGCTGATGTCGTGGACGATCGGCGACCACGGCTTCGCCATGGGCCTCTCGCCCCTGGTGCCGGCGGCGGTGGGAGCGCACCTGCGCCCCTGGCTGGAGGGCTGGTTGGGCCGCCAGGGCCTGACAATCGAGGCCATCGGCGCCTGGGCCCTGCACCCAGGCGGCCCGCGCATCCTGCAGGCCAGTGCCGAGGCCCTGGGGCTGGCGCCGCAGCAGATCGCCGTGTCCGAAACCGTGCTGCGCGACCACGGCAACATGTCGTCGGCCACGATCCTGTTCATCCTCGAGCGGATGCGCCGCGCGAGGGCCCCCGGACCCTGGCTGGCCCTGGCCTTCGGGCCCGGCCTCACGGTGGAGGCCGCCTTACTGGACACCTTGGAGCGCTGACCATGCAGGTCTACGACGTGCTGATCGCCTTCTCGGTGCTCAGCCTGCTGCTGCTGATCGCCCTGGTGCTGCGCCGGCGGGTGACAGTGCTGCGCCAGCTGGGACTGCCGGAGGCGCTGATCGCCGGGCTGCTGGGGCTGGCGATCGGCCCCTACGGGCCTGTGCAGCTGGTGAGCGACCCGGTGGTGGAGGTGTGGTCGCAGGCACCGGCGGCCCTGATCGCCCTGGTGTTCGCCACCCTGTTTCTGGGCCAGCGGCTGCCCAGCCCCCAACGGCTGTGGCAGCGGGCCGCCCACCAGACCGCCTTCTCGATGGTGATCGGCTTCGGCCAGTACCTGGTGGCCGGGGTGGTGGTGCTGGTGCTGCTGCGGCCCTTGCTGGGCAGCCACCCACTGATGGCAACCCTGGTGGAGGTGGGCTTCGAGGGCGGCCACGGCACGGCGGCCGGTCTGGGCCGCACCTACACGGAGCTGGGGTTTCCCGCCGGGCGGGCCCTGGCCCTGGCGATGGCCACCGTGGGCGTGATGGCCTCGGTGCTGCTCGGCACCGCCCTGGTGCTCTACGGCCAGGCGCGCAGCTGGCTGCTGCGCCAACGGCACCGCAGCCCCGCCGCCCTGGTGGGTGGCCGCAAGGGCAGCTTCGGCGCCAAGGGCCGGCTGGCGGGCGAGCGGGCCGCCGGCCTGATTCCGCCCGAACAGGTCATCAGCCTCGACGTGCTCACCCTCAACCTCACACTGGCGGGAGTGGCGGTGGGGGTGGGCGCCGTGATCAAGCAGATCCTGGTGCAGATCTCGCCGCTGTTCGAGGCCGTGCCGGTGTTCCCCCTGGCGATGGTGGGCGGGCTGCTGGTGCAGCTGCTGCTGCAGACGCTCGACCAGCCGTTTCTGGCCTCAGCCAGCGATCAGGCCAGCATCGCCTCCCTGTCGATGGACGTGCTGATCACCGCCGCCATGGCCAGTCTCAATCTGCCCCTGCTGGCCGACAACCTGCTGCCATTCACGGTGCTGGCGGTGGTGGGTCTGGTCTGGAACGTGCTGATGGTGCTGGTGCTGGCGCCGCGGCTGTTCCCCGACGCCTGGTTCGAGCGCGGCATCGCCGATTTCGGCCAGGCCACCGGCACCACGGCCAACGGGCTGCTGCTGCTGCGCATGGCTGACCCGATGGGCCGCAGCCAGGTGCTGGAGGCGTTCTCGTTCAAGCAGCTGCTGTTCGAGCCCTTCCTCGGCGGGGGACTGGTCACCGCGTTTTCCCCGCTGGCGGTGGCCAGCCTTGGGCTGGGGCGCTGGACTGCGCTCTGCCTGGCGCTCACCCTGGGCTGGCTGGTGGTGGGGCTGCGGCTGCTGCCCCGGTCTCAGGCCGGCGATGGCTCGCCATGATCCGGCGGCAGCAACCTGGAGCGCAGCGGCATGGCGCGCAACAGGCTGGCACGACGGGGTGGCAGCGCACCGCTGTGAATGGTGAGGAATGCGGCGATCACCCAGGTGAGCGTCCAGGAGGCGGAGCGATCAGCCGCGGGAGTTTGCTGTAGCCAGGAGGGCATAGTTCATCTTCATTAATCATTTGTTCACATATCCTAACATACAATCAACCCTCCTGCGAGTTCGTTCGCTGTCACCATCAAAGACCAGCGCTGCCGCCCTCGCCACCCATGACGGCAGCTGAGCCGGCGCTGAGCCAGACGACAAGGGCCGGGCTGGCCGCGTTCGTGCAGCTGGTGGAACAGCTGGACCGCAGCCGCGGCACCCGGGAGCGGGTGGAGGCGCTGGTGGACTACTTCGAGGGCGCCGAACCCGCCGATGCCGCCTGGGCCCTGCAGGTGCTGCTGGGCAAACAGCGCCGGCGCCTGATCACCGGCCGCCGTCTGCGCCAGATCTGCCTGGAGGGCTCACCGCTGCCGGAGTGGCTGTTCGACGACTGCTACGCCCACGTGGGCGACACGGCCGAAACCATCGCCCTGCTCTGGCAGCAGCAGACCCACGCGAGCGGCCACTCCGCCCCTGAGCACGACCGGCCCCTGCACGCCTGGATGGGGGAGCTGCTGCCCGCGGCGGCCGCCCTCGAGCCCGAGCCCCAGGCCCGGCGGGTGCGGGAGCTCTGGAGCGGCCTCGACCCCACCGCCCTGCTGGTGGTGAACAAGCTGCTCACAGGCGGCTTCCGCGTGGGCGTGGCCCAGGGGCTGGTGATCCGGGCCCTGGCCCAGCTCAGCGCTGTGGAGGAGCCCCTGCTGGCCCACCGGCTGATGGGGGGCTTCCAGCCCTCCGCCCAGGCCTACCGCCAGCTGATCGCCCCGGCCGGCGCAGAGGAGGCGGCGCCCAGCCGGCCCTATCCCTTCTTTCTGGCCTCGCCGCTGCCGCCCGCCGAGGGGGGAGCGACGCCCCTGCCCGGCAGCGCCGGCGACTGGCTGTGCGAATGGAAGTGGGACGGCATCCGCGGCCAGCTGATCCGCCGCGGCGGCGAGGCCTTCCTCTGGAGCCGCGGCGAGGAGCTGATCAACCACGCCTTCCCGGAGCTGATCGCGGCGGCGGCCGGACTGGCCGACGGCACCGTGCTCGACGGCGAGCTGATCGTGTGGCCCGAGGGCAGCGAGCGGCCGGCCCCCTTCGCCCAGCTGCAGCGCCGGCTGGGCCGCAAGGCCCCGGGCCGCCGGCTGCTGGCCGAGTGCCCGGTGGTGTTCCTGGTCTACGACCTGCTCGAATGGGGGGGCGACGACCGGCGCCCCTGGCCCCTGGGCCAGCGCCGGGCCGCCCTGGAGGAGCTGATCCAGGGGCTCCCGCAGGCGGCCCAGGCCCCCGCAGCCGGGCGCCTGCGCCTCTCCCCGCTGCTGCCCCTGCAGGCCTGGGATCAGCTGGAGAACCGCCGTGAGCAGGCCCGCGCGGCCGGTGCCGAGGGCCTGATGCTCAAGGCCGCCCACTCCCCCTACCTGGCCGGCCGGCGGCGGGGCCACTGGTGGAAGCACAAGCTCGACCCCTTCCGCCTCGATGCCGTGCTGCTCTACGCCCAGGCCGGCAGCGGCCGTCGGGCCAACCTGTTCACCGACTACACCTTCGGGCTCTGGAACGCCGAGGGCCAGCTGGTGAGCTTCGCCAAGGCCTATTCCGGCCTCGATGACGGCGAGATCGCCGAACTCGACCGCTGGATCCGCAGCCACACCACCGAGCGCTTCGGGCCGGTGCGGGCGGTGCAGCCCCTGCACGTGTTCGAGCTGGCCTTCGAGGGGCTGCAGCGCTCCAGCCGCCACAAGAGCGGCATCGCCGTGCGCTTTCCCCGCATCGCCCGCTGGCGCCGCGACAAGCCCGCCGGCGAGGCCGACACCCTCGCCAGCGCCCTGGCCCTGTTACCGCCTACCCAGGGCGGGTCACCGCACCAGTCGGGTGGGGGATGCAGCACCTAATTTTGGGGTGGACCCCTGCTCCCCGGAGACCCGCCCCATGTTCACGCTGGATAAGGCCACCAAGATTTTTCCGGAAACGCTCTCGGCCGATGCGGTTCCCGCCCTCACCGCCCGCTACAGGCTGCTCAACGCCGAAGATCAGCTGGCCCTGATCTGGTACGCCTATCTGGAGATGGGCAAGACGATCACGATCGCGGCCCCGGGGGCGGCCCGGATGCAGTTCGCCGAGCCGGTGCTGAACCAGATCAAGGCGATGGACTTCACCCAGCAGAGCCAGGTGATGTGCGATCTGGCCAACCGTGTCGACACCGAGATCGGCCGCACCTACGCCTTCTGGTCGGTGAACATCAAGCTGGGCTTCTGGTACAAGCTCGGCGACTGGATGGATGAGGGGATCGTGGCCCCGATTCCCGCCGGCTACCAGCTCTCCGCCAACGCCGCTTCGGTGTTGGCCAGCCTGCGGGGCCTGGAGGCGGGCCAGCAGATCACCGTGCTGCGCAACTTCGTGGTGGATATGGGCTTCGATCCCGGCAAGGGCGAGGGCCAGCGGATGATGGAGCCGGTGGAGGTGCCTGTGGCCGAGGACCAGCGCACCAAGGTGTTCATCGAAGGGGTGCTCAATCCCACGGTGATTTCCTACATGGAGCTGCTCAACGCCAACGACTTCGACCAGCTGATCCAGCTGTTCCTGCCCGATGGCGCCCTACAGCCCCCGTTCAAGCAGCCGATCGTGGGCACCGAGGCGATCATGCGCTTCTTCCGTGAGGAGTGCCAGAACCTCAAACTGCTGCCCGAACGGGGCTACAGCGAACCCGCGGACGGCGGCTTCAACCAGATCAAGGTCACCGGCAAGGTGCAGACCCCCTGGTTCGGCGCCGGCGTAGGCATGAACGTGGCCTGGCGTTTCCTGCTCGATCCCGACAACAAGATCTACTTCGTGGCCATCGACCTGCTGGCGTCCCCCGAAGAACTGCTGAAGCTCGGCAAGTGATCACCCGGGGCACCACCGTCGCTCTCGCCCTGATCGGCGGCTGGTGCCTCAGTCTGGTGCTGCTGCTGGCGTTCGGCCCCTCCCTGCCGCCGGTGGCCTGGCTGCCGGCGGTACTCCTGCGCACCCTGCTGCAGACTGGCCTGTTCATCGTCGGTCACGACGCCATGCACCGCTCGGTGGTGCCCGCCAGTCAGCGCCTCAACGACCGCGTCGGCCGGGTGGCCTTGACGCTCTACGCCTGCCTGCCCTACGCCCTCTGCCGCCGCAACCACCTGCTGCACCACCGCGGGCCCGGCAGCAGCCGCGATCCCGATTTTCACGCCCCCCGTCAGCCCGGCATCGTGGGCTGGTTCGTGCGCTTCCTGGGGGGCTACCTCAGCCTCACCTCCCTCACCGTGCTGGTGGCACTGTGGGGTGGCGCTGCCCTGGCGGCCGGTGCCCTCCACGGCCATGGACTGCAGGTGGTGTTCAGCTTCTGCACTCTGCCCCTGGCCCTCAGCTCCCTGCAGCTGTTCCTGTTCGGCACCTACCTGCCCCACCGCGGCCGGGCCCAGGCCTCGCCCCACGGCGCCATCACCCTGGCCTGGCCCGAACCCCTTTCACTACTGGCCTGCTACCACTTCGGCTACCACGTGGAGCACCACAGCCATCCCTCCCTGCCCTGGTACGAGCTGCCGGCCTGCCACCGGCGCCTGCGCCAGCAGTCCGGGCTCGCGGCCTGAGCGCACAGGCGATAAGTTCGAAAGGTCAGCAAACCCCCACTCCCGCCCGTGGCCCAGGCAGCCGAGACGTCGTCCAACCCAGCACCGGCGTCCCAGGCAGGGCACGGCGCGAGCCACGCCATGGAGCCGAGCAACGCTCCCAAACCGTCCCAGGCTTCCGATGCTGGCTGGAGCGAAGCCGAGCGGATCGTCGCCCGCTGTGCCTTCGACCGCGCCCAGCAACGCGCCATCCGCTCCCTGGTGGAAACGGTCCAGGTCCACTCCAGTGGTCTCGACAGCGTGGAGAGCGTGTGGGTGCTGCACGACTACCTGAGCACCCAGCGCTACGCCATTGAGGGGCGCTTCGATTTCCGGCTCGAGGGCCTGCTGATCGTGTTCGCCGGCCTGGTGCGCGACGAGCTGCTGTCGCTGGATGAGCTGGAGGGCCTCGATGCGGTCAAGCTGGCCAAGATCGCCGCCCTCTCCAAGTTCTGATCAGGGTGAGGTCTGACGCCAGCGGCCGCAGCCCTGGTCGTCCACCAGCACCGGCCGCCAGGGCGGCGCCACCTCACAGCTGAGCCAGCAGCACCATCGCTCCATGCAGAACGCGCAGCAGGGAGGGTTGGTAGGGACGCACCGGAGCCATGGCAGGGGAGGACTCAGCCCAGTGCCTGTTGTAGGGACAACAGCCCGAAGGCAATGAAAAGGCCGCCGCTGAGCCGGTAGAGCAGGCGCTCATTGATGCGCTGGCCGATCCATTTGCCCGAGCCCACGGCCACCCCGGTCAGCAGGCCGCGGCCTGCCAGGGTGCCTGCGAGCAGGCCTGCGAAGGTGAAGGCCGGCGCGGTGGCCAGAAAGATCGTGGCGAGCTGGGTGCGATCGCCAAGCTCGGCGATGAACACCAGGGCAAAGGCCTCCCAGACCACGGCCCAGGGCCTGGTGATGGGGCGACGGCGCTCGGCATCCTCAATCGCCTGCTGGGCTTGCCGTTCCTCCTCGTCGGCATCGGCGCCCATGTGCTGGGCATCGATGAGCAACTTGAGGCCAAAGGCTGTGAACAGGCCCGCCGCCAGCCAAGGCAGCACAGCAGTCGGCAACAGTTCCCGCAGGCCATAGCCCACGCCCAGAGAAATCAGCGTGACAGCCGCGAGGGCGGCAAAGGCACCGACGAACACATACCGGCCCCGGTGACGGGTGGCCAGGATCAGCGCCATGAAGAAGGTTTTGTCCCCCAGCTCCGCCAGGGTGATGGCCGTGAAGCTGGCCCCGAAGGCGGCCACATTGGGGTCAGCGGGAACCGGAACAGTCATGGTGATGGGGAGGCGCCCAGGGAAGCCCTGGGCGTCAGACCTCAAATCGCCTCAAACCCGAGCAGCTGCGACACCAGGTAGAAGTACAGCAGCAAACCGCTGAAGTCCTTGATCGTGGTGATGAAGGGATCGGCGGCAGGGCCGTGGTCGAAACCCAGGCGCAGCAGCACCCAGGGCAGCAGGGCACCCAGACAGGCTCCCAGCACCACCACGGCGAACAGCGACAGACCGACCGCCAGGCCCAGCTGGGGATAGCCATTGGGCACACCCTGCCAGTAGTAGGCCACTACGCCGGACACCGAACCCAGCACCAGGCCCATGGTCACGCCGATGCGCAGCTCCCGCAGCAGATAGCCGCCGTAGCGCTTGATATCAATCTGCTGCCAGGCCAGACCGCGGGCGAACACGGTGGTGCTCTGGGTGCCCACATTACCGCCCATGTCCATCACAAGGGGGATGAAGATGGCCGTGAATGCAAGGGTTTCGAGGACTTCTTCGAAGCCTTCAATCACACCCCCCACCACAAGGCCACCGATCAGGGTGATCACCAGACACAGCAGACGCAGGCGAATGGCATAGATGATCGGGCCTTCCACCAGGCGAGAACTCCAGGCCTGATCCCGGCTGAGCATGCTGCTGCCGATGCCGCCACGGGCCAGCATCTCGGCGCTGGCCTCCTCCTCGATGCGGTCGATCACATCGTCGAAAGTGATGTCGCCCACCAGGCGGCCTTCGTTGTCCACCACCGGCACGGCAGGCAGCTGATTGGCACTGAGCAGGCGGGCTGCAAGGTCCACGTTCTGCCAGGCCGGTACGGCGAGATTGGCGCCCTGCATCAGCTCGGTGATCGCTCGGTGGGGATCGGCCTGGATCAGGGCGGCGGGCCGCACATAGCCGCAGTACCCGCGCTGGGCATCGATCACGAACAGGATTTCCAGCTGGGAATCACTGAGGCGCGACGTTTTCACCGCCTGAATCGCCTCAGCCACCGTGACGCTGTCACGAATGGCCAGAAAGCGCACGTTCATGAACCGGCCGGCGCTGTCCTCGGGGTAGCCGAGCAGCAGGTCCACCGCCTCGCGGTCGCGGCCCTCCAGGCTGGCGATCAGACGCTTGGCCACCTTGGCCGGCAGCTCCTCGAACAGGCGCACCCGTTCATCGGCCTCCATCTCGGCGAGCAAACCCGCCACCTCCGGGCGATCCATTGCCTGCACCAGTTCGGCCTGATCTGCGGGGCGCAGCAGGTCGAACATGGCCATGGCCGTGTCCTTGGGCAGCAGGCGGAAGCCGATCACCCGCTGCTGGGGAGGCAGGGCATAGAGAAGCTGCACAAGATCTCCGGCGCTGTAGCGCTCGGCTTCCCGTTTAGCGGCCTCGTAGTGGCCATCGGCAATCAAATCTTTGAGCATCGTTGCGGGCATGTGCTCACCCTCAATCAGAACAAGAAAAAACAGCACAAACAGTCCGCACCAGCGATCACGAATCGCAGTGCGTCACAAAGCCGAGCCGCCCTGAAGTAGCGACACGCCGTGGTCCCATTCCCCCGGCCTGTGCGAACGCACAGGGTCAGCCCATCAGCAGCCAGCCCCTCAGGGGCAAGGACGCCATTCCAGTCAGACGAACCGTCACCCAGCTGGCGACCTTGGGCGTTGGCTTCACCAGGCCGACATCCTTGAGGCGAAGCACGCCTCAGCAGCTTCTACGTAGGCGCGTCGTACGCAACCGCGTCGTACGCAGCAGTTCTACGCGGTCAGCTCTACTGAACTTGGCTTGAGCACCGGGGACTACAACTGTGGTCTTCCATGCAGCCCTCCCTGGCGCAGCGGTCGGATCTTAACCCATGACCAGCCCAGTGGTGGTACCAAGGGTTGGGCTGCGTCCACAGGTGCGGCCCTGTTTGTGATGCTTTCAGTCCTCACCCCCGGCGACGCCAGCCCCACGCGCGTTTCGGCCCAGGTTGTATCCGGTATCGGCTTCCTCGCCGGTGGCGTGATCCTCAAAGAAGGGCTGAGTGTGCGTGGCTTGAACACTGCTGCCACCCTCTGGTGCGCCGCAGCCATCGGCACCCTGTGCGGGGCCGGCTTTGTGCTCCAGGCCACACTCGGTGCCGTGGCGGTGCTGCTAGCAAACACGGTCCTGCGGCCGCTGTCGTACCGGATCAATCAGCAACCGCTGGAGAACACCGAGCTGGAACTCTGCTACCTGTGTTCCTTCACCTGCCGCAGCAGCGAGGAGGCCCCCCGCAGCGTGGAGGTGGAAGCGGAGCTGGTGACCCAGACCCGGGACGATCAGGCCCTCGAGCAGATCGTCAGCCGGCTGTGTCTCGATCCCGCGGTCTCCTCCGCCCATTGGCGCATCATTGAGCAGGAATTCGGGTGAGTGCACGCGGGGGCTGATGGCGAAGCCGGCCTTGATGGCAAATCAGGGTCTGACGGCGAAGCGGGGCAGCCCCGATGTCCTGGCCCCGATCGAAGCCTGGTTTGCACGGCAGGGCTGGACGCCCCTGGCCTTCCAGCGCCAGTGCTGGCAGGCCTACCTGGCGGGCCGCAGCGGCCTGATCCAGGTGCCCACCGGCTCGGGCAAAACCTATGCCGCGGTGATGGGCCCGATCGCCGAGCTGCTCGCCGAGGACGAGCCGGCGGGGAAGGAGGGGAGCCCGGCGGGGCTGCGGCTGCTCTACATCACCCCCCTGCGGGCCCTGAGCCGGGATCTGGCCCTGGCGATCCGCCAGCCGATCGAGGCCATGGGCTGGCCGCTGCGGGTGGCGATCCGCAACGGCGACACCGCCAGCAGTGAGCGCACCCGGCAGTTGCGGCGCCCCCCCGAGATCCTGATCACCACGCCGGAGTCGCTGTCGCTGCTGCTGGCCAATCCCCGGGCTCCGGAGCTGTTCGGCCAGCTCCGCTGCGTGGTGCTCGACGAGTGGCACGAGCTGATGGGCAGCAAGCGCGGCAGCCAGGCCGAGCTCTGCCTGAGCTGGCTGCGGCGGCTACGGCCGGGGCTGCGCACCTGGGCGATCAGCGCCACGATCGGCAACCTCGAGGAGGCCGCCCGGGCGGCGGTGGGGCGGCCTGCGCCGGGGGCGACCAGCGGCGGCGACCCCGAGCCCCTGATCATCCGCGCCGCCATCGAGCGCCCCACCGCCATCCGCAGCCTGCTGCCGGAGGCGATCGACGGCTTCCCCTGGGCCGGCCACCTGGGCCTGCGCATGTACGAGGAGCTGGTGGCCGCCCTCGATCCGGCCGTGAGCACCCTGCTGTTCACCAACACCCGCAACCAAGCCGAGCGCTGGCACCAGTGCCTGCGCTATGCCTGCCCGGAGATGGACGTGGCCCTGGCCCTGCACCACAGCGCCATCGACCGCGCCGAACGGGAGGCGATCGAGGGGGCGGTGAAGGGTGGGGCGATGCGCTGGGTGGTGTGCACCAGCTCCCTGGATCTGGGGGTGGATTTCCAGCCGGTGGAGCGGGTGGTGCAGATCGGCTCGGCCAAGAACCTGGCCCGGCTGCTGCAGCGGGCCGGCCGCAGCGCCCACTGCCCCGGTGGCACCTCCCAGGTGCTGTTCATGCCCACCAACGCCCTGGAGCTGCTGGAGGTGAGCGCCATGCGCCGCAGCCTGGCCGCGGGGCTGGTGGAGCGGCGGCGCCCGCCCGAGGCGCCGCTCGACGTGCTGCTTCAGCACCTCACCAGCCTGGCCTGCGGACCGGGGTTCGAGCCGGAGCGGGAGTGGGCCGTGGTGCGCACGGCCTGGAGCTTCCGCGGCCTCAGCCGCGACGACTGGCAGTGGTGCCTGCGCTTCCTTGAGGAGGGCGGCGAGTGCCTGGGGGCCTACCCCCGCTACCGCAAGCTGGAGCGCGAGCCCGCTGGCGACGGGTTCCGCTACGTGGTGCGCGATCAGGCCATCGCCCGCCTGCACCGGCTGCACATCGGCACGATCACCGCCGACCGGGCGGTGACGGTGCGCTTCGTGCGCGGGGCCGTGCTGGGCCATGTGGAGGAAACCTTCATCTCCCGCCTCAAACCGGGCGATGTGTTCTTCTTCGCCGGCCGCCAGCTGGAGTTTGTGCGTCTGCGCGAGATGACCGCCCAGGTGAAGGCCACCAAGAAGAAGAGCTCGGCGGTGCCGGCCTGGGCCGGCGGCCAGATGGCCCTCTCCGATCTGCTCAGCGAGGGGCTGCGGGTCGAGGTCGACCGCTGCGCCCGCGCCCTGGCCGCCCCACCGGGGCAGAACGCCACCAACACGGGGCTGGACACGCCCGAGCTGCGGGCCCTCGAACCCCTGCTGCGCCGCCAGGCCGACCTCTCGCGCCTGCCTCGCCGCGATGAGTTCCTGGTGGAGGTGTGCCGCAGCCGCGAGGGCAGCCACCTCTACGCCTATCCCTTCGAGGGGCGCTTCGTGCACGAGGGGCTGGGTTTCCTGTGGGCCTGGCGCCTGGCCCGCCAGCGGCCCAGCACGATCACGGTGTCCGTGAACGACTACGGCTTCGAGCTGCTGGCCCCGCGCGGCTACCCGTTCGAGGAGCTGTTCGAGCTGCACGGCGACGATCTGCTGGAGGTGGACCAGCTCGAGGCCGATCTGGAGCAGGCGGTGAATCTCTCGGAACTGGGCCGGCGGCGCTTCCGCTCCATCGCCCAGATCGCCGGGCTGGTGCGCAACGGCTACCCCGGCCAGAGCCGCAGCGGCGGCCAGCTGCAGATCAGTGCCGCCCTGCTCTTCGATGTGTTCAGCCGCCATGAGCCCGGCAACCGGCTGCTGGCCCAGGCCCGCCGCGAAGTGCTCCAGGAGCAGCTGGAGCTGCCGCGCATCCGCTCGGCGATGGAGCGGCTGCTGGGCTGCCGCCTGCTGCTGGAGCGCACCCCCAGGCCAGGGCCGCTGGCCTTCCCGCTGCTGGCCGAACGGCTCAACAACCGCATGAGCAACGAGTCGCTGCTGGAGCGCATCGCGCGGCTGCGGGCCGACGCAGAACGGGCGGAAGCCTGCTAGGCCTGAGGGGTCGTGGATGGGCCCTGGCCCCGGGGCGCGAGGGGATGGCCAAGGCACCTGCGCCTGCCGGGTATGCGTCTGAGTCCTGCCGATCCCGGCGGCCTCTGGGTTGGCTGCCCCTGCGCTCCCTGCCACCCCTGGTGCTGGCCGTCGGCCTGCTGCTCACCGCCCTGGTGGGCGCCGCCGGCGCAGCGGGTCCCAACCTCTGGGGGCTGCTGACCATGGGCGCGGCGGCCAGCAGCCTGGCAGCGCTCTGCACCCGGACCCTGGTGAACAGCCACCTCACCCTGCGCGCAGCCCTGGCCGTGAGCGAGGCCGCGGCCCGGGAGCGGGCCCTGGCCAGCACCGTGTTCGAAGCGTCGCGGCTGGGAATCGTGGTGAGTGACCCCGAGGGCCGCATCCTGATGGTGAACGAGGCCTTCAGCCGGCTGAGCGGCTACCGGCCGGTGGAGGTGCTGGGGCGCCACACCAACCTGCTGCGCTCCGGCCGCCACGGCGCCGACTTCTACGCCGAGCTGTGGGCCAGCCTGCTGAGCCGGGGCCACTGGCAGGGAGACCTCTGGAACCGGGTGCGCAGCGGCGAACTGCGCCGCCACCACCTCTCGATCTCCACCGTGCGCGGCGCCGGCCACCGTCCGCTCTACTTCGTGGGCATGCTTGAGGACATCACCGAGCGCTATGCCGCCGAGAAGGCGGTGGAGCACGAGGCCCGCCACGACCTGCTCACCGGCCTGGGCAACCGCGGCCTGCTGATGGAGCAGCTGGAGCGTGACCTGGCCCTGGCCCGGCGCCATCAACGGGCCGTGGCTCTGCTGTTCCTGGATCTGGATGGCTTCAAGCGGGTCAACGACCGCCACGGCCACGCTCAGGGGGACCGGGTGCTGCAGCTGATGGCCCGGCGCCTGCAGGGGGTGCTGCGCGAAACCGACCTGCTCTGCCGGCTGGGGGGCGATGAATTCGTGGTGCTGGTGTCCGACGGTGACGGCGACGAGGAACTCCTCCAGATCGCCACCAAGTTGATCCGGGCCAGCGAACAGCCCCTCAGCCCGCTGGCGGGCGATCTCAGCCTCTCGGCCAGCGTCGGCATCGCCCGCTACCCCGACAACGCGCGCAACGCCTACGAGCTGCTGGCGGCAGCCGACCGGGCGATGTACGCAGCCAAGGCCCGGGGGGGCGGCTGCAGCCGGATCGCCGGGCAGATCGCAGCCCAGGCCGGCGACTAGGCCTGCTCCAGGCGCTTGATGATGTAAGCCATCAGCCCCAGGGAGGCGGCCAGGGCGATCAGCAGGGCGGTGGTCATCGGAGCGGCGGCCGAAGGGGGCAGAACTCCATTATCCCGGCATCAGCGCAGCCGGTGCCGCCACCAGCCAGCGCCCGCCGGCGGCCAGCAGCAGCGCCACCCCCAGCCCGGCCACCTGCAGCCGCGGCGCCGGCCAAAGCCGCCGTATCAGCACCACCGCCCACACCAGCCCCAGCAGCACCGCGGCGCTCTGGCAGAAGGCGATCACGTGGGGATCGGCGCTCCAGGCCGGCAGCTCAGGCACGGCCGGTCCAAGCGGCGCCAGGCTCACCGTCAGCACCCGGCCAGCCTCGGCCATGCCCAGGGGCAGATGGCGGGCCAGCAGCAGTGCCCAGAGCAGGGGCAGCAGGGCGTAGAGCAGCAGGCGCCGCTGGCGGGCGGCCAGCAGGGGCCGGCTGAGCAGGAACAGCAGGCTGGGCATCGCCATGGCCAGGGCGCCGATGGCCAGGCGCGGCAGCAGCAGGCCGTCCTGCAGGGAAGCCGGCGCCAGCGGCAACCAGCCCAGCAGCCGCTGCCAGTGATGCAGGGCGATGCCGCCGGCCAGCACCAGGATCAGCCCGGCCTCGCCGGCCGGCGGCTCCATCTCCCGCTGCAGGTCGGCGGCGGGGGGACGCAGGCGCAGCTGCACCGAGCGGTGGGGGCAGGCCGCCGCGCAGGTGAGGCAGAGCACACAGTCGCGGTTGTCGGCCAGGTGGGCCGGATGGGTGCCGAGGGGGCAGCCGGCCGTGGCCAGCCCCTCCCCCACCGCCGGCCCGCCCTTGAAGCAGCCGTAGGTGCTGCAGCTGCCGCTGCAGGTGCCGGCCTCAGCACGCAGTTCCAGGATCGAGAGCTTGGCGAACAGGCCGTTCATGCCCCCCACCGGGCAGAGATGGCGGCACCAGAAGCGCTTCTCGAAGGTCAGCGAGCCCAGCACTGCCCCGGCGGTGATCACCAGCAGCAGACAACTGCTCAGCCAGGCGGTGTTCTCCAGGTTCCACACCTCCTCCCAGAGCAGGATCAGGGCGAAGCCGGCCGCCAGCAGCGGTGCCGCCCAGCGGTCGCTATCGCCCCGGGGCCAGGGGCGCGGCCGCCAGCCGCAGGCACGGACCAGGCGCTGGCTGATCTCCCCCCACACCATGAACGGGCAGAAGGAGCACCACAGCCGCCCCACCAGCGGATAGCCCAGCAGGATCAGGGGCCACCACCAGGCCCAGAACAGATTCAGGCCGCCGTTGTGGGCCCGGTCCTGGGGACCCTGCCAGAGCCACAGGTTCACCAGCACGAACACCCAGCTCACCAGGCCGAACAGCAGGGCGTTCCACAGTCGCGGCGAGCGCATCACAAAGCGCAGCCGCGGCTTCCAGCGCCAGAGATCGAAGCGCGCCCTGACCGCTCGCGAGCCGGTCCAGAACACCTCATCGGGAAGGGTGGCAGGCAGGGTGGCGGCCTGATCGGTGCTCGGCTGAGCGATCAGGTCGGCAGCGCTCTGGCGCAGGGCCCGCTCGATCAGGCCCTCCAGCTCCCGCAGATTGCCGGGGAAGTCGTGGCTCTGCAGCCGCTTCACCACGGCCTCGCTCACCTGGGGCGGGCGGCTCCAGCCCAGCCCGCGCGCCTGCTGGCGGATGCCGTAGCGCAGCCATTCGCCCAGATCCTGGCGCCGCACCCGCAGGGGCGGCACCCGGATCACGGTGGCGCAGCCGTCGAACTCCGGCAGGGCCGACTCGGTGGTGCAGAACAGCCGGCCGCTGAAGTGCCGTTCCGGGCTCTCCGCCCCCGCTGCCCGCCAGCGCCCGCTGCGCAGCAGCTCCAGCAACTGGGGCCGCAGGCGGGGATCGGCCCGATCGAGGTTGTCGATCAGCAGGGCGCCATCACCGAGGCAGTCGAGCAGGGAGCCATCACCGCCGCTGGAGCCGCTGCCGAACAGGGCGGCACCGTCATCGCCCAGGGTGGCGGCGTCGATGCGGGCCATCAGTCGCCGCCGGCGCGGGCTGCCGAAGTGGATCAGGGCGGCCAGGTTGTCTTTGCCCAGGCCCGGTTCGCCGCTGATCAGCACCGGCCCGGCCTCCGGGTCGGCGGCGGCCCGGCGCACCGCCTCCCGCAGGCGCTCGGCGTAGCGGCTGCTGCCCACCACCCCGCGGCGGGTGCGGCCGAGCAGGTGGGGCGCCAGCTTGAGCAGACAGGCCTGCTGGCTGGCCACAGCGGGATCGGTGCTGCCGCCGGTGTCCGCCATCCGCCCTGTCCGCGCCGCTGTTCCGATTGTGTGCCCCTGGGGAGAGGTTGGGTGCCCACAGGCTGATCTGGTATGCCCATAGGCTCAGCGCGGCGCGCCCACTGCCATGTCTCTCACCCTCTACGGCGGTGCCCGCACCCGGGCCTCCATGCCCCGCTGGTACCTGGAGGAGAAGGGCATCCCCTACCGCTGGGTGGAGCTCAACCTGCAGGCGGGCGAACACCGCGAGCCGGCGTTCACCGCCATCAACCCCTTCGCCAAGCTGCCAGCCCTGGAGGACGACGGCCTCGAAGCCCCCGGCGGCGGACCGCTTCGGCTGTTCGAGAGCGGCGCCATCCTGCTGCACCTGGCCGAGCGCTTCGGCGGGGAATTCAACCCCGACCTGGTCGGCGGGCCGGAGCAGGCGGCCGCCCGCCGGGCGCTGGTGGCCCAGTGGTTGCTGTTCGCCAACGCCACCCTGGCGGTGGCCCTGTTCGTGCCCAGCAACCGGGAGCGGGAGTTCCCACGCCTGATGGGCGTGCTCGACGGCCTGCTGGCAGACGGCCGGCCACTGGTGGGCGCGCAGTGGGGCGCGGCCGACTGCGCCGTGCAGTCCTATCTGGCCTACCTGCCGATCTTCTTCCCCCAGATCGATCTGGTGCCCTGGCCGGGGGTGCGGGCGGCGATCGCCAGCGCCCAGGCCAGTGCCGCCTACCAGCGGGCGATGGGCAGCCGGTGAGCACAGCGGCGACGGCTGAGACGGCGCCATTCCGCTGGGGCGGCGAGACCCTGGAGCTGCTGTCGGAGCGGGCGGTGTGGGATCCGCTGCGGCGGGTGCTGCTGCTGGCCGACCTGCACCTGGGCAAGGCGGAGAGCTTCCAGGCCCAGGGCATCCCCCTGCCCAGTGACGGCGACGCCGCCACCCTCAACGCCCTGCTGGAGCTGGCGGCGCGGCTGCGGCCCGAGCAGGTGATCGTGCTGGGCGACCTGATCCACGGCCGCCTGGGGCTCACCGGCGAGCTGCGGGCCAAGCTGGCAGCCCTGCCCGAGTTGCTCGGCTGCCCGCTGCGGCTGATCGGCGGCAACCACGAGCGCGGCAGCTGGATCGCCGGCCTGGCCCAGGAGCCCAGCCAGGCCCTGGGCCCCTGGTGGCTCAGCCACGAACCCGAGCCGCGCTCCAGCCTGCTCAACCTCTGCGGCCACTTGCATCCGGTGACCCTGCTGGGCGGCAGGGGCGACCGCCTGCGCCTGCCCTGTTTCAGTTACTGCCCGCGCAGCGAGCGGCTCGCCCTGCCCGCCTTCGGCGCCCTCACGGGCGGCATGCCCCTGCCCCGCCACGAACGCCAGTGGCTGGTGGCCGAAGGGGCCGTGCTGGCGCTCTAGAACACCCGCAGCCAGTCGCGCTGCATGTCCACCACGTGCCAGCCGCGCTCGGGGGCCTGCTGCAGGGCCTTCACCAACGTGCCGGTGCTCCTGGTTTCGGCGTCGTAGGCGTACTCGCGCTCGGAATCGGTGTGGTGCACGATCAGCCCGAAGCTGGGTCGTGGGTTGTTGATCGTGGTGAACTGCAGCATGGCCAGGTCGCCGTCGCTGTTGCCGAAGGCCATCAGCGGCCGGCGGCCGATGAACTGATGAATGGCCGCCGGTTTGCCGGCGCCGTCATTCACGAACAGGGTGTCGAGCGACTTGAGCAGCACCGGGCCGCTCTCGCGCAGCTCGAAGCTGGTGCGGCCGGTGGAGCCCACCACCCGCTCCGGCGGGATGCCGTACACCCGCTCCACCCACACGCGCATGAAGTCGGCGCCACCGCCGGACACGATGAAGGTGCGGAAACCATGGGTTCGCAGCAGCTGCAGCACCTCCTGCATCGGCCCGTAGGTGAGTGCGTCGTAGGGCCGCTCGAAGCGGGGATGGCGGGCGGAGCGCAGCCAGGCCTCCACCGCCGCCGCAAACGCCTCGGTGGTCATGCCGGCGTGGCTCACGGCAATCACCCGCAGCAGACCCTCGAAATGCCCGCCGGCCAGCAGGGCGCCGATGTCGCCGGCCAGGGCCGCCTGCACCATCGGATCATCGGCCAGGGCGGGCTGGCGCTGCACCGCACCCTTGAGTTCGTCGAAGGCGAAGGCGGCCTGGAAGGGCATCGGCTGCTCCGGCCAGAGCGTGCCGTCGTTGTCGAACACCGCCACCCGCTCCGGCTCCGGCACAAACGCCGCCGAGTGTTCCGCGGTCACCGCCGTCACGAAGGAGAGCAGGGCCTCTTTCACGGCGCCAGGCCGCCAGGAGGGCAACGGATCAGCAGCTGATGGCACCATCCCTGTCACGGGCTCAGGCCTCAGTGGCCAGGGCGCGCACCACATCGCCGCGGGTGAGCACCCCCAGCGGGCGGCGGGACTCATCAAGCACGAACAGGCGCTGGGTGCTGCCCTCATGGAGCTGCCGCGCCGCCGCCGGCAGGGGCAGCTCGCCCGCGCAGCTGTGGGGATGGCGGTTCATCACCTCCCCCACGGTGCTGCCCAGCACCTGGTGCACCTCCTTGTCCCAGCTGAGGGGATTGCGCAGGTAGATCACCGCATCGAGCAGCATCACGTAGGGCCCGGGCTGGAAGCCGCTCTCGCGCACCATCAGGCTCTGCTCGGTGAGCTCCCCCACCAGTGCGCCGGCCTCGTCCACCACCGGCAGGCCGCTGATGTGGTGCTCACTCATCAGCTTCACGGCGTTCTGCAGGGGCGTGTCGGCCGTGACGCTGAGCACCGGGCTGGTCATCACGGCGGAGACGGGCTGTTGCACCACGGCGGCTGGGGGAGCGGGAGAGCTGTGGGGGCATTCTGGGCCTGGGCCGGTGCCGCCTTCACAATGGGCAGCCCAGCCGCAGCACCCCCGGATGGGCAGCCACCAGCACCGGCCGCGCGCCGCCGCCCCCCTGCGGCGCCTGGCCGATGGACTCACCGTGGGTCGGGCCCTGCTCGGCCTGCCCCTGATCCTGGCCCTCAGCGGCGGTGCGGCGGACCTGGCCTGGTGGCTGCTGCTGCTGGGCGGCCTCAGCGACTGGGCCGATGGTCTGCTGGCCCGGCGCGCCGGTGGCGGCTCGGCATGGGGCGCCCGCCTCGATCCCCTCACCGACAAGATCCTGATCGCCGCCCCCCTGCTCTGGCTGGCGGCCCAGCCGGCCTGGCCGCAGCAGCTTCCCCTGTGGGCGGTGTGGCTGCTGCTGGCCCGCGAACTGCTGATCTCCGGCTGGCGCAGCGGCGCCAGCGGCGGCGGCCCCGCCTCCCTGGCCGGCAAGGCCAAGACGGTGCTGCAATTCAGCAGTCTGCTGCTGCTGCTCTGGCCGGCGACCTGGGGCGCCGATCTTGGACTGGGGGGTCTGCCGCCCCTCCTCCAGCAGCTCGGCTGGTGGCTGTTCTGGCCGTCGCTGCTGCTGGCCCTCACCTCGGCCTGGGGCTACCTGGGCGCCGGACGACCTGACCGCACCCGGCACTAGCCCCGGCCTGGAGCGGAGGGGCTCAACGCCGCCCGGACCCGGAACTGCGGGGTGTCGCCAGGATGAGCAACACCCCGCTCACCAGCAGCACCAGGGTGGAGAGCACCTGGATCTGGGGCGAAATCTCCCGCTGAAACGCCCCGGCCAGATACAGCGGCAGGGTCACGGTTTCGCCTGCGGTGAAGCTGCTGATCACATAGTCGTCGAACGACAGCGAGAAGCTGAGCAGGCCCGCGGCCAGCAGGCCTGGCGCCAGCAGCGGCAGGGTGACGCGCCGGAAGGCCGCCAGGGGAGGCGCGCCCAGGTCCTGGGCTGCCAGCTCCAGGCTGGGATCGAATCCCGCCAGCCGTGCCTTCAAGGTGAGGGCGGCATAGCTCAGACAGAACAGGCTGTGAGAGAGCAGCAGCGTCAGCGGTCCCCGCGGCAGGTTGAGATCCACGAACAGGTTGAGCAGGGCCGTGGCCAGCACGATCTCCGGATTGGTGAGCGGCAGGGCCAGCAGCAGGGCGATTGCCCGGCCGCCCCGCAGGCGCACGCGGCCCAGGGCCAGGGCCATCAGGCCGCCCAGCAGCACCGCCAGCACCGCCGCCGCCAGGGCCAGCGCCAGGCTGGCGAGAAAGGCCTGAGTGAGGGCGGCATCGGCCAGCGGCTGGCGCCAGTTGGCGAGGGTGAACCCCTGCCACACCAGATTGAAGCGACCTCGGGGGGCATTGAAGCTGAAGAGCACCATCACCACGATCGGCGCGTAGAGCAGGGCGAAGGCCAGCACGCTCGCCAGGCCCAGCAGCCAGCCACCGATGCGGTTCATGGCAGGGCCAGGTCGTCGAGGCCACCGGTTCGCAGCTGCAGTACCACCGCCAGGCTGATCAGCGCCATCAGCACCAGGGCCAGGGCGGCCGCCCTGGGCGCCTGCAGCTGCACCAGCAGCAGGTTCTCGATCGTGTTGCCCACCATTCGCTCGTTCGGGCCCCCCAGAAACAGGGGGTTCACCACGTCGCCAGCCGCCGGGATCAAACTGAGCAGCAGGGCCGAGGCCAGCCCGGGGCGGGACAGCGGCCACACCACCAGCCGGAAGCGGCGCAGGCCACCGGCATGCAGATCGGCGGCGGCCTCCAGCAGGCGCCGGTCAATCCGCTGCATCGCCACCACCAGCGGCAGCACCAGGAAGGGCAACTGATTGCTGGTCAGTCCCAGCACCACAGCGGTGGGGGTGTTCAGCAGACGGCCATCGCGCAACAGCCCCAGCCCGTTGCCCAGGTCGGTGAGGCCCAGCGCTGTGATCAGGCCCAGCACCGGCCCGTTGTCGCCCAGCAGGCTGGTCCAGCCAATCGCCCGCACCAGATAGGAGGTGAGCGAGGGCAGAACCACCAGCCCGATCAGCAGGGGTTGCCAACGGCCGCCGCGGAAACGGATCCCGTAGGCCAGCGGGTAGGCCAGCAGCAGCCCAAGGCCCGTGGATACCAGGGCGAAACCGAACGAGCGCAGCAGGACCGGCCCATAGGCCCCCAGCACCTCCCCGTAGTTGGCCAGGCGCCAGCGGAACACGGTGTCCAGGCCGAAGCGGCTCACCGGCTCCGAGAGCGACAGCGGTACCAGGGCCAGCAGGGGAAGCAGGTAGAGGCCGATCAGCCAGACCAGCCCCGGCGCAAGCAGCGCCCACGGCCACCAGCGACGGGCCCGACGGTGACCCTCAGCCTTCGGTGATGCGAGCAAAGCGCTCCTCCCAGCGGGCCTCCTCCGTCTCGCTCAAGGGGCCGAACACCTTCAGGCGCGACTGCATGCCGGCATCCGGGAACATCAGCGGACTGCGCGCCAGCTCAGCGGTGGCGGGGTCCTGGGCCAGGATCTCCTGCACCCCCTCCACCGGCGAGATGTACTGCACGGCAGCGGCGATGCGGGCAGCCTCCACCGGGTCGTAGACCCAGTTGAGCCAGCGGGCCACCGCCTCCTGGTGGCGGGCACCCTTGGGCATCAGCATCACATCGGCCCAGAGCACGCCGCCGCTCTCGGGCACCAGGAAGCGCAGGTCGGGGTCATCCAGCGACAGCTGGGCCACATCCCCCGACCAGCCGATGCAGGCGGCCAGATTGCCCGCGAGCAGGTCGTTCTGGTAGTCATTGCCAGTGAAGCGGCGGATCTGTCCGTCACGGCGGGCCTTCTCCAGCCGATCGAAGGAGGGCTGGGCCGCATCCCAGCTGGGCTGGCTGATGTCCTTGCCGTCCCCCAGCATCAACAACCCCATCGTGTCGCGCATCTCCAGCAGGGCCGACACCCGGCCCTTGAGGGCCGGATCGAACAGATCGTCGACACCGGTGAGCTCGCGGCCAGTGGCCTTGATGTTGTAAGCGATGCCGGCGATGCCGGACTGCCAGGGCAGGCTGTAGCGCCCCTGGGGATCCCAGGAGGGATCGCGCAGGGAAGGAATCAGGTTGCGGGCGTTGGGCACCTCGGCAAGGGGCAGTGGATCCAGCCAGCCCAGGCCGATCAGCCGCTCCGCCAACCACGACGTGAGCACGAGCAGGTCCTGGCTGATGGGCCGGCCGGCGGCCAGGTCCGGCTGAATGCGCGCGAAGAACTGGCGCATGTCGTTGATGTCCTCCAGATAGCGCACCTGGATGCCGGTGTCGGCGCGGAAGCGGGCCACACTGCCCGGTGCGCCCGGCTCATCCCCGTCGATATAGAGCGGGAACGTGGAGATCACCAGCTCGCCGCCAGCGCCTGGGGCGTCAGCTCCACCGCCCCCACCACGGCAGCTCTGCAGCAGCGGTGGGGTCACCAGGGTGCCTGCGGCGGCCAGGCCCAGCTGGCGCAGGAAGCGCCGCCGGCCCCGAGGGCTGATCCGGGGGCTTGATCCATGGATGGGACTGATCATGCCGGCTCCTCCAGCAGGTGGCTGTCGGCAGGATTCCAGCAGCACCAGAGCTCGGAGCCGACCCGCAGATTGTTGGGCACATCCGCTGCGGTGTCGATGGCCACCAGCGCCTGGTTCCGATCCGTGCGCAGACGCACCTCCACCGTGGCGCCCTGGAACACCAGCTCCCGCACCCGGGCCCGCATCCCCTGCTCCCCCTCGGCCGGGGCGCTGGAGCGCAGGCGCAGACGCTCCGGTCGCAGCAACCGCACCCCGGAGCCGGCACCCTCTCTGAACAGATTGGCGGCCCCCAGGAAGGTGGCCACCACGGCGCTGCGGGGGGAGTCGTAGAGCTGCCGTGGCGTGCCCACCTGCTCCAGCCGGCCCTCGTGGAGCACGGCCAGCCGGTCGCTGAGGCTGAGGGCCTCCTCGCGATCGTGGGTCACCAGCACAAAGGTGATGCCCACCTGGCGCTGGATGCGCTGAAGCTCGGCGCGCATCGTGCGGCGGAGATCGGGATCGAGAGCCGCCAACGGCTCATCGAGCAGCAGGGCGGCCGGGGCATTCACCAGCGCCCGCGCCAGGGCCACCCGCTGCTGCTGGCCGCCCGAGAGCTGGTGGGGGCGGCGGCGGGCCAGGTCCGCCAGCCGCACCACCTCCAGCACCTCCCCCACCCGTCGGCGGATTTCGGCCTCCGGCAGCCGCAGGGAGCGGGGCCCGAAGGCCACGTTGTCCCACACGCTGAGATGGGGGAACAGGGCGTAGTTCTGAAACACGAGGTTCACCGGCCGCTGGTGTGGCGGCGCCCCAGTGAGATCACGGCCCTGCAGCAGCACCCGGCCCCGATCCGGGCGGTCGAAACCGGCGATCAGACGCAGGGTGGTGGTCTTACCACAGCCGGAGGGGCCGAGCAGGGAGAAGAACTCGCCAGCACCCACCGTGAGATTGAGGTTCTCCAGAGCCACGTGATCGCCGTAGCGGCGGCTCAGGTTCTGGAGGGCAACCACGCCGGCAGCACCGGTGCCGGCAGCCCCGTGGCCAGCAGTGGTGGACGAGACAGACTCCAATAACAAGGTCGCCGCGGAGAGGCGCCGTTCTTTAGCAATCCCCACCAGATGCCGATGTCCACCACGACCCGGAACGGCACCACCCTGGCAGCAGGGGTGCTGGACGCCGTGGTGGTGGGAGCCGGGCTGTCCGGCCTGATCTGTGCCCGGACGCTGCGCCGCGCGGGCCTGCGGGTGGGGCTGCTGGAGGCCCGCGAACGCCTGGGGGGGCGGATGCATCGCCGGGCCACTGCCGCCGGCATCCCGGTTGATCTGGGCGGCCAGTGGGTAGGCGCCAGCCACCACCGGCTGCTGGCGCTGCTGGAGGAGTTCGGCCTGCGCCGCTACCCCACCTTCTATGACGGCGACGGCGTGTTCCTCTGGAACGGCGTGCCGCACCGCGCTGGCGTGGAGCACGACTTCGCCGCCAGCCTGCTGTTCTTCCGGCCAGCTGAGCTGGGTCTGCCGCCGGCCGAGCTGGACGCGGCCCTGGCGGTGCAGGACCGCTTCCAGCAGCTGGTGGCGCAGGTGCCGCCCCAGGCCCCCTGGGCCACACCCGGCGCCGAGGACCTCGACCGCACCAGCGTGGCCCAGTGGCTGGAGCGCCAGGGAGCCGGCGAGCTGGCGGGCTATCCGCTGGCCTGGCTCACCCGCATGGGCGGCTCCGGTGGCTTCGAATCCCATGAGAGCTCGATCCTGCACCTGGCCTGGACCCAGGCCGTGGCGCCCCAGCACGAGACGCCGGAGGCCTGGCTGGTGGAGGGGGGCGTTGCCCAGGTGGCCGAGCGGCTGGCCGCCGAGCTGGCGGGGCTGATCCAGCTGGCCGCCCCCGTGGTGTCGATCCGTCAGGTGAACGGCAGGGTGGCGGTGGGCTGCGCCGACGGCAGCGTGATCGAAGCGGGGACAGCGGTGGTGGCTATCCCGCCGCCGCTGCGCCAGGCGATCCACTACGACCCTGCCCTGCCGCCGCAGTGGAGCGGCCTGCTGCAGCGCTCGCCGATGGGCTCGATGGTGAAGGTGCTGGCCCTCTACCCGCGCCCGTTCTGGCGAGAGCGGGGGCTCAACGGCCTGGGCATCGGCAACCTGCCCACCCTGGAGCTCACCGTGGACAGCTCGCCGCCAGGGGGACCGGGGATGCTGGCCGGCTTCATCGCCGGCGAGCGGGCTGTGCGCTGGCAGGGGCTGCCGGAGCGCCAGCGGCGCCAGGCGGTGCTGGCCGATCTGCAGGCCTGGTGGGGACCCGCAGCCGCCGAGCCCCTCGAGCTGGTGCTGCACAACTGGAACGGGGAGCCCTGGAGCGGCGGGGCCTTCACCAGCTTCCTCACCCCCGGCGCCTGGACCAGCTACGGCCGGATCTGGCAGCAGCCCCACCAGCGGGTGGTGTGGGCCGGCACCGAAGCGGCCAGCCGCTGGCCGGGCTACTTCGAGGGGGCGATCGAGGCCGGCCTGGCAGCGGCCGAGCAGGTGCAGACACTGAACGGCTTGGGAGGTTGCTGCGCGGCGGGTTAGCCGATCAGGGCCCCATCGCCACTGAAATCGGGGGTGGTGGGCGGCCGCTGGGCGTAGTCGTTGGCGTAGCTGTCGGCCAGGGTGGCCTCCACGTCGAAGGCCGGCTCCCAGGCCAGTTCCCGGCGCACGCGGGTGATGTCGGTGAGGAAATGGGCCATCCGCAGGGGGAAGGCCTTGCGGGCCTTCTTGTCGAGGCCGGAGGGATCGAAGCTGCGGATCTCCACCGCCGCCGGATCCACGCCGGCGGCGCGGGCGGCGGCGGCCACCAGGCCGCGGAAGGTGATGCCCTGGCGGCCGCTGCAGTTGTAGATGCGGTTGGCGGCGGCATCCACCTCGATGCAGCGGGCCATGGCGGTGGCCAGATCGCGGACGTGGCCCAGCTGGGTGATGGTGCTGCCATCGCCGGGCAGGGGCACCGGCTGGCCGTGCACGATCCGATCGAAGAACCAGCTCTCCACCGGGTTGTAGTTGCCCGGACCCACGATGTAGGTGGGCCGGAAGCTGGTGAAGGCGATGCCCTGGCGGCGCAGCCAGTCCTCTGTTTCGGCCTTGCCGGCATGGCGGCTGGCCGGATCGGTGGGGCTGTTCTCGTCCAGGGGCCAGAGCTCGCTGTCGGCGTACACCCCGGCGGAACTCACATACACCAACCGGTGCTCCGGTGCTCCGGTGCGCTCGATCACCGCCTGGGTGTCGGCGAGGCTGCGGCCGGAGCTGTCCACGATCACCTCGAAGGCCCGGCCCCGCAGCGGCTCCAGGCCCTCAGTGCTGCTGCGATCGCCCACCAGGTGCTCCACGTCCGCCGGCACGGGGTTGCGCCCGCGGGTGAACAGGGTGAGCTCGTGACCGGCCGCCTGCAGCAGTTCCACCAGGGGCCGGCCCACGAAGCGGGTGCCACCCATCACCAGGATCTTCATGCGCCGGCGGGCCCCGGGCCCCTGTGAACTGGGCGCCATTCAAGCCCCGCGGACTCAGGCTCCAGTGAGCACCCAGGCCCACAGGGGCACGGTGACCAGGGCCAGCAGGGTGCTCCACAGCACCAGTGCCGCCGCCTCCAGCACCTGTTCACTGGCCTGCCCATCGGCAGTGGCCCCCTCCGAGAGCAGCAGCACCGCCACGGCCGTGGGCGCCGCCGCCTGCAGCACCACCGCCGAGCGGGCCGGCTCTGCCATGCCCAGCAGCTCCACCGCGGCCAGCAGCAGCAGGGGAAACAGCAGCAGCTTCACCAGCAGGGCCGGCAGCAACCCCAGCGGCAGCCGGGCCCCCAGGGCCGGTGCCAGGCGCAGGCCCACCACCACCAGGGCCAGCCAGATCACCAGCCGCGCCGGCCACCAGAGGACCGCTGCCAGGGCCTCCTGCCAGGGGGTCCAGTGCAGCAGCAGCGCCCCCAGCAGCCCCCTGGTCGCCGGGCTGGCCGCCATCGCTCGCAACAGCAGCACCGGTCGCAGCGGTGCCCCGCCGATCAGGGCCGGGCCGATGCACCAGGTGAGCAGGGTGGCGGCCAGGTCGTAGCTGATGCTGTAGCCCACGGCGCCGCTGGGCAGCAGCGCCAGGGCGGCGGGAATGCCGAAGTAGGCGGTGTTGCCCACCACGGCCCCGAGGCGCTGGGGCGGGGTGCGGAAGCCCGCTCGCAGCGCCGGCACCAGGGCCAGCAGCAGCAGTCCACCGAGCACCGCCACCAGCGCGAGCAGCAGCACCTCGCCGTAGCGCCAGTGCAGGCCGGCACGCAACAGCAGCGCCGTGATGCTCAGCGGCACCCCCCACTGCATCAACGGCACCGCCAGCCGGCCGGCCAGCCGGGGATGGCGTCGGGCCAGCAGCAGGCCGGCGGCCAGGGCCGGCACCAGCTCCAGCAGGAAGGCCAAGGGCAGCGGGCACGGAGCTTCAGGATGGCCGGCACAGCCTTCAGCGCCAGCCCGCGATGCAACTCATCCCCGCCATCGACCTGCTCGACGGCCACTGCGTGCGCCTGCACCAGGGCGACTACGACCAGGTGACCCGCTTCTCGGACGAGCCGGTGGCCCAGGCCCTCAGCTGGCAGCGGCAGGGGGCGCGCTGCCTGCACCTGGTGGATCTGGACGGCGCCCGCAGCGGCCTGCCCGTGAATGACAGCGCGGTGAAGGCGATCACCGCCGCCCTGGACATTCCGGTGCAGCTCGGTGGCGGGGTGCGCAGCGCCGAGCGGGCCGAGGAGCTGCTGGCCTGCGGGCTCGAGCGGGTGATCCTGGGCACGGTGGCCCTGGAGCAGCCGGAGCTGGTGGAGTGGCTGGCGGCCCGCCATCCCGGCCGGATCGTGGTGGGCATCGATGCCCGCAACGGCAAGGTGGCCACCCGCGGCTGGATCGAGGAGAGCGGCACCGAGGCCACCGCCCTGGCCCGGCGCTTCAGCGGCAGCGGCATCGCCGCGATCGTCAGCACCGACATCGCCACCGACGGCACCCTGGCGGGCCCCAACCTGACGGCCCTGCGGGCCATGGCCGAGGCCAGCGCCGTGCCGGTGATCGCCTCGGGCGGCATCGGCAGCCTCGAGCACCTGCTCTCCCTGCTGGCCCTCGAGCCCCTGGGGGTGGAGGGGGTGATCGTGGGCCGGGCGCTCTACGACGGCCGCGTCAACCTGGCCGAAGCGTTGCAGGCGATCGACGACGGGCGGCTGCAGGACGTGTTCGAACCGCCGGGCAGCGCCGGCATCGCCTGAGGCCGGCGTGCAGCCAAGGCGGAGTGATTGTGGGTTGGCCTATAACTGGACAAGGTTTCCACCCGCTGTCAAGCGCCGCTGCCACCCGTGACTGCCGCCCCAACCACCTCTGGGACCGCCGGCAGCACCCCCTGCACCGGCACCCAGCCAACTGGCAGCTCCTGCACCGGGGTGGACGACGTCTACCGCCGCTGTCGCGACCTGGGCATGCGCCTCAGCCGCCAGCGCCGCATGGTGCTCGATCTGCTCTGGAGCGAGAAAAGCCACCTCAGCGCCCGCGACATCTTCGAGAAGCTCAACAACCTGGGCCGCAACATCGGCCACACCTCCGTGTACCAGAACCTGGAGGCTCTGCAGTCGGCGGGTGTGATCGAGTGCCTCGACCGGGCCAGTGGGCGCCTCTACGGCTACCGCAGCGATCCCCACAGCCACCTCACCTGCGCTGAAACCGGCGACATCCGCGACCTGGATGTGGAGCTGCCGCCCGAGCTGCTCGAGCAGATCGAGCGGCACACCGGCTACTGCATCGAGAGCTACACCCTCCACCTCACCGGGCGGCCGCGGCCCTGAGCCCCCAGCCGCCCGGTGACCCAGGCCTGGGGCCCCTTGCCGTGACCGTTACCGTGGGCGGATGCCTGGTTTCGCGGCGTGAGCACCCAGCTGCTGCTGATCGCTGAACCCCTGCTCGCCGCCGGGCTGAAGCGTTTCCTCGGCGACGAACTCCCCGACCTGACGGTGGCGGTCGGCCCCGCCAGCCTCGCCGGCGCCCCGGGCCTGGTGCTGTGGCGACCGTCCACCGGCACCACGGCCGCCAGCCTGCGCCGGGAGGCCACCCTGCTGCGCGAGCGCTGGCAGCCGGCCCCGCTGCTGGTGCTGCTGGGAGGCGGCCATGGGCTGGGCAGAGAGACGCTGCTCGAACTGCCCTGCCAGGGGCTGCTGGAGGACCCCAGCCCGGAGCGGCTGCTGGAGGCGATCGCCACCCTGCGCAGCGGCGGCCGGGTGCTCGACCTGCAGCCCGCCACCGGGCCGGCAGCAGCTGGCACCAACGACCCACCCGGCGCCAGCGGCCTGGGCCAGGCCCTGCTGCTGAGCGGCCTGGATCAGATCGCCATGGCCACCGCCGGCTGCCAACTGCTGCTGGCCCGCCCCTCCATCCATCCCCTGGCCCGGCTGATGCTGGAGGGGCGGCTGCGGGAACTGGCCTGGGCCCGGCGCCTGCTGCTGTGGCTGTGGGGTCCGGTGAGCATGGCCTGGAGCGACCCGGCTCCAGCGGCCACGCCCCTGCCCAGCGCAGGCGAAGGGCTGCCCGGGCCGGCGGGCAGCCTCACCCTGCGGGAGCGCGATGCCGCCGGCATCTGGGTGGCGGTGCAGCAGCGGCTCAACAGCGCGATCAGCACCGGCCTGGCCAACCGCACGGGCCAGCTGCTGGCGATCGATGGCCTCAACCACGACCGCCGCGGCGACCTGCTGATGGCCCTGGTGCAGCAGCTCGACCGCCTGCGGCGGCAGTTGGCCAGCGAAATGGCCGGTCGTGGCCCGGCGGCAGCCAGCGCCTCGGAAGGCAGTGCCGTCGCCGAACTGATGGCCCGTTGGAACGCCCTGCAGCCCGAGCTGCGCGAGCAGGCGCTGCGGCAGATGGCCAGCCCCTACGTGCAGCTGCCCCAGGCGGGCGATCTGCGCCCCGTGGCGGCCACCCTGGTGAGCGGCAGCGACCTGCAGGCCGACGACCCGGAACTGCCGGATGCCCAGCCGATGCTCGCCGCCCTGGTGCTGGCCCGGCCGCTGCTGGTGGACGGCCAGCTGCTGCCGGTGGATGACCCTCGGGCCGTGCTGCACCTGGAGCGCCTGGTGGCCAACTGGCTGCTGCGCAGCGCCGAGCTGCTGGCGGCCGATGTGCTCGCCTGCTGCGGCTCCTGGCCGGAACTGCGCCGCTACCTGCTGCGCCCCGAGCTGCTCTCCACCCGCAACCTGGAGCGGCTGCGCAACCAGCTCAATGCCCAGCAGCGCTGGCTGAGCTGGGTGGAGCGACCGATCGCGCTCTACGAGAGCCGCCGCCAGCTGCTCTGCGTGGAGGGCACCGGCATCGCCAGCGTGCAGCTGCTGGAGCCGCGGGACGGGGAGCTGCGGCGGCTGGCCGGGCTGCAGCAGCTGGTGACGCTGGCGCTGGAAACCCGCGATGCCGTCGCCCCCCAGCTGCGTGCCCTGCTCAAGGGGATCGGCGATCTGGTGGTGGTGCTGCTCACCCAGGTGGTGGGGCGGGCGATCGGCCTGGTGGGCCGCGGCATCCTGCAGGGGATGGGCCGCAGCCTGCACCGCCCCTGAACGCCGCCAGCCACAATGGCGCCACCACGGGCGAGACGGGTGAGCAGCGAGCGGCACAACAGCACCAGTCAGCGTCGCAGGCGGGGCGTTGCGAGCCCCCTGGCCGCACGGCTCGCGCGGCTGGGCCTGGCCCTGCTGCTGCTGGTGCTGCCCCTGGTGGCGGCGCCGCCGGCCCGGGCCGCCCTCAGCAACGACACCTACGACGGCAACATCTACGCCCTCTACGCCGGCAACGGCTCCCTGGTGCCGCCCCGCAGCACCCTGGCCCAGGCCCTGGCCCAGGGCCGAACGGCGGTGGTGGTGTATTACCTCGACGACGACGCGGCAAGCAAGCGCTTCGCACCGGTGGTGTCGGAGCTGCAACGCCTGTGGGGCAACAGCGTGGACCTGATCCCGCTGGTGACCGATCCGCTCCAGAACCGCCCCGACGACGGCCCCGGTGATCCGGCCCACTACTGGCGCGGCTACACGCCCCAGGTGGTGGTGCTGGCCGGCGACGGGCGGGTGTTGCTCGATGCCGAGGGCCAGGTGGAGCTCGACGCCATCAACGGGGCGGTGAGTGAGGCCACGGGCATCGAGCTGCCCGAAGCCTTCCGCGGCAGCGGCAGCACCGTGAGTTTCAACGAACTCAACGCGGAAGTGGTGGGCTCCGGAGCCGCCCGCCGATGAGCGCCCCCGGCAGCCACCGCCAGGAAACCGACAGCCTCGGAGCCGTGGCGGTGCCCGCCGAGCGCCTCTGGGGCGCCCAGACCCAGCGCTCGCTGCACTTCTTTCCCTTCGGCCAGCCCATGCCGCTGGCGCTGGTGCACGCCTTCGGGGCCCTCAAGGCCGCCTGCGCCGAAGTGAACCGGGACAGGGGCAAGCTCGCCCCCGACCTGGCCGCCCTGATCGTGGCCGCTGCTGAAGAGGTGGCGCGCGGTGAGCTCGATGGCGAATTCCCGTTGCGGGTGTGGCAGACGGGTTCCGGCACCCAGACCAACATGAACGTGAACGAGGTGATCGCCAACCGGGCGATCGCCGCCGCCGGCGGAGTGCTGGGCAGCAAGAGCCCGGTGCATCCCAACGACCATGTGAACCTCAGCCAGTCGAGCAACGACACCTTCCCGGCGGCCCTGCACATCGCCGTGGCCATGGAGCTGCAGCGGCGGCTGATCCCGGCGGTGGAGGGTCTGCGGGATGCCCTGGCGGCCAAGGCCGAGGCCTTTGCGCCGATCATCAAGATCGGCCGCACCCACCTGCAGGATGCGGTGCCCCTGAGCCTGGGCCAGGAGTTCGGCGGCTACGCGGCCCAGCTGGACCTGGGGCTGGAGAGCCTGAGGGCGGCCCTGCCCCAGGTGCACCAGCTGGCCATCGGCGGCACGGCCGTGGGCACGGGCCTCAATGCCCCGGCCGGTTTCGGCGAGGCGGTGGCGGCCCGGCTGGCGGAGCGCCTGGGGCTGCCCTTCACCAGCGCCGCCAACCCGTTCCAGGCCCTGGCGGGCCATGAGCCCGTGGCCGCCGTCCACGGCGCCCTCACGGTGCTGGCCGGCAGCCTGATGAAGATCGCCAACGACATCCGCTGGCTGGCCAGTGGCCCCCGCTGCGGGCTGGGGGAGCTGATCCTGCCGGAGAACGAGCCCGGCAGCTCGATCATGCCGGGCAAGGTGAATCCCACCCAGTGCGAGAGCCTCACGATGGTGGCGGTGCAGGTGATGGGCAACAACGCCGCCGTGCAACTGGCCGCCAGCCAGGGCAACTTCGAGCTCAACGTGTTCAAGCCCCTGCTCGCCCACAACCTGCTGGAGAGCATCGCGCTGCTGGGCGGTGCCTGCCGCAGCTTCCGCCAGCACTGCATCGCGGGGCTGCGGGCCAACGAGGAGCGGATCGCCGATCTGCTGGAGCAGAGCCTGATGCTGGTAACGGCCCTCACCCCGGCGATCGGCTACGACCGGGCCAGCGCCATCGCCAAGCACGCCCACCAGCAGGGGCTCAGCCTGCGGGAGGCGGCCCTGGCCCTGGGGGAGGTGAGCGCCGAGGAGTTCGACCGCTGGGTGCAGCCCGGCCGCATGGTGTAGGCGCCGCCATGGGCAGTCCTGCGCCAGAGCCCCTGGCCCGCCAGCTCTGGAGCGCCCACAGCGCCCTGGCCCGGCGCTGCCTGCACCACCCGTTCGTGCAGGGCCTGGCCCGCGGCACCCTGCCCCGCGAGCGCTTCGCCGGCTATGTGGCCCAGGACGCCTACTTCCTGGAGAGCTTCGCCCGCGCCTACGCCCTGGCCATCGCCGCCAGCCCCGACCAGGGCAGCCTGATCGCCTTCAGCGAACTGCTGCAGGGCGTGCTGGCGGAGCTGCAGCTCCATGCCGGCTATGCCAGCCGCTGGGGCATCGATCTGGGCGCCACCACGCCGCTGCCGGCCACCACGGCCTACACCGACTTCCTGCTGGCCACCGCCCGGCGGGGCGATGCCGGCCTGATCTGCGCCGCCATGACCCCCTGCCTGCGGCTCTACGCCTGGCTGGGCCAGGAGCTGCGCGCCCAGGTGGGCCACCCCGGCCACGCCTACACCGAGTGGATCGACACCTACGCCGATCCGGCCTTTGAGGCCCTGGCCTGCCGCCTGGAGGACCTGCTCAACCGCCTGGCCGAGCCCAGCGCCGAAACCGAACGCATCTACGGGCGGGCCATGGAGCTGGAGATCGGCTTCTTCGATGCCCACGCAACCACTGGCGCCTAGAACGTAGCCACCGGCACAACGAAGCTCAGCCAACAAGGTGAGTGTGGGTGTGCGGAAGCAGCTTCTAGGGTTCCGATTCTCACCGTTTCTGCCCTGTGCAGCGGTGGAATGTCTGGTCCGAGAGAAGCTCACCGGGGGATCGCCCCGGTTGCACGGAGGGATAAAAGCCCGGGAGACCGCATGAACCAACCCGTGCATCCCCATGAGCGATTCCACCGGCGCGCCCTCCGGCCCTGAAGGCGCCTTCGAACGTCCGCGCGGGCAGCAGGGCGCCGAGGCCCTGGAGAAGGAAGCCCGCCTGCCGCTCACCGGCTGGCAACAGGAGGTGGAGCAGGGCCACCGCTACGGCCTGGAAGCCGCCGAGAGCATCGTCGACCGGCGCATCTCCACCTTCTCGCGCGGCGAACTGCCCCACTACGCGGGCATCAACACCTTCATGAAGGCGCCCTACATCGAGGATGTGAACCGCGTCGGAGACTTCGATGTGGCCGTGGTGGGCGTGCCCCACGACAGCGGCACCACCTACCGCCCCGGCACCCGCTTCGGCCCCCAGGGCATCCGCCGCATCTCGGCGCTCTACACCCCCTACAACTACGAAATGGGGGTGGACCTGCGCGAGCAGATCCGGCTCTGCGATGTGGGTGACATCTTCACCATCCCCGCCAACAACGAGAAGAGTTTCGATCAGATCTCCAAGGGCATCGCCCATGTGTTTGCCAGCGGCGCCTTCCCGATCATCCTGGGCGGCGATCACTCGATCGGCTTTCCCACCGTGCGCGGCGTCTGCCGCCACCTGGGCGATAAGAAAGTCGGCATCATCCACTTCGACCGCCATGTCGACACCCAGGAGATCGACCTGGATGAGCGGATGCACACCTGTCCGTGGTTCCATGCCACCAACATGGCCAACGCACCGGCAGAAAACCTGGTGCAGCTGGGCATCGGCGGCTGGCAGGTGCCCCGGGAAGGGGTGAAGGTGTGCCGGGAGCGGGGCACCAACGTGCTCACCGTCACCGACATCTGCGACATGGGGCTGGAGGCGGCCGCCCGGTACGCCATCGAGCGGGCCACCGACGGCACCGACTGCGTCTACATCTCCTTCGACATCGACTGCATCGATGCCGGCTTCGTGCCCGGCACCGGCTGGCCCGAACCGGGCGGTCTGCTGCCGCGTGAAGCCCTCAAGCTGCTGGAGCTGATCGTGCGCAACGTGCCGGTGTGCGGCCTGGAGGTGGTGGAGGTGTCACCTCCCTACGACATCAGCGACATGACGTCGCTGATGGCCTGCCGGGTGATCTGCGACACCATGGCCCACCTGGTGGTGAGCGGCCAGCTGCCCCGCAAGGAAAAGCCCAGCTGGATCAGCGACGTCTGCAACATGCAGGTCGATCAGACGTGGAGGTGACGCCATGCACGAAGTCGACATGACCAGGTGCCTGCTCCTCTCCATGAACGCGTGGAAGCAGCAGCACGAACCCCGCATCCCCCGGGTGAGCCGGGTGCATCTGCAGGTGGGCAGCTTCACCTGCGTGGAACCCGACCAGCTGGTGTTCACCTGGCGGGTGGCCGTGCAGAACACCTGGCTCGATGGCGCCGAACTGGTGATCGAGCCGGTGCCCCTGGTGGGCCGCTGCGTGCGCTGCAACGCCACCTACAGCCCCGATCCCGAGCAGGCCTACCGCTCCCCCTGCTGCCAGCACCCGATGGAGGAGATCGTCAGCGGCCGCGAGCTGCGCATCCGCTCCGTTGATTACGCCTTCAGCGACCACCCCGCCGACGCCCTCCCCGCCGCCACACCGGCCTGACCGCCATGCACATGCCCCTGGAAGACACCCTCGGCCTCAACCTGCTGGCCGCCAACCAGCACCAGGCCGAGCACAACCGTGAGCACTTCGACGCCTGGCGCCTGCTCTGCCTGAACGTGATGAGCAGCCCGGGTGCCGGCAAGACCTCCCTGCTGGAACGCAGCCTCGCCGCCCTCGCCGGCGCCTACGCCATGGCGGTGCTGGAGGGCGACATGACCACCCAGCTGGATGCCGAGCGCCTGGAGGCTGTGGGGGTACCGGTGGTGCCGATCACCACCGGGCGCAGCTGCCACCTGGATGCGGCGATGGTGAGCGGCGGCCTGAAGCTCCTGCGCCAGCGCCTCGATCCCGCCGAGCTCGACCTCCTCTGGGTGGAGAACGTGGGCAACCTTGTGTGCCCGGCCGAATTCGAGGTGGGCGAGCACCGCAAGGTGGCCCTGCTCAGCGTCACCGAGGGCGACGACAAACCCCTCAAGTACCCGGTGATGTTCCGCGAGGCCCACTGCGTTCTGATCACCAAGATCGACCTGCTGCCCTATCTGCCCGTGCAGCTGGAGCGCATCGAGGCCCACATCCGCCAGGTGAACCCCCACTGCGCGGTGATCCCGGTGTCCGCCACCAGTGGAGAGGGCTTCGCGGCCTGGCATCAGTGGCTGGCGGCGCAGCTCGCGGCCATCGCTCCGGCGGCCCCGACCGCCCTGATACCGCCCCGCCACCCGGCACGCCTCCCTGCCCGCCGCCCGCTCCCCTGCTGACCCATCACCGCTCGATTGTCTGCCATGCGATTTCCCTTCCTGCCCAGCTCCAGCCCCGGCCGCCGCCGCCTGCGCCTGCTCTCCACCTTGCTGCTGCTGGGGCTGGGGGCCACCACCCTCACCGCCTGCGGTGGCGCCCCCGATGGCACGGTGCGCATCGGCTACAGCGCCTGGCCGGGCTGGATCCCCTGGAAGGTCACCGAAGAGAAGGGCCTGTTCGGCGTGCCGGTGACCCTGCAGTGGTTCGACGGCTATCTCGACTCAATCAACGCCCTCAACGCCGGCCAGCTCGACTGCAACAGCCAGACCCTCAACGACACGATCAGCTCGATCGCCGGTGGCGCCGATCTGCAGGTGGTGCTCACCAACGACAACTCCACCGGCAACGACCAGATCATCGTGGCCGAGGGGATCAATTCGGTGGCTGATCTGCAGGGCAAGCGCGTGGCCGCCGAGGAGGGCACGGTGGACCACTACCTGTTGCTGCTGGGTCTGGAGCAGGCCGGCCTGAGCGCCGACGACATCACCTTCGTGCCCCTGGAAACGGGTGCCGCCGCCGCCGCCTTCGTGGCCGGCCAGGTGGATGCGGTGGGCGTGTTCGCCCCCTTCACCACCCAGGCCCTGCGGCGCGACGGCAGCAGCACCCTGTTCAGCTCCGCCGATTTCCCCGGTGCCATCAGCGACCACCTGGTGTGCCGCCGCGACTTCGTGGAGGCCAACCCCGAGAAGGTGCAGGAGGTGGTGAATGCCTGGTTCGCCACCCTGGAGGCGATGGAGGCTGACCCCCAGGGATCGCTGGCCATCCTCAGCGCCCGGGCCGGGGTGAGCGAGGACGAGTACCGGGAGTATGAGGCCGGCACCACCCTGTTCAGCCTCGAGGACAACCTCCGGGCGCTGGAGCCCGGCACCACCATGGCCTCGCTGCCCTTCGCCGCCGAGCAGATCAGCACCTTCCTGCAGCAGGTGGGCCTGGCGGCAAGCCCGCCGAACCTGGAGGGCCTGTTCGAGGGTCGCTTCCTTCAGGCGGCGCAGGGCAGCTGAGGACGCGAGCGGGGACGGCCATGGCACGACTGAGGCAGCTGGTCCAGCACCCCTGGGTGCTGGGGCTCACCGGAGTGCTGCTGGTGCTGCTGATCTGGACCTTGGCCACCAGCCTCAAGCTGGTCGACCCCCTGTTCCTCCCCAGTCCATCGTCCGTGCTGGCGGCCGGCCGCAGCCAGGCCGTCCAGGGGCTGCTCTGGGCTGATCTGGTGGCCAGCGTGGGGCGGGTGCTGGCCGGCTTCGCCCTCTCGGCCGTGGTCGCCCTGCCGCTGGGCATCGCCATGGGCACCAGCACCGTGATCAACCGGCTGCTGGAGCCGCTGATGGGCCTGATCCGCTACATGCCGGCGCCGGCCTTCATCCCCCTGCTGATCATCTACTTCGGGCTGGGGGAGCTGCCGAAGATCCTGCTGATCTTCATCGGCACGTTGTTCTTCAACACGCTGATGATCATGGATGCGGTGAAGTTCGTGCCCCGCGAACTGGTGGAGACGGCCCTCACCCTCGGCGGCCGCACCTCCCAGGTGCTGCTGCGGGTGATCACCCCCTGCATCGCGCCCCAGGTGATCGATGCCTACCGGATCAACATGGCGGCGGCCTGGAACCTGGTGATCGTGGCCGAACTGGTGGCCGCCACCGAGGGACTGGGACGGCGCATCAGCCTGGCCCAGCGCTTTCTGCGCACCGACGAGATCTTTCTCGGCCTGATCGTGATCGGCCTGATCGGCCTGGTGATCGATCTGGGCTTCCGGCTGGTGATGCGCCGGGCCTGCGCTTGGGCCAACTGACTGCCGCCAACCCCGCACCATCCGCCATGCAGCTGCGCGTCGATCAGGTGGACAAGAGTTTCGGCACGGGCCGCAACCGCAAGCTCGTGCTGGATCAGATCAGCTTCAGCGTGAACACCGGCGAGTTCGTGGCCCTGGTGGGCAGCTCGGGTTCGGGGAAATCCACGATCATGCGTCTCGTGGCCGGTCTGGATCGCCCCACGGCCGGTGTGATCAGCATCGATGGCAGCCCCGTGCGGGGCCCTGGATCCGACCGGGGCATGGTGTTCCAGAAGTACAGCCTCTACCCCTGGCTCACGGCCGCCCAGAACGTGGCCTTCGGCATGGAACTGCAGAGGCTCAACCGGCGCGAGATCCGCGAGCGCACCAGCTACTTCCTCGAGGTGGTGGGGCTGGCCGACGCGGCCCGGCGGCTGCCACGGGAACTCTCCGGCGGCATGCAGCAGCGGGTGGCGATCGCGCGCGCCCTGGCCGCCCAGCCCCGGGTGCTGCTGCTGGATGAACCCTTCGGCGCCCTGGATCTGCAGATCCGCGAGTCGATGCAGGAGTTCATGCACGATCTCTGGCAGCGCACCGGCCTCACGGCCCTGCTGATCACCCACGACCTGGAGGAGGCGCTGCTGCTGGCGGGGGAAGTGCACATCCTGGCGCCGAACCCCGGGCGCATCGTGCGCACCGTGGCCGTGGATCTGGATCGTTCCGATCTGCGCCACCTGCGGGTGTCGCGGGAGTTCCTGGATCTGCGGGAGGAACTGGCCCGTTGCCTGCGGGGTCTGGATCCGCAGCTCAGCCCAACGCCATGAACTCGTCGGGCCTGATGCCCAGGTACACGGCTTCCTGGAACAGCGCCTGCTTGGCTGCGGCATCCTGGCGCTGGTCGGCTTCGGCATACCGGCGGCGCAGGGAATCCACCAGCTGCGGACGGCGTGGATCGGACTGGGCCGGGGAGTGGGCCATGAACAGGGATGTGGCCATGGGCTCCTGCAGGGTCAGGTCCTGCGAATCCTGACTTTAAGGTTCAGAGCGGTGACAACGCCTACCGCACCGGGGCCGGTGGCGCTGCTGGGATCAACCGAATCGGCAGAGCGTCGGGCCCAGCGTTCCGGTCCCCGTCGCCGCACCCAGCAAGTTCCCACCCACCAGCCCATGGCCCCCGCCACACCGGCCCTGATCGAACGCTCCCGGCTGGCAGAGCTGAACAGCCTCCGCGATGGCCCGGCGCTCCGGCGGCTGCTCGCCCATCTGGGCTTGATCGCCGCCGGCGGGATGCTCTGGGGGCAGCAGGCCCTGCCGCTGGCCCTGCGGCTCGCTGCTCTGGTGGCCTGCGGGGTGGGCCTGGCCACCAGCTTCGCCGGCCTGCATGAGTGCAGCCACCGCACCGCCTTCCGGAGCAAGCGTGTCAACGACGCGGCGGCCTGGCTGCTGGGGCTGCTGAGCTTCTACAACGCCACCGCCTACCGCCGCTACCACCAGTGGCACCACCGCTACACCCACCAGCCGGGCCTCGATCCCGAGCTGGATGACCCGGTGCCCACCAGCCTGCCGGCCTACCTGCTGGAGCTGAGCGGCTGGACCTGGTGGACGGGCAAGCTCCAGGGCTACGCCCAGCTGCTCTGGGGTGACCTCTCGGCGGTTCCCTACCTCAATGCCCAGGTGATTCCCCAGGTGCGCCGCTCGGTGTGGCTGCAGATGGGGGTGTACCTGGCCCTGGCGGCGCTGTCCGTGATCAGCGGCAGCGGCTTTCTGCTCTGGTTCTGGCTGCTGCCCCTGGCCGTGGGCCAGCCGTTCCTGCGCTTCGTGCTGCTGGCGGAGCACAGCGGCTGCAGCTTCAGCGCCGACGGCACCGCCAACACCCGCACCACCCTCACCAACCCACTGGTGCGCTGGCTGATGTGGAACATGCCCTTCCACGCCGAGCACCACCTCTATGCGTCGCTGCCGTTCCATGCCCTGCCGGCGGCCCACCAGCTGATCGCGCCCCACCTGGAGCACCTCGATCGGGGCTACCTGAGCGTGCACCGTCGCCTGCTGGCCAACCTGCCGGCCCTGGCCCTGCCCGCCGGCGGCGCTGCGGCGTGACCTCCAAGGCAACGGCGCCACCCCGGCACCAGGGCCTGCACTCCCTGGGCCCCTTTCCCCTGGTCTGCGGCCACACCATCGCCGAGGCCCGGCTCAGCTATCTGCAGATCGGCGAACTCAACGCCGCGCGCTCCAACCTGATCCTGGTGCCCAGTTCCTACGGCGCCCGGGTGGAGGATCTGGCCTGGCTGGCGGGGCCGGTGTTCGATCCCCAGCGCTGGTGCGTGGTGATCGCCGGCATGTTCGGCAACGGCGCCTCCAGCAGCCCCAGCCACGGCGCCATGGGCCTGGCGGAACAGGGCTGGGTGGTGGATCACCGCGACAACGTGAGCGCCCAGCGCCGGCTGCTGGCGGAGGTGTTCGGCGTGGAGCGGGTGGCGCTGGTTTATGGCTGGTCGATGGGGGCCCAGCAGGCCTACCGCTGGGCGGTGGACCATCCCAAGGCCGTGGATCGCATCTGCTGTGTGTGCGGCACGGCCCGCACCTCCCCCCACAACCGCCTGTTCCTGCTCAGCCTGCGCCAGGCCCTCACCGCCGATCCCCACTGGACCGGCAGCGGCTTCACCGCCCCACCCGAGCAGGGGCTGCGCACCTACGCCCTGATCTACGCCAGCTGGGCCGCCAGCCAGCCCTTCTTCCGCACCATCGGCGAGCCGGTGGAGGAGCACGTGGAGAAGCAGTGGCTGCCCCACTACCAGCGCCACGACCCTCGCGACCTGATCGCCATGGTCGACACCTGGCTGGCCCACGACGTGGCCGACGGCGGCGACCTGGACGACGCCCTGGGCCGGATCCGTGCCCGCACCGCCGTGGTGTCCGGCAGTCACGACCTCTACTTCACCCCCGCCGACCTGGAGACCGACGCCGCCGCGATCCCCGGGGCGCGCGTCCACCGCATCGTGTCGCTGCTCGGCCACCGGGCCGGCAACCCCCACAGCAGCGCGCCGGAGCAGGCGCAGCTGCGGCGAATCGTGGAGCAGCTGCTGGCCAGCTGATCACCCGGCGCTCCACCTGCCGTCCCCTCACGTCGCCCACCGCCGCCCCATCCCGCCATGACCGATCTCGCCCGCCAGGCCCGCGAGCTGCAGCTGAAGTTCCTGCTGATCTCCTTCACCGATCTGTTCGGCATCCAGCGCGCCAAGCTCGTGCCCGCCGCGGCGATCCCGGCCATGGCCCGCGATGGGGCCGGGTTTGCCGGCTTTGCCGCCTGGCTGGATCTCTCCCCGGCCGACGGGGACGTGATGGCGATTCCCGATCCGGCCAGCCTCACCCCCCTGCCCTGGCAGCCGGAGGTGGGCTGGGTGGCGGCCGAGCTGGTGCTGGCCGGCACGCCGATGGCCCAGTGCCCGCGCCGGCTGCTGCGCCGCCAGCTGGAGCGGGCTGAAGCCCTGGGCTTTGAGCTGCGCAGCGGCGTGGAGGCGGAGTTCTTCCTGCTGGGGGCCGACGGTGGCGGCATCGCCGATCCCGCCGATCACCAGGAGAAGCCCTGCTACGACCAGCTGGCCCTGATGCGCCGCTACGGGCTGATCGGGCCGCTGCTGGAGGCGATGGAGCAGCTGGGCTGGGGCCCGTACCAGGCCGACCACGAGGACGCCAACGGCCAGTTCGAGGTGAACTGGACCTTCGCCCACGCCCTCACCACCGCCGATCGCCACGCCTTCTTCAAGGTGATGGTGAAGACGCTGGCGGAGCAGGAGGGCCTCAAGGCCAGCTTCATGGCCAAGCCCTTCGCCGAGCGCACCGGCAACGGCTGCCACACCCACCTCTCGCTCTGGGGAGCCGCCGGCACTGCAGGCACGGGCGCGGGCACCAACCTGTTTCACGATCCCGCCGGCGAGCTGGGCCTCTCGGCGCTGGCCTACCAGTTCCTGGCGGGCCTGCTGGAGCACGCCCCCGCCCTCTGCGCCCTCACCAACCCCACGGTGAACAGCTACCGGCGGCTGGCGGCGCCGCCCACCACGTCGGGGGCCACCTGGAGCCCGGCGGGCATCAGCTACTGCGGCAACAACCGCACCCACATGCTGCGCATCCCCGACGACCAGCGCCTGGAGCTGCGCCTGCCCGACGGCTCCGCCCACCCCTACCTGCTGCAGGCGGCGATCCTGGCGGCGGGCCTCGACGGCATCGAGCGGCAGCTGGAGCCCGGCCCCCGACACGACAACGACAACTACGCCGCCCCCTTAGGCCCCGAGATCTGCCCGCGCCTGCCCGCCGACCTGGGCGAGGCCCTCGACGCCTTCGCCGCCGACACCCGGCTGCGCCAGGGCCTGGGCGAGGAGTTCTGCCAGGCCTACGAACACCTCCGCCGCCGCCAGTGGCAGCGCGAACGGGGCGACATCAGCGACGCCGAACGGCTGGCCTGTCTGGACTGCTGAGGGGGCCGGCGGGGAGTGGTGCGGGCGCGATGGCAACGGCCGAAAGAACCGGCTGACGCTGCTGCCACAGAGCAAGGTGGGTGACCTGAAGCGTCATCTGGATGCACTGGCGAGAAAGTACCCGAATGCC
>REEV01000097.1 GCA_007694915.1 Cyanobium sp. PLM2.Bin73 | reverse complement strand
CCGCCAGGATGATGCCGCGGCGGCTGGAGAGCCTGCCGGAGGGCTGGAAGGGCATTCAAGCTGTGACTCTGGAAGGGTTTTATCACTGTTTTCCCCCAGCGCCCGGGAATTTAGGCTGTATCTCACACCAACATCAGCCCAAGAAGGTCAGCCCTTTGAATTGACGTCGGCGCCCTTCCCGAACCGCCGCTGATGCCAGGCCCAGGCGTGGCCGATGATCGTGGCCAGGTCGGCGTAGTGGGGGGTCCAGCCCAGCTCCTGGCTGGCCTTGTCGCTGCTGGCCACCTCACCGGCGGATCGCCGGCGTGGCGGTCGGCCGTTTCGGCCACCAGGTTGCGGCCGGAGATCTGGCGGGCGGTGTTGATCACCTCCTGCACCGACAAGCCCTGGCCGTGGCCGAGGTTGTAGAGACGGGGCTCGGCCGGCCGCCACCAGGGCATCAAGCAGGTTGAGGCTGCCGCCCAGGTTGTTGCGGTAATACTTGGCCGGATCGCTCATCGATTCGCCCACGTAGCTGTAGGCGGCGAAGTGCAGCACCGCCTCGATGGCGTGCTCCTCAAGCGCATGCTGCAGGGTGCGCACGGCGTGGCCGCCGATGTAGCTGGCGCTGCCGGTGAACAGAACCTAGATGTCAAGGCCATCACGGTGGGCATCGGGGCAGAACGCTGGACGGCGTCAGTCTGCCCCTGCTTCTGCGAGGGAAACGAGACGTCGTCTTAATGAGAACCATTGTTGAGCTGCCGGATGGTGATCGGGATCAGCTCGATGCCCACTGCCGGCTGCGGGGAATCTCCAGGGCCCAGGCCTTGCGTGAGGCACTGGTGATCTGGTTGGAACACCAGCAGCCCCAGCACCAGGCCGTCTTCGGGCTCTGGCGCGACCGGCCGCTCGACAGCCTCGCGATCGAGAAGGCCTTGCGGAGTGAGTGGAGCGACCCTTGAGCCTGCTGCTTGATACCAACATCCTGATCGATGTGCTCCGGGGCGAGAAAGCCGCCCTGGTTTGGCTGGAGGAGCAGCAGCGACCAGCCATCAGCGTGATCAGCTGGATCGAGGTGCTGGTGGGATGCCGTGCCGGTGAAGCAGACCGCGTGGAGGCATGGCTGCGCACCTTTACCTGCCTGCCTCTCGTCCACGCTATCGCCAGCGAAACGGTGCTTCTGCGGCAAAAACATGGCTTCAAGGTGCCAGCCGCCATCATCCTGGCGACGGCACGCTGCCATGGATTGCTCCTCGCCACCCGAAATGTGCGCGATTTTCCGCTGGTGATCGGCGGGATCGTGCATCCCTACACCCCCTGACCGCCATCACCCACCCCCCATCACATGCAGGATCACCGCCGGGATCACCAGGGTGTAGATGGCGGTGAGCGGCCAGCCGAAGCGCAGGAAATCGAGGAAGCGGTAGTTGCCGGGGGAGAACACCATCAGATTGGTCTGGTAGCCGATGGGGGAGAGGAAGCTCTGGCTGGCGGCGAACACAACGGCGTAGATGAACACCAGCGGCGGCTGGCCCAGACCCTCGGCCAGGCTGGCCACCACCGGCAGCAGCAGCACCACGGCGGCGCCGTTGCTGAGCAGTTCGGTGCTCACCAGAGTGAGGGCATACACGGCCACCAGGGCGGCATACACCGGCCAGCCCTGCAGCTGGGCCAGCAGTCCCTCGGCCGCCAGCTGGGCCAGGCCGCTCTGGCGCAGGGCGGCGCTGAAGCTGAACAGGCCGCCCAGCAGCAGGAACACATCCCAGCGGATGGCGCGCAGGGCGGCGCTGGCATCGAGGCAGCCCCCCACCACCAGCACGCCTACCCCCAGCAGCACGGCGGCCACCAGGGGCATCACGTTGAGCCCGGAGAGCAGCAGCACCAGGGCCATGGTGAGCACCGCCAGCCACTTGCGGTGGGTGGTGGGCAGGTCGCTCTCGAGGTCGTCGAGCACCACCAGTTCGCTGTTCTCCTGCAGGCCGCGGATGGCATCGAGGGGCGCCTGGATCAGCAGCAGATCGCCGGCCTTGAGCGGCAGGCGGCCGAGGCGCTCGTGCAGGGTGGTGTTGGCGCGCTTCACGGCCAGCACCGTGGCGTTGAAGCGCTGGCGAAAGCGCAGCTCCCGCAGCGAGGAGCCGGCCAGCAGCGAGCCGGTGGGCAGCAGCACTTCGGTGAGACGAATCGGTGTGGGCTCGGCAGCCGCTTTGCCGTTGGCCTCGGGGGTGTCGTCGTCGGCAGGCAGGAGGGTGCCGGCCAGGGCCACCATCTGATCCTGCTGGAGGCGCAGCAGCTCGCCGCGGGTGCAGCGCAGCAGCAGGCGGTCGCCCGCCTTGAGGCGTAGCTCGGCCAGGGGCGGCTGCAGCCTCTGGCCGCCGCGGTGCACCGAGAGCACGTCCACATCGAAGCGGCGCTGCAGCCGGCTGGCGTGCAGGGTGCTGCCGGTGAGCGGTGAGCGCCGCGGCAGCACCACCTCGGTGAGGTAGCCCTCTCGGGTGAGCTCGGTGAGGGTGCCGCTGGCGTTGAGGCCACGGTCGGGCAGCCAGCGGGAGGCCAGCAGCAGGTAGAGGCAGCCGATCAGCCACACGGGGATGCCGATGGCGGTGAAGGAGAACAGCTGGAAGCCGCCGTAGCCCAGGCCAGCCGACACATCGCTGGCCAGCAGACTCGTGGAGGTGCCCACCAGGGTGAGGGTGCCGCCGGTGATCGTGGCCACCGAGAGGGGGATCAGCACCCGTGAGGGGCTGATGCTGCGGCGGCGGCACCAACCTTCGATCACCGGCAGCAGGATCGCCACGATCGGGGTGTTGGGGATCACCGCCGAGAGCGGCGCCACCACACCGCCCAGCAGGGCCACCAGCTGCTGCTGGCTGCGGATGCGCGGGGAGCAGAGCAGTTCGCGCAGGCGGTCGAGGGCGCCGCTGTGCAGCAGGCCCTGGGAGAGCACGAACATGCCCAGCAGGGTGATCAGGGCCGGGCTGCCGAAGCCCGCCAGGGCCTGGCTGGGCTCGAGCACACCGGTGGCGATCAGCAGCCCGGCGGCCGACACGGCCACGATCTCTGGCGCCAGCCAGCCGCCCACGAACAGGACGATGGCTGCCGCGAGCACCACCAGGGTGATCCAGCCGGAGGGGGTGATCACGGCCGCGATCACGCCTGCCGCTGGCTTTCGCTGGCGGGGTGCTTCAGGATTTCGACAGCCTGCAAGTGCTCGACCACCTGCCGCACGCAGGTTTCGATCGGACGGCTTCCGGTTTCCACACGCAGCTCGGGGTTTTCGGGCGGCTCGTAGGGGCTGGAAATGCCGGTGAAGTGGGGGATCTCGCCGGCGCGAGCTTTGGCGTAGAGGCCCTTGGTGTCGCGCTGCTCGCACACGGCCAGATCCGCCGCGCAGTAGATCTCGATGAAGTCGCCCGCCTCCACCAGGGAGCGGGCGCGGTCGCGATCGGAGCGGAAGGGAGACACGAAAGCGGTGAGGGTGATCACGCCAGCATCGAGGAACAGCTTGGCGACCTCACCGATGCGGCGGATGTTCTCGACGCGGTGGTCATCGGAGAAGCCCAGATCGTTGCAGAGGCCATGGCGGATGTTGTCACCGTCGAGCAGGTAGGAGGCCAGGCCGCGGCGGAACAGTTCTCGGTTCACCGCATTGGCGAGGGTACTTTTGCCGGCACCCGAAAGCCCGGTGAACCAGAGGATCGCGCTGCGATGTCCCCGCTGCTCGGCGCGCTCCTGGCGTTGCACGGAGGCTTCGTGCCAGACGATGTTGGTGCTCATCCGATGTTGTGCGAGTGGTGGTTGCGTTTCGATCTCAGAGATCGAAGCCGGGGTCGATGGCGGCCATGGCGGTGGCCGCCGCCTGGCAGAGCGCCTGGTGGCTGGTGCCGTGGCTGGCGATCAGGCAGCCGGCCTGGCGCGGATCGCCGGTGTTGTAGAGGAGCGGCTCCCCATCGGCGTGGGTGAAGGCGCCACCGGCGGCGAGCAGCACCGCCTCGGGGGCGGCCATGTCCCAGTCCTTGGGGGCGGTGCGGCCGGAGAGTGACACGTAGAGGTCGGTTTCGCCACGCAGGATGGCGGCCACCTTGCCGCCCACGCTGCCGCGGGCGATGCCGGCGGCCACGCCGAGAGAACCCATCAGTGCCTCGAGGCGATCGTCGCGGTGGCTGCGGCTGGTGACCGGGATCAGCTCGGACAGGCTGGTGGGCTGGCTGGAGCTCACCGGATGGCGCTCCCCTTCTGGAGACTCCCACCAGGCCGCGGGTGCGTCGCTCAGCAACGAGCCGATCCAGAGCTGCTGAAGTTCGGGGAGCAGCACCACGCCGAGCACGGGTCGGTGGCCGCGGAGCAGGGCCAGATGCACGGCGTACTCGCCGGTGCCCTGGAGGAAATCCTTCGTGCCATCGAGGGGGTCGAGCAGCCACAACCACTCGGCGTCCACCGGCTGGCCGGCGGGCCACTGGTCTACGGTCTCCTCGCTGAGCAGGGTCCAGGGGGCGGCGGGGAAGGCGTCGCCCAGCCCCTTGAGCAGGAGATCATTCACGGCCAGGTCTGCCGCAGTTACCGGACCCTTGGGATCGTGCTCGACGGAGAGGGCGGGGGGATAGCCGAAGGGCGGCTGCTCGCCGCGGGCGTAGGCCCGCAGCACGGCGGTGGCGTCCCAGCAGAGCCGGCGCAGCACCGGCAGCAGATCGTGAATGGTGAGGGGAGCTGGGAGCATCTCAGGCGGCCGCCCGCAACACCTCGACCACGCTGCGGAAGGCGAACCACTCCGGGATCTCCTCGCCACCGCGCAGCATCT